>JAQYDI010000111.1 GCA_028724245.1 Lachnospiraceae bacterium
TGCTGATTGGATCCATAAGCATATACCGTAACAGACTGCGACTGATTCAGACAGGCAAACAGCACTGACCCAACAACCAGACAAACACCTGCTGCAGTCAGGCACAGCTTTTTCAGCCGTTTTTGACGTTTGCTTCCGGCATCATAATTCAATGCCTCCAGGACATACCGGTCACCGACCTTACCGATTGCATCGGAAAGTATTTCATCTGCACTTTTTTTCTTCACAATACTACGCCCTCCCTTTCCAGAAATTTTCTCATCTTATTCCTGATTCGCAGCATCTTCACCGCTGCATGATTTTCGCTGATCCCGAATTCCCCTGCAATATCCGACACCGATTCTGCAAACCAGTACCTTTTCATAAACATGACCCGATCCGGCTGAGACAGAGAATTCAGAAACTGCTCTATAAGCAGGCCCAGATCTTCCTCTGCATCATTTTCAATTCCTTTACTTTTTGCAGGAATACACTGCTCCAGCTCTGATAACGCTGCATCATAATAACTGTTTCTTTTTTGCGCCGTATTATAGCGGAATTTTTTCAAGGACACATTTCGTATCATCCTGCAGATATATGCAGTTAATGAATCCGGCTGATTGGGAGGAATACTATTCCACACTCCCAGCCAGGTGTCATTCAGGCATTCTTCTACATCACGCACATCACTCAATATATGAAAAGAAATTTTCCTGCAGATTTCTCCATATTTATGCGAAAGTTCCACGATGGCCTGCTCTGATCTTGATCCAAACAAAGCGATAATTTCCTGATCTTCCATTACATCCCTTCTTGTCTGAACAATTACAATAATTGTATTCTTATCTATATAGTACCGTAATTTTCACAGATATTACAATGTTATGGAAATTTTATCGACTTTTTTATCATAGAACTTCCTGTTTATTTATAACTTCTCTCCGCTTCTGTTCTCGTTCCTGCCTTTTCGCCTTATTCACAATTTTCTCCACTTCCCAATCTCCCAACACCCGTTTCACCCGTTCATAATCAGCCACCTTTCCCCGCAGCTTTCTATTCTCATCCAGTATTTCGGAAAGCCTTTTTGACAAACGCTCCACTTTATCCATGTCCTGATTATACAGAAGCTGCAGTTTTCCATACTTCCTGCAGATATCCAGATAAGAGCCATATACCGAGCGCAGTACCTGTACCAGCTTTTTCACCAGTGGTTTTGCTTTTTTATCCCGGTATGATCTGCCGGTTTCCAGTATCCCTGCTTCCGGAAGCAGCTGATCCTGGTCTGATGAGTATTCCACTGCAAAGCGTTCCAGTTCTTTGATTTCCGGTGCCAGCTCTTTCAGCTTCTTTTGGTACTGCTCTGCCCGTTTTCTGGCTGCCTCTGCTTCTTTCTGCTTCTGATCACGGTTCTTTTTCAGTTCCTGAAGCTCTCCCTCCGCCTGAAGCATCTGATCCTGCAGTGTTTGATTGATTGCTTCAAAAACAGCTTTCTGTGCTTCCAGTTCCTCTACTTCTCTGGCACGTTCCTGTTTTTTATAATCCAGAACCGACAAATGTTCTTCATGTGTGCCTTTTTTCTCCCACTCCATATCATATTTCGCCATAACCATGGAAAGCTGTTTCTTCTCGGCATCAGCCCACTGGTTCCATTCCGTCTGACTTTTCGTCCCTCCCTGGAATCCCAGGGCCCCCAGGGCCTGTTTCAGAGATACCCTCGTATCCATTCCCCTTCCCTTCCATCCGCTGATATAAGGGACAAAATCAATGTGAAGATGGGGCGTTGCTTCATCCATGTGAAGATATGCGCCAAATACACGCAGCGTTGGATTCCTTTCCTGAAAACCCCGGAAATACTCATCCAGTATCTGCTCCGCAAGCCTGCCGTTTTCCGTCATCGCTCCCATATCATCTTTGTTTCCGATCTGGATGATCAGCTCATGAAACGTTTTCTCCTGCTTTCCCGTATCAATCTTTCTGTAATAATCTTTGATACAGCGGTCTTTCCGTGTCTGCCTGGCATTATATCTGGCAACCGCATCATCAAATAATTCGTGATATACTGCCTTAACATCTTCATTCACATATACCCTGTTTAAATGTGTCCGTGTACAGTCTATATTTTCAGCAATAAACTTACGGGAGTTATGGTTTACAGACCCTTCTCCCACCATTGCACTGATTGTTCTTTTCAATATTTCTACTCTCCTTTTTATCTGATGCCGGATACGGCAAAAAAGAAATTCACTCCGGGTACGTCAGGTTCTGTTACTCTTGCCAAGAGTAACGCAAAAGCACTTTTGACAGCCGTCCCGCCCATCAAAAGTGCCTTTGCGCCCTGCCGGGGGCTTCACCTCCCTCCGGTCGGTGTTTCAGGTACATGCACTTCTTCGTTCCGTATGCCGGGGAGCTATTTCATCCACCAGTGATACAGCATCGGCATCCCCGCATCCTTCTATATCCTTGCCCGAATATATTCCAGATTCCCACGATAGGGTGTTCCCACCAGATACCAGTTCCGGGCAGGATCCATTTCCATTCTGGTCTTCACCCACTTATCGTCCACCATCACTTCCAGACATTCACCACAGTGAAAACCCGTATCCAGCCACAGGTCCATTGCAAGTAAACCATATCTGCCGTTTCTGCTGTTATATCCCAGTCTTCCTTCTCTCATTCGCTGCATCCCCTTTCTGTTAAAAACCGTTCCTGTTTTTTCTTCTCACTATTTTCACAGGAGCGTGACACGCACCTGTTTCTGATCCGTAGCAGAAATTACCATCTGAAATCGCTGCCTATCCCACGTCTGTCCAGATATTCCCTGCGTGCTTTTTCACGTTCTGCTTCTGTTGAGGCAGTTTTGTACTTTCCATACAGTTCACGTCTCACCATCGCATCCAGTTTCTCCCCCAGCATCTGTTTAATTGTATCCTCATTGCTGTTATCCTGAACCAGATGGTATTGCAGTAAAGCTATAAACAAATCATATGAAATCTGTACGTTTTTCATCGTTTCTTTTCCTTTCCGTGACGGTTGTGACGGTTGTGACGATAGTGACGATATTTTATATATCGGTTCTGCCATCTCAAATACCGTCACAACCGTCACATATCGTCACGTTTTTTGTGAAACAAGCAGCAGACTCACAATTCTGCCATGATGGCTTCGTTTGTTTTCATATCGGATACCGTATTCATTGAAAAGTCGTTCTGCACTTATATTTAATTTTCTTGTCAGTACATTTGCAGGCATATTTACTACAGGTATTTTTTCCAGTAACTCAGAAGGACTTCCGCTCCATTGGGGAACTTCGTCCGTCACCAGCTGCGATACAGCTTCCAGTATGGGATCAGGCGGAGACTTCCAAAGTTCTGTCTCCATCTTTTTCAGGTTCCAGATACACCGTTCCCGGTCAAATTCAAGAGTTATCTCCAGATCCGGCTGGTCACGCCCAACAATATCCATAACAGCTGTATTATCCGTGCGTTTTTTCTTCTGCATGATGAAGGCTCCATCTGCTGCTCCCAGAAGGCCATTGGTGCCGGAAATCATGTCAAAACTGTCATCCGATTCCATTTTTCTGGTATGATGAACCACCAACAGACAAATATTATATTTATCGCTGAATGCTTTCAGTTTTGTGACAATCTCATAATCACTGGCATAGCTGTAACGGTCACCGCCAATCTCCCGGATTTTCTGCAGGGTGTCAATGATGATCAGACGGATATCCGGATGCATCTTCATGAAATTCTCCAACTGCCGGTCGAGACCTTCATTCAATGTCTTCGCCTGTGTTGCAAAGTAAAATGAATCACTGCTTTCGACTCCGAACATCCGGGAAAGCCGTTTCTGCAGTCTGGCATAAACATCTTCGAGTGCCAGATACAGCACCGTTCCCTGATACACCCGGTATCCCCATAAAGGGGCTCCTGTTGCTACATGATAACCAAGCTGCGCCATAAAGAATGATTTGCCTACTTTGGGAGCACCTGCGAAAAGGTAGATGCCTGTATAAAGAAATCCATCAACCACCGGTATTTTGGGGGAATAAACAGTATCATATAATTCTGTCATGGAAACTGTTTTCAGATCCCCATGCCCGGATTTCTCCGGGCAGTCTGCAGTATTTTTACCATTTTCTGAAATTTCCTGTTTACCTGACCGTGGCATATCTGTTATAATGTTTCTGCGAAATTTTTTAAGCGGCTGTTCAGCATCTGCGCCAACAGATGCATCCTGAACAGTCGTTTTTTTATCCTCTGCCATCTAACATTCCTCCTTTCGTTTTTCATCCAGCATATCTGCTATCTCTTTCTGCTGGGAAGGATATAAATGTCCATAGGTGTTCAGTGTAATTTTAATGTCTTTATGCCCCAGCCTTTCTTTGATGATCAGAGGCTGTACCCCCTGCTTGATCAGATAGGCCACATGGCTGTGCCGTAATGCATGGACACGGATTTCTTTCACTCCTGACAGCCTGATATACTTTTTCATACGCTTTTGAAGCGTTCTTGCGACAATGGGAAACAATCTTTCCTCTTCCGGTATCCCATAATGCTGGTAGATATACGCTTTCATTTCTTCTTTCAGAAAATTCGGGATCGTAATGGTTCGAATTGAAGTATCCGTCTTTGGAACAGTAATAACATCTTTTCCATCCATCCGCTGGTAAGTCTTCGTTATATGGAGCAGATTATTTTCCAGATCAATATCTGCCGGAGTCAGTGCCAGCAGTTCTCCTTCACGAATCCCTGTCCAGAAGAGGATTTCAAACATCATATGAGTGTCACTTTCATCTACCGATGCGATGAATTTATCGTATTCCGCTTTTGTCCAGAAATCCAGACGGTCTGCATCCGCCTTCCCCATGCGCCTTACTTTTTTACAGGGATTTTTCTGCAGATTGTAAATTCTCTCCGCATGATTGAACAGTGCATTCAGCTGATTCTGCAGCATCCGCTCATAGGTCTTGCTGAGACCCTTTTCATGAACGGTATTCTGCCACTGAATAATCTCCGCAGGAGTGATTTCATTCATCTTTCTTTCAGCGAAATAAGGAAGAATATGCTTATTGATCATGTGCTTTTTGTTTCTGACAGAACTTTTCTTCAATTCATTCTTTTTATCCTCAAAATAAATCTCCACAAAACTGCCGATCTGCATATCCATGTCAGCTGCAACTGTTCTTTTGAACTCATTCTCAAACTTTACAGCTTCTTTCTTTGTCCGGAATCCCCGTTTCATCTTCTGCTTTTTCTTTCCGGTCCAGTCGATATACCGGAATATAACATACCATGTTCCCTGCTTTTCATCTTTGTAAGCGGACATATCTGATCTCCTTTCCTTTATACAGGTAATCGTGTGTATCCATAAAATTTTGTTTCCCAATAAGGTCTTGGGATTTTACCACGAATTGACTTATACCCATCTTTTTCCAGCTCTTCATTCAACTGTCGGAGAATAGCATAAGCCTTACCTTTTTTGACGCCAAGTTCATTCATTACATCATAAACATCCATCATATACTTATTTTCCATTTTGTTCTCCTTTCCATTCACAAAAGTGAATTTTATCATGTCCACAGTATAATTCACTTTTGTGAATTTGTCAATATACTTTTGCGAATCTTTTTCGTATTTTTTATCGAGTATTTTTTCTTTCCTATCATTCACTTTTGTGATAAAATAGAGACACAAAATATCTATAAAGGAGGTTTTCCTGATGATTGGTGAAAAAATCCGTGCTTACCGGGAATTTCGGGGGCTAAGCCAGGTGCAGCTTGCAGAATTGTCAGGTATCAATGTGGGAACGATACGAAAATATGAATTGGGCATCAGAAATCCCAAGCCGGATCAGCTGGAAAAAATCGCTTCTGCACTGGGACTGAACGTAAGTATTTTTCTTGATTTTAATATAGAAACAGTGGGAGATGTACTTGCACTTCTTTTTGCAATTGACGATTCGGTGGAACTGACCTTATCCCCTGTGGATTCTGTGGATAACACGGCCGGTACCGTTGGATTCTCGTTCAAAAATCCAACCCTTCAGGATTTTATCCGGAAATGGTGCCAGTTTAAAAATGTTTACGAGAAAGATAAAACAGAAATCCTTGCTATCGAAGATGAACAGAAGCGCAGGGAAGAAATGAAAAAGCTGGAAGCTGTACAGGAAGAATGGAAGCTCCGGGCCATGGGTACAACCATTGGCTGCCATACGATTGTAAAGAAAGGAACAGAAGAAAAAGCTGTCAAAGTCTATGATCTTACTTAAGAACCACAGATTCTGTTATCATATTGTTATCACAGGCATCTGCAGAAGAATGAAAACTCAACAGCCTGCGATCCCCATTCGTTATTATTTCCATATCCGCAGAAACGTCAAAACCCCGGAGACATAAGCCTCCGGGGTCGTTTTATAAGTTTATTATGATAACAAACTATAATTATTCAATAATAGATACAACAGAACCTGAACCTACAGTACGTCCACCTTCACGGATAGCGAATTTAAGACCCTGTTCCATAGCGATGGGGTGGATCAGTTCGATTGTCATTTCTACGTTATCACCAGGCATGCACATT
>JAQYDI010000112.1 GCA_028724245.1 Lachnospiraceae bacterium
AGAAAGTTTTTACAACTTCTCCTACCGTGCTTTGTAGTGTAGCTTCTTACTAACTATTGTAAGCCAAAGAGCGGAGAAGTGAAACACTTTCATCACTATTTGTGCCGCCAACTGGAAGGCGGCGGAATGGAGATTTTTATGAGAATTGGTATGGGTTATGACGTTCATCGTCTTACAGAAGGACGTGATCTGATTCTTGGTGGCGTTTCTGTTCCCTTCGAAAAAGGTCTTCTGGGGCATTCTGATGCCGATGTAGTTGTTCACGCCATTATGGATGCCCTTCTGGGCGCTGCTGCTCTCGGTGATATCGGTCAGCATTTTCCCGATACAGATCCTCAGTACAAAGGGATTTCCAGCATTCTTCTGTTAAAGCATGTAGGCATGCTTCTTCAGGAACACGGCTTTACCATCGGCAATATTGACGCCACTATCATTGCCCAGCGCCCCAAACTGGCTCCCTACCGCCCTGCTATGGTAAAGAACGTAGCAGATGCTCTGGGGATTTCAGAAGATCAGGTCTGCATCAAAGCAACAACAGAGGAAGGTCTGGGATTTACCGGACGTCAGGAAGGGATCGCAGCACAGGCAATTACCTTACTTGTATAAACAGTGTAAAATCTTTCAAAAATTTCAAAAATTCCGCTTGACAATATGGAGTTTTTGAGTTATACTGTGAAAGTCGTCAGCGATGATAACCCGCTGGGGACACATGATTCGGGGTCTTAGCTCAGCTGGGAGAGCATCTGCCTTACAAGCAGAGGGTCATAGGTTCGAGCCCTATAGGCCCCATCATATGGCGGAATAGCTCAGTTGGCTAGAGCATACGGTTCATACCCGTAGTGTCGAGAGTTCGAATCTCCCTTCCGCTACTTCAGGTCTGTACATTTTGTACAGACCTTTTTTTGTATCTGTTTTTTATTTTCTGACACAATTTTCCTTTATACCTCACAAATTTCTCACATTTTATTCTGTTTTTTACTAATTTCATTATTTTTAAAACTTTCTCCTTTCCTCAAACATCTATATATCGTAAATCTTTTGTAACATTTATGTAATAAACCTTTCGTAATACTTATACATATATGCACCTGTTTGGCAGATATGCCGCATCATGAGAATCCACAGTGTCCTGCGTCAGATCCTGAACAGGTATACAAATATTTACAAAAATTTTATACGACAGGAGGTAATGAATGATTACGCAAAGACAGAATATCCTGCACACGTTTCTCGGTGCAGCCATTCTGATACTGCTCTTTGGACTGGGCAGTATTCATGTTTCTGCGGCCAGCATAACACGGGATACCGATTCATCATTTGAAGATGTGGCAATCGCTCAGGTTAACAGTTATGTTAATGTCAGAAGCAAAGCTTCCACCAGCGGAAAAGTTGTCGGTAAAATGTACGACAATACTGCCGCTGTTATTAAGAAAACCGTTAACGGGGAGGATGGTACCTGGTACTACATAAGCTCCGGTTCTGTAACCGGCTATGTAAAGGCAGCTTATTTTGCTACAGGTTCTTCCGCTGCAAAAATTGCAGCTGATGTGGGATCACCGGCCGCAAAAGTTACCGCTTCCGGCCTTCGCCTGAGAAAGAGCGCCACCACAGCCAGCGCAACTTTAACGGTACTGCCGCAGGGCACTACCATGAGCGTTGCAAAGAAAAATGTATCCGGTAAAGACGGACTGACGTTTTCTAAAATTACAGTTACACAGAACGGAAGCACAAAGACAGGATATGTTGCTCAGGATTACATTGATTTCTGTGTATCCCTGAAAACAGCAACTGCCGTTAATACCGGTTCTTCTTCTAACAGCAGTTCAGGAAGCAGTTCCTCCTCCGGAAGCACATCTTCTACCGGCAGTTCTTCTGCTTCTGCAGGCGCTTCCATTGCTGCAACCGCTCAGAAATATGTCGGAAAACTGCCTTATGTATGGGGCGGAACCAGTTTGAAAAGCGGCGCTGACTGCTCAGGTTTCACACAGTCCATTTATAAACTGTACGGAGTAAGCATTCCCAGAACATCAACTTCTCAGGCAGCAGGCGGCCGCTCCATCAGCCGCAGCCAGCTTCAGGTGGGAGATCTTGTATTCTATAAAAACGGCGGCAGTTCCATCTGCCATGTGGCTATTTATATAGGAAACGGAAAAATTGTTCACGAAGCAAATTCCAGAGATGACTGTAAAATCTCAAATATCGATTACGATACACCTGTAAAGTACGTCACCTATCTGCGCTAAACCGGCAGAACAACTGATTCTGATCCGCAGGAACTCCCCCAGGTTCCTGCAAAAAAAGACCGGGCAGGGAATCAGGCTTTTCGCAGCCTTCCCTGTCCGGTCTTTTCTATTCTATTGATTCTGCATCTTTTTCGCAAAAACCGCTGATTATTTTGTATTTTCCACACTTTCCGTATACGGACGTACATATAATTCAATCAGACAGATCATCGCGACTACGACCGCACAGCAGATAAATGTCGATACATAAAATACCGACTGGCCGGCATACATAAAATCCAGAACTCCCGTCTCACTGGCCAGCACCGCAATCAGATTGGATGCCATATGCATCACCACAGGCGCCTTCAGACTTTGATACCGTTCGTATACATAGCACATCAGAAAACCTGAAACAAATGCATAGATTCCCTGTACCAGATTACCGTGAAGCAGAGCAAAAAGCAGGGACGCCCAGATCATGGAGCCAACCACGGAATTAAATTCCCGAAACCGCCTGTAGACAAGTCCCCGAAACAGCAGTTCCTCCGCAGCCGGTGAAATCACGCCCAGACCGATCAGTTCGGGTATGAGACCGGCACTGTACAATGTATCAGCCGCAGCAGCATAGTTTTCCGAGGTTTCAACCAGTCCGCTCATGGAGATCATGTTTGAAGCCGCCAGACAGGAAGCTGCACCGGCTGCAATCAAAATTACATACAAAACCGCAGGAACTTTTCCATGCGCCGTCTCATAACCCAGCACTCTGTCCTGATGCAGATCCTTCCGGTGCATGTGCCAGAACACCGGTATCAGAATCACATATCCCAATATCATGGCCCAGAAGCTTAACGTCCCCAGATTTTCCACGGTAGACGACATCACCTGACTCATCAGTTCTTCTGCGCTGCCAGCCGATGTCCGGAAAAATCCTTCTTTCGCATAATAGGCCAGTATCACGGCTGCAGAAGCCAGGTTCTGCAGCACAAGATAAATCACTACAGGCGTCATGCAGCGCCATGGGTTGCCCCGTTTTTTCATTCCCTCATTCATGAATCAAAATCAGCCTCTTGTTCCAATCGTTGCAATATCGATGGGAGTCAGAACATCCTGTACATTCTCAAGGCTGGTTGCCAGTGCATTGGCCGTATCCATGGAAGTCAGTACATTGACACCTGTTTCGATGGCATTTCTTCTGATGATAAAACCATCATTGGATTTTTCACCCTTGCTGGGCGTATCCACAACGAAATCGATATGGTGATCCAGAATCAGATCCAGAATGTTGGGCGATTCCATTTCCACCTTGTTGATGGGAATTGCAAATACGCCGTTCTTATTCAGCACGCGGGCAGTGCTGGAGGTTGCAAAAATGGTATAGCCCAGCTTTTTGAACCGTTTTGCCATATCAACTGCTTCCATCTTGTCGGAGTCATTTACCGTGATCACCATCTGCTTTGTCTTGGGAAGATCATATCCTGCACCGATAAATGCCTTATACAGCGCTTCATGGAAGGTTTTGGCAATACCAAGAACCTCACCTGTGGATTTCATCTCCGGACCAAGGCCGATATCGGCGCCGCGGATCTTCTCGAAGGAGAATACGGGCATCTTGATGGCGATATAATCTGCATCAGGCTGCAGACCGGGTTCGTATCCCAGTTCACGGATGGTCTTTCCGAGAATCACCTGCGCCGCCAGTTTCACAATGGGAATACCTGTCACCTTGCTGATGTAGGGAATCGTACGGCTGGAACGGGGATTTACCTCGATTACAAACAGCTCATCCTGATATACGATAAACTGAATGTTGATCAGGCCCTTTACATGCAGCGCTCTTGCCAGCGCTCTGGTGTAGCGTGCAATCAGCTTGATCATCCTGGGAGTCAGATTCTGGGGAGGATATACGGAAATACTGTCACCGGAGTGTACGCCGGCTCTTTCCACATGCTCCATAATACCGGGAATCAGGATATCTTCTCCGTCACATACCGCATCAACCTCCACTTCCCGTCCGGTCAGGTACTTGTCGATCAGGATGGGATGCTCCTGTGTGGTACGGTTGATAACCTCCATAAATCTGCGGATATCATCGTCATTGATGGCAATCTGCATACCTGCGCCGCCCAGTACGTAGGAAGGACGGATCAGTACGGGATAGCCCAGACGATTTGCCACCTCAATGGCCTCTTCGCAGGTAAATACGGTATCACCGGCCGGTCTGGGAATACAGCACTCTTCCAGAATCTCATCAAAACGCTCACGGTCTTCCGCTGCATCCACGTCATCTGCGGAGGTTCCGAGAATCGGTACGCCCATCTTCATCAGATCTTCCGTCAGCTTGATAGCTGTCTGACCGCCGAACTGTACAACAGCGCCATCGGGATTTTCCAGACGGACGATGCTTTCCACATCTTCCGGTGTCAGAGGCTCGAAATACAGTTTATCTGCAATATCAAAGTCGGTGGAAACCGTTTCGGGATTGTTGTTGACAATAATGGTCTCATAGCCCATCTCGCGGAATGCCCATACGCTGTGTACGGAGCAGAAGTCAAATTCGATACCCTGTCCGATACGGATGGGGCCGGAACCGAGAACCAGGATCTTCTTCCTGTCATTGCCGGGAATTGCTTCATTCTCCCCGTCAAAACAGGAATAGTAATACGGCGTCGCCGCATCAAACTCAGCCGCACAGGTATCAACCATCTTGTAGGCTGCAATAATGCCGTTATCATAACGCATCTGTTTGATTTCATCCTGTGTCTTACCGGTCAGCTTTGCAATCACGCGGTCGGGATATTCCATGCGTTTTGCTTCTTTTAACAATGCAGGAGTCAGATGTTCGTTTTTCAGTCTTGCTTCCATCTTCACCAGATTGTTGATCTTGTCGATAAACCACAGATCGATCTTTGTGATCTCATGGATCAGAGCAGGCTCAAAGTTTCTTCTCAGAGCTTCCGCAATACAGAAAATCCGTCTGTCATCCACACGGTACAGTTTTTTCTCCAGTTCCGCGTCATCCATGCGTGCAAATTCGGGATATTCCATATCGTAGATATTCTGTTCCAGAGAACGCAGTGCCTTCATCAGTGCACCTTCAAAGTTGGTGCAGATGGACATAACCTCGCCGGTTGCCTTCATCTGGGTTGTCAGTGTTCTCTTTGCATGGATAAATTTATCAAAAGGCCACTTGGGAATCTTAACTACACAGTAGTCAAGAGTGGGCTCGAAGCTTGCATAGGTCTTATGCGTAATGGCATTGGGAATCTCATCCAGCGTGTAGCCCAGTGCGATCTTGGCTGCCACCTTGGCAATGGGATAACCGGTTGCTTTGGAAGCCAGAGCGGAAGAACGGCTTACACGGGGATTTACCTCGATGACGCAGTATTCAAAGCTGTCGGGCTTCAGGGCAAACTGTACGTTGCAGCCGCCGGTGATCTCCAGTTCATTGATGATATTCAGAGATGCGGAACGAAGCATCTGATATTCTTTATCGCCCAGTGTCTGAGACGGTGCCACAACAATGGAATCACCGGTGTGTACACCGACAGGGTCCAGATTCTCCATGTTGCAGACGGTGATGCAGTTGCCTGCCGCGTCACGGATTACTTCATATTCGATCTCCTTCCAGCCGGAAATACATTTCTCAACCAGTACCTGGCCTACACGGCTCAGACGAAGGCCATTTGACAGGATATCCATCAGTTCCTTCTCATTGTGCGCAATACCGCCGCCGGAACCGCCCAGTGTGTAGGCAGGACGCAGAACGACAGGATAACCGATGGTGTTGGTAAATGCAATACCATCGCGGACATTCTCCACAACCATGGAAGGTGCGCAGGGCTCGCCGATCTTTTCCATGGTTTCCTTGAACGCTTCACGGTCTTCTGCTTTTTTAATAGTCAGAGAAGTTGTACCGATCAGTTCCACGCCGGCTTCCTTCAGATAGCCGCACTCTTCCAGCTCCATCGCCAGGTTCAGACCTGCCTGTCCGCCCAGAGTAGGAAGCAGACTGTCCGGTTTTTCCTTCTCAATGATCTCCTTCAGCATGGGAACGGTCAGGGGCTCAATGTAAACATGATCCGCGATATCTTTATCCGTCATGATGGTAGCGGGGTTGGAGTTTACCAGTACAACCTCCAGACCTTCTTCCTTCAGAGAACGGCATGCCTGTGTACCTGCATAGTCAAATTCTGCTGCCTGTCCGATCACGATGGGACCGGAACCGATTACCATTACTTTTTTAATATCTGAACGTTTAGGCATTTTTCTTTTCCTCCATCATCTTCATAAATCTATCGAACAGGAAGTCAGAATCCTGAGGGCCGGGGCAGGCTTCCGGATGGAACTGCGTGGTGTAAATGGACTTCTTCAGATAGCGGATACCCTCATTGGTGCCGTCATTTACATTGGTAAAGGAAGGCTCTGCATCTTCAGGGATGGATTTTTCATCTACCGCATAACCGTGGTTCTGGGAAGAAATATAGACACGGCCGGTAATCATATCCTTAACGGGATGATTGCCGCCTCTGTGGCCGTATTTCAGTTTATAGGTATCGCCGCCCTGAGCCAGCGCCATCAGCTGATGACCGAGGCAGATAGCAAAAATCGGCACATCGGAAGCTGCCAGTCTGCGGATCTCTTCAATAATAGAAGTACATTCCTTGGGATCCCCGGGGCCGTTGCTCAGCATGATGCCGTCAGGATTCGCTGCCAGAATCTCTTCTGCTTTAGTGAATGCAGGATAGATCGTAACTTCACAGCCTCGGTTGTTCAGGCTTCTGGCAATATTTTTCTTTGCACCGAAATCCATCAGTGCTACCTTGTATCCGTCTCCCGGCAGAACCTTTTTCTCACTGCAGGTTACTTTTGCAACTACACCTTCTGTACGGTATGCGCGGATGCGGGGCAGAATTTCGTCCAAATTAAAAGACTCATCGGTAGTAATCATGCCGTTCATGACGCCCTTACCTCTAAGTCTTTTCGTTAAAGCCCTGGTATCAATGCCGCTGATGCCGGGGATATCATATTTTTCCAGAAAATTCTGGATTGTATCTTCACATCTGAAATTGCTGGGAACTTCAGCAAGCTCTCTAACGATAAAACCATCAGGCCATGCTTTTTCAGATTCCATATCTTCATAACAGATCCCGTAATTACCAATTAAAGGATAGGTCATAACGACAGCCTGCCCTGCGTAAGAGGGGTCTGTCAATACCTCCAGATAACCTGTCATGGATGTATTGAATACGATCTCACTGATGGTTTCTCTTGCAGAACCGATACTGGTCCCTTCAAAAATGGTTCCATCTTCAAGAATGAGAAATGCTTTCATCTGGTGCCTCCATTTTCCTGAGCGAACCGGATACTATGCACAATAATTCATTTCTCCCTTTCATTACTGCAGTAAACCGGCCGATACTCAAATTTTTTTCGAGTCTACCATAAAAGAAACGATTATGCAAGCTTTTTCCCGCATATTCTGCATAAAAACATCTCCGGAAATTATTTCCCGAAGATGCTGTTTCTTCCTATTAAAATTAATCAGGTAATCAAATTTATTTTTAGACAATTATTGTATCTTTTTGCACCTTAAACTGTATAATATACACAATCCGAAATATTATGCAGTTTTTATGCATAATTATTCAGCATCAGAATTCCGCCAGCCCTTCCAGCGCCACATACAGCTGTGATAATTTATACCAGGTACTGCGCCCCACAATGCCGTCGGGCGTCAGGCCGAAGATCTGCTGGAACCGGCGGACTGCTTCCTGCGTACTCTCCCCGTAGATACCATCCACCACAACGGGAGGAATGGCTGTATAAACGCTTCCGATGGAGTTGAGCTGCTCCTGAACCGTACGGACCGGCTGGCCATAGGAACCGATATCCAGATTGTATCCCGGCCAGGAGTAGGGAAGCCCCGCCACCTCCTCCGCACTGTTGATATACATATCCGAACCGTAAAAATGGCGGATGATCTCAATGGCGGAATAGCCCCGCTCCGCCAGACTGCAGGAACCCCACTGGGTCATCCACCCCGGGCAGGAAACCCGGTTTCCGTCGCAGTACTGGGTAAAAATGGGCTGCCTTACATCCGGAAGAGAAAGGTAATTGTCAAAAATATCATCCACCACCCGGCTGATGGTCTGGAAAATATTTCTTCTGTATATAAACTTCTGGTCGTAGGCCGTTGAGGACGTAATCGTGAAATTATATCCCTTGTTGCGGTACCATTCCGTATAGACCCGGTTCATGGTAAAAGACTGGATCGCCAGGATATTGGCCACCAGCGCCTCCTCCGGCCAGGTGGCGTAGATTTCGCTGCTGGCAACATTCTTAATATAATCCCGGTAGGGAACATAATAATCAGGGGCTGTGGTATCCCCGGGTACACCGTCATGAACGATTACATATTCCGGCACCACTACCCGGCTCAGAACGATCTCCCCGCTCTCATTCACAGGCTTGATCTCCGCCTCCGGAATCTTCGGCGGATACTCCCCGTAAAGAGTGTGATCGGGAATAGAAATATCTATCGGCTCGCCTCCCGGCTCAACAGGCTGCAGACGGACCGGCTGGGTGGACAGAACTCCGGCAAGAATCTCCGATCCTTCCACGGTAACCGGCTCATATCCCGGCGCACTGACGGTGATCCGATACTCCGAATAAGGCTGCAGTTCCTGCGGTTCCAGACTCAGATCCACCGACGGCGCAGGAAGCGTGATCTGCTCCGTCTGACCGGACCGGTCTGTTTTCAGTTCTTCAATGATCCGGTCCGGCTCCAGTTGAGAAGAAATATCCACCACCGCATCTTCAATAGGAAACTGATTCAGACCGGAATTCACGTTCACACGGAGAAATCCGCTGTCTCCTTCCTGTGCAATTGAAAACATGGCGACACTCCATGAGAAATATTTACTATTATTATATGGAAGTATCTCCTTCGCGTCACTTTCGGATAATTCCCGTCACTGCATGTTTTCTTCCATACTGGTCATGAAATGCCGCAGCGCACCAACCAGATTGGAATCATTCAGATATCTGCAGCAAACCACTTCCGCCTTCTGTCCCATCACCACGGGTAAAGTCATATGGTCATAAATATATTCCAGATTTTTGCGGATCAGGTCCAGAAGCAGAGGCTGTCTGCTGATGCCGCCGCCTATGGCAACCTTCTCCGGATCGTAGAAAATCTGGATATTGTAGATCAGACGGGCCAGAGGCTTCGTAAATGCATCAATGGCCTGGATCACCGCTTCATCCCCTGCATTGGCCCGTTCAAAGATCATCCGGCCGTCCAGGGAATCCGGATCTGCGCCCATAGCCTTCGCTGCCAGCGTTTTCAGTCCCGCTGTTCCGCCCAGATTTGCCATGTAGCTGTGTTCATCCGTCAGATCATCTCCCACGATCAAAAAGCTCAGCTCACCGGCTGTAAAATTCCTGCCTTTATGAACCCGTCCGTCTTTAATGATGCCGCCTCCCACGCCGGTTCCCAGCACGATGACCACGCCATCCCTGCAGTCCTTCAGGCTTCCCGTCCAGGCCTCCGCCAGCGCCGCGCATTTGGCATCATTTTCAATGCGAACCGGCACACCGCAGCGTTCCTCCAGAAGCTCCTGCAGATTGATATCATGGATAAACTCCTGCAGCATGCCCCCCGTATAAAAATATCCCCTGTCACTGTCGATGGCTCCCGGGGCCGACATGGCGATTCCGCATACCTGTCCCCCGTAACGCCGGTAGATGGTTTCCAGCGTCTGCAGATAATCTGAAAGTCCCGTAAGAGGTGTGGGAACCTCATCCTTTTCCAGAATTGCCGCGGACGTATCCATCAAAGCAAACTTGATGGCGCTGCCCCCCACATCGATCACCAGAAAACGATCCGTATCTTTGATTGCAATTGATTTCATATCAGGTTCCTCTTTCTATGTTTTATGAGTATATTTATGCGAATATTTTACCAGAACCGCAGCAATATGACAACAAATACAGTTCATCCTTTCTTTACATCCGCCTCTTTATTTATGGTATTTTTGTGAAATTTCTTAAAACTTTGGAAAATCTATGGACATATTTAAAATTTGGATTATACTGTAACTATCTCCAATCTTATTAGCCACCGGGCGGGTTGACTGCTAAAACTTTTTGTTTCCTGCTGTCGCCATCCTGTGCGGCTGATGATGCGGATCAATATGGTTACCTATTCACTTTTTCAAGAAAGGATTTAATATATGAAAGAAGTAAACCCCCCTTCAAGAAAACCCATGATTGCATACTGGATCATCGCTTTGATCGTTCTGGTTGTGCTGAACTGGGTGATATTCCCTCTGTTTCTCAACCGCAATATCAAGGAAGTGGATTACAGCACATTCCTGAGTATGCTGGCAGACAAACAGGTTGCTACTGTAGAACAGAACGGCAATTACATTTACTTTACAGATACGGCCAAGGAGCCCGGTTATTATGAAACGACCCGTTTTGATGATCCCGATCTGGTTGACCGTCTGCTGGAAAGCGGCGCAAAGTTCGGCCGCGTGATTGAACAGGACAACACATTCATGTATTCCATATTGAGTACTATTGTTTCGATTCTGATTTTTGTTATGCTCGGCAGATGGCTCAGCAAAAAACTCATGTCCAGCATGGGAGGACCGGGCGGCATGAACAATACCATGCAGTTCGGCAAGTCCAATGCCAAGATTTATGTTGCCTCCACCACCGGCATCAAGTTCAAGGATGTGGCAGGTGAAGATGAGGCCAAGGAGATTCTGCAGGAAATCGTGGATTTCCTCCACAATCCCGGTAAATATCAGGAGATCGGTGCTTCCATGCCCAAGGGTGCCCTTCTTGTGGGCCCTCCCGGTACCGGTAAAACCCTGCTGGCAAAGGCAGTTGCCGGAGAAGCGGATGTTCCGTTCTTCTCCATCTCCGGTTCCGAATTTGTGGAGATGTTCGTAGGTATGGGTGCGGCAAAGGTCCGCGACCTGTTCAAGCAGGCCAATGAAAAAGCTCCCTGTATCGTATTTATCGATGAAATTGATACCATCGGCAAAAAACGTGACGGCGGCGGATTTTCCGGCAATGATGAACGGGAACAGACCCTGAACCAGCTGCTGACGGAGATGGATGGTTTCGACGGTTCCAAGGGCGTTGTCATTCTGGCAGCTACCAACCGTCCCGAATCACTGGATCCCGCTCTGCTGCGTCCCGGCCGTTTCGACCGCCGTGTCCCTGTTGAACTGCCCGATTTAAAGGGACGTGAAGATATTCTGAAAGTTCACGCCAAAAAGGTTCGCCTCGCCGATGACATCGATTTCAATGCCATCGCCAGAGCCGCTTCCGGCGCTTCCGGCGCTGAACTGGCCAATATGGTCAATGAAGCTGCCCTCCATGCAGTCCGCGAAGGCCGAAAGTTCGTCACACAGGCCGATCTGGAGGAATCCATCGAAGTGGTCATCGCCGGTTATCAGAAGAAAAACAAGGTGATGTCCGAAAAGGAACGCCTGATCGTATCCTACCACGAGATCGGCCATGCCATGGTAGCCGCCCTGCAGACACATTCCGCACCGGTTACCAAGATCACCATTATTCCCAGAACCTCCGGTGCTCTGGGCTATACCCTGCAGGTGGATGAAGGGGAACATAACCTGATGACAAAGGAAGAAATCGAGAATAAAATTGCCACCTTCACAGGCGGCCGTGCTGCCGAGCAGCTGATTTTCAATTCCATCACCACAGGTGCATCCAACGATATCGAACAGGCTACCAAACTGGCCCGTGCCATGATCACCCGTTTCGGTATGAATGAGGAGTTCGGCATGGTTGCTCTGGAAACCGTTTCCAACCAGTATCTGGGCGGCGACGCTTCTCTTGCCTGCTCACCGGATACAGCGACTGCCATTGATAAAAAGGTCATTGATCTTGTTCACGTCCAGTATGAAAAAGCCTATAAGCTGCTGTCCGAGAACAGGATGAAGCTTCATGAACTGGCCAAATTCCTGTATGAAAAGGAAACCATCACAGGTGACGAATTCATGGAAATCCTGTTCCGTCAGGAATCCCTGCCCTTCTACGGAAGTGCCGGAGCTGACGAAACAGCCGAAAGCAATGCAGACGGACGACAGGATGACAGCATTATTGATGCCAGATAACAGTGTATTCATGGGCAGCGTCAAATGCATACACATTGAACACATACAGATTGCATGAATACCAATCAGAATCACATCGCCGGCTGCGGTTTCGGCAGCCGGCATATGGGTCAGCGGAATATCTCCAGATATCCTCTGACCCTTTTTTCAATTCCTGCTGCAATCTGAGAAAAATAGGCATCCTTCCGATATCCCAGTCCCAGCGTATAGGTTGCTTCCGCATATTTTAAGGGTACAACGAATACATTGGACGGCGTACGGTCACCACTTACGGTCTGCAGGAAACACTGGGGACAAAAAGCAATTCCGCCGTCTTCTGCACACAGATTCAGCAGTGCCGCTGTATTATCTACAGCAATACGGCACGCAGGCTCCGCTTTTTCCAGCTGCAGAACCGTTTCAATTTTTGTGCGGATGGGATTGCCGGGACTGTTCAGCAAAAAGGGGCTGCCCGAAATCTCCGGTATGATCCGGCCGGTGTCATACAGCTTTTCAAGAATCTCTGATGTATTTTCACCAAAATTCCTGCGCAGAAATCCCTCTGATACCAAAAGACAGAGATGATCTCTGCACAGCGGGATTTCCGTGATCCGTTCATCTCCAAAGGGAAGCTGTTCAATGATCAGTTCCACTTCTCCCCGGATCAGCTTCTTCGGCAGAAACTCATACGCATCCGCCACAACGCGGAAATCCACCAACGGAAATTCCTTCTGCAGATCAGGCAGCAGCAGAGGAAGCAGCACTTCCCCGCAGGAATGGGAAATCCCGAAAGGAAACATCCCCTCCTGATGATTGTTGACATCATTGATTTCCCGGCACATCTCCTGATAGGAATAGACAATACTCCTCGCGTATTTCTGAAAGATTTTGCCGGACGGCGTCAGTTTCAGAGGAACCGTACGATAAAACAGTTTTGTCCCCAGTTCCTTTTCCACAGACTGAATATGCATGCTCAGTGACTGCTGGGAAATGTAAAGGCGCTTTGCCGCCTTTGTAAAATTCTGTTCATTGGCAGCCACCAGAAAGTAATGAAATTGCGTCAATGTAATCATAGAAATCCTCTTTTGTACAACTTGCCATATAGAAAATCGATTTTTTTAAATTATTTAAGCCAATTTTATCGTAAAAAAAAGTGAATTACAAGTATTTTTTTGTAATATAACAATTAAATAATTGTTTGACTTGTGGACTAAGTATGATTATTGTTATTATTACAAGGTGGAAATGTACAAAGATGTATAGCCGGATAAACTATACATCTTTTTTACATTAAGGAGAATATATTATGAACAGATATCCACAAATCATGCCGGCAGGAGACTGCGCTGTTGTAGTCGAATTTGCCAATGAAATCAGTGAAACGATCAATCACACCATCCGCAACTATGTGAGCAATCTGAAAGAGCAGAAAATCCACGGGATCAATGAAATTATCCCCACTTTCCGTTCGGTACTGGTGCAGTATGATCCCAGATTCATTTCCTACGGGACGCTGCTTTGTACTCTGAAAAGTGTTCTTGACATGCCGCAGAAAACATCGGACTTTTCCAGACGTGTTGTGGAAATACCGGTCTGTTATGAAGGGGAATATGCACCGGACATTGCATACGTTGCAGAACATGCAGGGCTGACTGTAGATGAGGTTATAAACATCCATTCTTCAAAAGAATATCTGATCTACATGCTGGGATTCCAGCCCGGTTTTCCCTATCTGGGCGGATTGGACGAGCGTCTTTTCACTCCAAGACTTGCCGTACCGCGCATCAAACTGAGAGCAGGCTCTGTGGGCATCGGCGGAGAACAGACCGGTCTGTATCCGCTGGAATCACCAGGCGGCTGGCAGCTGATCGGAACCACACCGGTGAAAGCCTACAATCCGAAAAAAGAAAATCCCATTCCCTATGAGGCAGGCGATTACATCCGTTTTGTACCGATCACCGGAGAAGAATTTACGGAAATTGAAGAACTGGAAAAAGCGGAACAGTATGAATTCCGCATCTATCATACAGCAACGGAGAAATAATTTTATGGGAATCTTGTTTTTAAAAGGCGGTCTGTTTACGACCGTACAGGATATCGGAAGAACCGGCTATCAGAAATCCGGATTTCATGTTTCCGGTGTAATGGATAAGCATTCCTTCATGCTTGCCAATCTTCTGGTAGACAACCCGGAGAATGAAGCAGTGCTGGAATTTACCATGATCGGTCCCACACTGAAATTTACCTCCGATACGATCATAGCCATAACAGGCGGTGACTTCAGTCCGAAGATCAACGGAAAAGAGGTCCCCATGTACACCGCCATTTATGCACATAAAAATGACATTCTGGAATTCCAGTATGCCAGAGAAGGCAGCTGGGGCTATGTGGCATTTTCCAGCAGACTGGATGTCCCCATGGCCATGGGCAGCCGCTCCACCGATACCAAATGCAGAATCGGCGGATACCATGGACGGAAGCTGGAAAAGGGAGACCAGATCTGGTTCCGCGCCAAAAGAAGATACCTGCCTTCTTTCCTGTCAAGAACCATTCCACAGGAGCATTTTGAAGATCCTCTGGTAAAAATCAGAGTGGTCATGGGACCGCAGGATGATTATTTCACAGCAGAGGGCATCCGGACATTTCTGGAAGAAGAATATACGGTAACCAGTGACTGTGACCGGATGGGCTACCGGCTGGACGGTCCCTACATCGCCCACAATGACAGGGGCGCCGATATTATTTCCGATGGAATTGCCCCCGGATCCATACAGGTGCCTTCCAATGGACGTCCCATCGTCATGCTTTCCGACCGGCAGACCACCGGCGGATATACCAAAATAGCCACCATCATCAGCGTGGATATTCCAAAGCTGGTGCAGTGCAAGGAGCAGACCCGGATCCGCTTTGAAAAAATCAGTGTGGAAGAAGCACAGAAACTGTATCTGAAAGAACTGGAAAGCTACGATGTGATCCGTCAGAAGATCCACCATCCCTGCAGAGAGGTCCTGGATCCCAGACAGTCTGCCAAACGAATCGCCGGACTGTTTGAATAAACGGCGGTATTTTAAAACGTAAACATAGAGGAGCGATAAAAAATGAATTTAAAAGAGATAAAGGAATTAATTGAAATCGTAGAGGCATCCTCTCTGAACGAATTCAGCCTGAAAGAGGGCAATCTGAAGATAAACATGAAAAAAGGCGGTTCCGTTTCCGAAGCCGCAGCGCCTGCGGTCTGTGAAATCAGCCGTCCGGCCCTGCAGGAAGAAATCCCCGAGGAAGATACCTACATCATGTCTCCCATGGTGGGTACTTTCTACAATTCCCCTGCACCGGATGCTGCTTCCTATGTCAACGTGGGCGATACAGTGAAAAAAGGCCAGACCCTGTGCATCATAGAAGCCATGAAGCTGATGAACGAGATCGAATGTGAATATGATGCGGAGATCATCTCCGTCATGGTCAGCAACGAACAGAAAGTAGAGTACGGTCAGCCCCTGTTTAAAGTGAAAAAGATTTAAGCAAACGGAAGGATGAGAAGAAATCATGTATGAAAAAATATTGATCGCCAACCGCGGTGAAATTGCGGTTCGTATCATCCGGGCATGCAGGAATATGGGCATCCGTTCCGTAGCGGTCTACTCAAAAGAAGATCGGGACGCACTGCATGTAAAGCTGGCTGACCAGCGCGTCTGCATCGGGGACGGGCCGGTCAGGAACAGCTATCTGAATATGGACCGGATCATTCAGGCTGCTATTAATACAAAAGCCGATGCCATCCATCCCGGTTTCGGATTTTTATCGGAAAACAGCGAATTTGCCAGAAAATGTGAACAGTACGGTATTGATTTTATCGGTCCTTCCGCCGAACTGATCGACCAGATGGGCAATAAATCACAGGCACGGACCACCATGATGGAAGCCGGCGTTCCCGTGGTTCCGGGCACGAAGCATCCGGTCCACGATGCCGGGGAAGCGCTGAAAGAAGCGCAGCGCATCGGATATCCCATCATGATCAAGGCATCCTCCGGCGGCGGCGGCAAGGGCATGCGGGTAGCCATGACGGAAGCCGATTTTGAGCACCAGTTCAACGTGGCCCAGCGTGAATCGGTAGGTGCCTTTTCCGACGATACCATGTATCTGGAGCGTTTTATTGAGGAGCCCCGCCATGTAGAGGTACAGATCCTTGCGGACAAACACGGTAACGTGGTTTCTCTGGGAGACCGTGACTGCTCCGTGCAGCGGAATCATCAGAAGATGATCGAAGAATCTCCCTCTCCCGCCATCAATGAAGAAACCCGCAGCAAAATGTACGAAATGGCCGTTCTGGCAGCAAAAACCGTGGGCTATTACAGCGCCGGAACCATTGAATTCATTGTATCGAAGGACGGCAGCTTCTATTTCATGGAGATGAACACCCGGATTCAGGTGGAGCATCCCGTAACGGAAATGGTCACCGGCATTGATCTGATCGAATCCATGATCGAGGTCAGCATGGGCATGGAACTTCCCTTCCGGCAGGAGGACATCCGGCTCACCGGCCACGCCATCGAGTGCCGCATCAATGCGGAGATACCGGAAAAAAATTTCCGTCCCAGCCCCGGGAAGATCACCCATATCCATCTGCCGGGCGGCAACGGTGTGCGGGTGGATACCGCAATCTACGAAGGATATGTGGTTCCCTCCGATTACGATTCCATGATTGCCAAAGTCATCGTACATGGAAAGGACAGAGAATCCGCCATCCGCAGAATGCTGACAGCACTGGATGAAATGGTCATTCTGGGAATTTCCACCAACATCAATTTCCAGTATCTCATCTTTAAAAATCCTGTGTTCTGTGAAGGAAAAGCCCACACAGGATTTATTGATACACTGCTTAACTATACGGAATAAACAGCAATCCGGAGCCGGTTTGTGCCATACAGGGCATATGTATCCTGTGCTCCCAAACCTTATGGAATTACAGAAAAGATAGAATTACAAAAAAGATGGAATTACAGAAAGGAAGGTAATCTTATGGATCTGAAGCATGCACTTCCTGCAGATGTCAGGAAAATGATAAGAGAAGGAAAGATCACAACACCCACTTCCGGCATGTGTGCAGGCTACGCGCAGGCGAACCTGGCCATTCTGCCGAAAGAACTGGCTTATGATTTTCTCCTGTTTACCCAGAGAAACCCCAAACCCTGCCCCATTCTTGAGGTAAGCGATGCAGGCAGCAGATATCTCAAATATATTGCAAAAGACTGCGATATCGCCACGGATTTTCCCAAATACCGGATTTACGAAAAAGGCGTCATGACCGGTGAATACACCAGCGTAGAGCAGTTCTGGAGAGATGATCTGGTCAGCTTCCTCATCGGCTGCAGCTTTTCCTTCGAGTCAGAGCTGATCGATGCGGGAATCGAAATCCGCCACAACACAGAAGGATGCAACGTGCCCATGTATATCACCAATATCGAAACCGTGCCGGCCGGTATTTTCCATGGTCCCATGACCGTCAGCATGCGGCCTATCCCCTATGATCAGGTAGTCCGCGCTGTACAGGTATCCGGCACCATGCCGAGAGTCCACGGCGCTCCCATCCATATCGGCGACCCGTCTGTCATCGGCATCAAAGATATCAACAAACCGGATTTCGGTGATCCCGTCACCATCAAACCCGGTGAAGTTCCGGTATTCTGGCCCTGCGGCGTAACGCCCCAGTCTGTGCTTATGAATGTAAAACCCGATTTTGTGATCACGCATGCTCCGGGCCATATGCTGATCACAGATGTGAAAAATTCCGAACTGAAAAACGCATAAACATTACACAGAATGCAGGTCAGAAGAAGCCGCAAAAATACATTCTGGCCCTGAACAATCATGAAATAGCACAAAATGAATGGTGAAAATATGAAATATGTAGATTTAAACTGTGATCTGGGCGAAAGCTTCGGCAATTATAAGATCGGCATGGATGAGGAAGTCATTCCCCTCATCACCTCAGCCAATGTGGCCTGCGGCTACCATGCATCCGATCCCGTGGTCATGCAGAAAACGGTTCAGATGGCTGCCGCTAACGACATCGGAATCGGCGCCCATCCCGGCTTCCCGGATCTGATGGGATTCGGCAGAAGAAATATGAATATCAGCACAAAAGAAGCTTATGCCTATGTTACCTATCAGCTGGGTGCTCTCGATGCATTCTGCCGGAAATCCGGCGTCAGGATGCAGCACGTAAAGCCCCACGGAGCCCTGTACAACATGGCCGGAAAAGATTACGATCTGGCCCGCGCCATCTGTGAGGCCGTATACGACTTTGATAAGGAACTGATCCTGCTGGGACTGACCGGCAGTGAACTGATCCGCGCTTCCGAAGCAGTGGGACTGAAGCATGCCAACGAATTTTTTGCAGACCGGGCCTACGAAGAAGACGGCTCCCTCGTGGCAAGAACAAAAGCCGGTTCCATGATCACCGATGAAAACGAAGCCCTGGAACGGGTTGTCAAGGTCGTAAAAGAGGGAACCGTAACAAGTATCACCGGAAAAGAAATTCCGCTGAACATCAACTCCATCTGCGTTCACGGAGACGGAGAAAAAGCACTTGCGTTTGTAAAGCTGATCGGCGACCGCCTCAGACAGGAAGGCGTCACCGTCGCGGCATTACATACATTTATCTAGGGCGTGTTTGAAACACTAAAACCTCAAAATTTACGTTAATAGAAACCTCGCTAAATTAGGTTTCAAATCATAAATAGTTGGTCATGTGGCATCATAATGATTTAAAAATCGATGTTTTCTTATGTTTTACGTCTTCTGGATATTGATTTAG
>JAQYDI010000113.1 GCA_028724245.1 Lachnospiraceae bacterium
CTGGTTTATGACGTTCCTGGATTTCCATGATTACAGAAAGAAAAAAGAGCAGGCATTCGAGGATTATACAGACAGGATGGCATGGGCAGAGAAAATGCTGGTGAATATCAGCAAAGCGGGCTATTTTTCATCAGACCGGACGATAGAGGAATACAACCGGGATATCTGGAAACTGTCATAATATTGGAAAATAATAAAAATTTTATAAAAAACAACATCGAAAAACAACATCATTCTAAAAAAAACAATATATTCTCACGAGGCAATCTGATTTATACTACATACAACATAAAAAAACAGGCTTTAAAGATGGCTTGAAGGAGGATATGAAAGTTATGAAAAGAAAGAAAGTCGCTGCATTATTTATGGCGCTGTGCATGGCTTCTTCCGTTTTTGCCGGCTGTGGAGCAAGCAAAAGCAATGAGACCGAGGCAGCAGCTGCATCAGGAGCAGAAGTAAAAAAAGTATCATTAACCGTATGGGGACCTCAGGAAGATCAGGCACCCATGGAAGGATATGACAAAGGAATTCTTCCTGCTATGTGCGATGCATTTAATGAAGCACATCCTGAATGGGACATTTCTTTTGAGTATGGTGTATGTTCAGAAGGTGATGCAAAGGACGTTGTAACAAAGGACGTGGATGCGGCAGCAGATGTATATATGTTTGCCAATGACCAGATTCCTGTACTTGCAAAGGCAGGCGCGATTGCAAAACTGGGCGGTCAGACTGCAGAAAGTATTCAGGCTGGCAATCCGGAAAGCATGACAGCATCTGTTACCTATAAGGATGGTCTGTATGGCGTTCCTTTCACATCCAATACATGGTTTATGTATTATGATAAGAGCAAATACAGTGAAGAGGACATAAAATCGCTGGATACCATGATGGCAAAGGATCTGGGCGCTGATGTAAAGAACTTCGGTTTTGCACTGACCAACAGCTGGTATATTGAAGGTTTCTACTTTGGAGCAGGCTGTACTCTGTTCGGTGATGGTACAGATGCTTCCAAAGGCTGTGATTTTGACAGCGAAGCCGGTGTTGCAGCAACGAAATATATGGTTGATCTGGCAGCCAGCCCGAAATTCCTGAATGAACAGGAAGGAAGCTGCATTGCAGCCATGAAAGATGGAAAACTGGCAGCTTACTGCAGCGGTTCATGGGATGCAAAAGCTATTAAGGAAGCTCTGGGTAAAAACTTTGCAGTATGCAGAATTCCCACTATTACAATAAATGGAACAGAAGGACAGATGCGTTCCTTCGCCGGAAGCAAGGCCATTGGAGTAAATCCCAAATGTGAAAATCCGGAAGTAGCAGTTGCGCTGGCAGCTTATCTGGGGGGTGAAGAATGCCAGCTCATCCGCTACCAGACTCGTGGAATCATTCCGACTCTGACTTCTCTGTCATCCAATGATGAAATCAAGGCTGATACCGTAGCAGTTGCACAGATGGATGAAATTGAAAATGCATCCTTCCTTCAGCCGGTGCTGGATGAAATGGGTTCCTACTGGGTTCCGGCAGAAACAATGGGCAAGGAAATTATCCAGGGTGATGTAACTGCTGATAACGCAGCAGAAAAAACAAAATCCATGGTAGAAGGTATCCTGTCATCCGGTTTATCAGGAAACTGATTATGAAGGAAATCAGGAAATAAGGAATAAGATTAAGGAATAATCTGAAGGACAGCGGCTGTCCGGCAGAGAATGACAGGATTTGCCGGACAACTACAGAAGTTTTGGAAAACGCTTTACCGGCCTGTGATCGGTAAGGCGTTTTCCAAAGAAAGGGGAAGAAAAGAGTGAAACTGAAAAAAGAGAAGAAAGAATTCAGTGAATTTCCCAATGTTATATCTGTTCGAACTGCTTTGAAGGAAGGGAACAGAAATACCCGTATTTCCGCATTGATTATGGGATTTGGCAATCTGGCAGGCGGGCAGATTGTTAAGGGACTGATGTATCTGCTGATGGAAATTGCCTTCATCTTCTATATGGTAATGTTTGGAGGCGGCTTTCTGGGCGGACTTGTTACACTGGGAACAAGAACGACAGAAGAAGTGTTTAATGAAGAAAAACAGATTTATGAATATGCGGCAGGAGACAATTCCATGCTGTTTCTGCTGTACGGTATTATTACACTGTTTTTGATTGCAGCTTTTATATTTGCATGGAGAACTGCTGTAAAATCAGCTTATCAGGTACAGAAACTGAAAGAAGCAGGCAGAGAGATCCCCGGTATCCGTGAGGATCTGAAAAAACTGATAGATGGAAGACTTTACGGTACTTTACTTGTCATGCCTGTTATGTGCGTGGTTGTATTTACCATTATGCCGCTGGTTTTCATGACCTGCATGGCATTCACAAATTACGACAGAAACCACCAGCCGCCGGGAGCACTGTTCGACTGGGTTGGATTGATAAATTTTCAGAAACTGTTTGATCTGAGCGGAAGCCTGGGGTATGCATTCTGGCATGTGCTGGGATGGACCATCATCTGGGCAATACTCGCAACCGCGCTCAACTATATTCTGGGAATGATCCTGGCAATTGTCATCAATCGAAAAGAGACACACTGGAAAGGTTTCTGGAGATTTATATTTGTTCTTTCCATTGCGGTTCCTCAGTTTGTATCGCTGCTGATCATGAGAACCATGCTTCAGGAACAGGGGGCAATCAATATCCTGCTGCAGAATCTCGGACTGATCAGCGCGCCGCTTCCATTCTGGACCAACACCATGTGGGCCAGAGTAACGGTTATCATTGTCAACCTGTGGGTAGGTATTCCTTTTACTCTGCTTCAGGTTACCGGCATCCTTCAGAATATTCCGCAGGAGCTGTACGAATCAGCTAAAGTGGATGGTGCAAACGCGGTTGTCACCTTTTTTAAAATCACACTGCCATATATGCTGTTTGTCACCACTCCCTATCTGATTACGCAGTTTATCGGAAATATCAATAACTTCAATGTTATTTACCTTCTGACAGAAGGTAAGCCGGCGGCAATGGATTACTTCAACGGAACCGCAGGTAAGACAGATCTTCTGGTTACCTGGCTGTATAAGCTGACAGTTGATTTCAAGGATTACAATTACGCTGCCGTAATCGGCATTACCGTATTTGTATTATCTGCAGTCTTTTCACTTGCTGCTTATCAGCATACCGGATCTTATAAAGATGAGGAGGGATTCCAATAATGGAAAATACACATTCATACAGTATGAAGAAAAAAATAGTGAACGTGTTTGTTCATCTGTTCCTTGCCGTGCTGGGTGTAATCTGGGTATTTCCGATTTTCTGGGTTATCATGACCTCCTTCAGGGCAGGGAAAGGTTCTTACTCTACAACCTTTATACCAAAAGAATTTACAATTGATAACTACGTTAAACTGTTTCAGGAAAGAAGCGTATTTGACTTTCCGCGGATGTTCGGGAATACATTTGTGGTAGCGGTTTTTTCCTGTATTCTGTCATTGTTCTTCCTTATTTCCATTGCCTACGTAATGTCCAGAATGCGTTTCAAGATGAGAAAACCGTTTCTGAACATTGCGCTGGTACTTGGAATGTTCCCGGGATTTATGTCCATGATTGCCGTTTATTATATCCTGAAAGGGGTTGGTCTGATCGACGGCGGACTGAAACTTCTGGCTCTGGTACTCGTTTATTCGGGTGGAGCAAATCTCCTGAGTTTTTATGTGGCGAAGGGCTTTTTCGATACGATACCGAAAGGCATAGATGAAGCCGCGTATATGGAAGGGGCGACCAGATGGGATGTTCTTACAAAGATCATTATGCCTTTGTCAAAACCGATCCTTGTTTATACCATGCTGCAGTCTTTCATCGCACCGTGGACCGATTTTATTTTTGCAAAGGTTATTATCGGTTCTGAAGCAAAATATTATACCGTGGCGGTTGGTCTGTGGAATATGCTGAACAAGGAAAATATCTATAACTGGTATACCAGATTTGCAGCGGGAGCTGTATGTATCTCCATTCCCATTGCTATTCTCTTCATTTATGTGCAGAGATATTATGCGGATGGACTGTCAGGAGCTGTGAAAGGATAACAACAATATAAACTCATATGCTGCGCCGGAAGACATTGTGTTTTCCGGCGATTTGTGCTATATATTTTTAAGAGAAGATTATCAGGGAGCGGAGAAAACAGGGGAACATTATGAAAAAAATACTGATTGTGGATGATGAAAGAATTGAAAGAGCGGGAATCCGGATGCTTCTTGGAACAATGAATTATGAGCTGGAGATTCTGGAAGCTGCTAATGGGAAAAAAGCGATGGAGGTGCTGCAGGAAAAGAAAATCGATTTTCTGCTGACGGATATCAAGATGCCGTTTATGACCGGGCTGGAACTGGCCAGGGAGGCAAGAAAAAAAGATCCGGATATTCAGATTGCCATTTTCAGCGGATTCGGAGAATTTTCATATGCACAGGAGGCAATGAAATATGCGGTGACGGATTACATATTGAAGCCTGTGAACCCTGTGGAATTTCGCAATACCATGGAGAATATGCTCAGGAAAAGTGAAGAATGGGAGAAAGACAGGCAGGAAAAGCAGAACAGCAGCAGCTTTAAGAGAAAATATTATCTGCAGAGATATCTTTTGACCGGCAATACGGAGTATCTGGATGCGATCAGGCAGGTGGAAGAGAGGCTTCCGCAGAAAGACAGAAAACCGGTTCAGAATATGATGCTTCTAGAAATGGAAGGACATTTTTTTGAAGATTATGGAGAGCAGGTTGTACAGGGGCTTGAGCGGCTGATGGGACGCCGGCTGGATTACCTGGATATGAATGAAAACCGCCTGCTTCTGTTTTTCTACCGCAGTGCGTCGGATAATTATGCAAGAATTGCCGGAGATATCAACAAATATATACGGGAAAACTTCAGGAAGAACTGTTTTGTAGCTGTGAGCCGCATGCTGAATGGTATGGAAGACGCCTACCGTGCTTATCAGGAAGTGGAACTTCTTATGGAAAATAAATTTTTTCATACAGATACCAGTGTGTTCCTTCCTGAAAATGGTATGGAAGAAAACGGAAGTACGGACAGGATAAGCGGATATCAGAAACGCATGAAAGAGGATATCAGACTGAAGGATTTTGCCCATCTGTGGTCTGATTACAGAACGGTTGTGGAGATGATTACACGGGAAAAAGCAGATTCTCAGATGTATGTGAAATTTCTCTTTTCAGAACTGGTAAAAGATATTTATGAAGAACAGGGAGCAGGATGCAGTCCGAAACTGATAGGAAGTATTGAAAAAATATACCGGTCAGGCTGTATGAATGATGTGTGTATATATGTAGAAGAAGCAATGCGCGAATTTGAAACGCGGAACACGAAATCAGAAAGCGGTCTGCGCAATGATATCAGGCGGGTCCAATATTATATCTGTACCCATCTGAATGAAAATCTGAGTACGGATACACTGGCGGGGAAGGTGTATTTGTCACCGGGATATTTAAGCTATATATTTAAGAAGGAAACCGGTATGAATCTGAGCCGGTATATCAGAGAATGCCGTATGGAAAAAGCAAAGGAATTGTTGAGCGGGACCAGTATGAAGATCGTACAGATCTGCAGGGAAGTCGGTTTCAGCAATGTTTCATATTTTTGCCAGAGTTTCCGCGAATACTGCGGAGTAAGTCCGGAAAAATACCGGAAAGGTGAAACAGAGGATGAAGAAATGGATTGATAAAATATGCAGCCGGCTGTATCAGCTGAAATACCGCCGGAAGCTTCAGCTGGTATTGATATGTACGGGCTTTTTTCCACTGGTAATTATGGGAACCTTTATGGTGCTGAGATTTATGGAGATTCTTTCGCAGAATGAATACGAGGCAATGAGAAGTTCGCTGAACCAGGTCTGCGCAGCGGTGGAAACGCAGAAAGAAATCTATGAAAATCTGGCCAATTACATTGTATATGATGCGGATCTCCAGTCGGTTCTGAAAAAAGAGCAGGAGCTGGGATACAGTGCTTATCAAGAATATACGGATATTCTTGATCCCATGCTGAATACGCCCAGGTTTTTTCACAGCGGAATTTGCCGTCTAACCGTTTACGCAGAGACTGTGCAGATTCCTCATGACACCACACTGGCTCCGCTGTCTGACATCGAAGAAACGGACTGGTTTGAAGAACTTGGGGGTACAGGGGAATCCATGTGGGTCTGGCCGGATGACGGCAGTGAGGAATGTTTTCTGATTAGAAAATTTCCCGGCATGGGCGGCAAAGCGGCAAAAAGGTATATCTGGGAGTTTACTGCAGCAGTGACGACTTTCTGCAGCCGCTCAGATCCTATCAGAGAAAAGGCGGAGGAATTCTTCTTTACAAAGGAGAAGACCTGATTTTTTCCACTGCCGGTGAGGATGGAGTAAATAAGGAGATGCTGGAAGCAGAAAAGGAAAAAGGTCTGCAGCAGTATCTGTATGTGGAAAACAAGGTAAAGGGGATGCCGGTCAGCATTGGTATTTATATGGACAAAAAGAGTACTTATGCAGGCATCTACGGAATGCTTTATCAGATCGTGCTGGTTGTTTTATGCAGTATTTTTGTAATCATGCTGGTCAGTTATTATATGAGCCGGATTCTGGTACGGCGGATTGAACTTTTAACAGACAGTGTGAATCAGATCGAGATGGGCAATATGGTGCTGAATCTGGAAGATGATTCCCAGGATGAAATTGGCGTGCTGATCCGGAGCTTCCGTAAGATGTTTGACCAGATACAGGCATTGATCCGGGAGGTTTACCAGAGCAAGATCGCCAGACAGAGGCTGGAAATGCAGGCGCTTCAGGCGCAGATCAATCCCCATTTCCTTTATAATACGCTTTCTCTGATCAACTGGAAAGCAATCGGAGCAGGTGAAGAAGATATCAGCCGGATTACTCTGGCGCTGTCTGATTTTTACCGCACGACATTGAGCAGGGGACGCAGTTTTATTACGGTGGAGAGCGAAATTCTGAACATCCATTCCTATTTGGAAATCCAGCTGATGATGCATGATTATGAATTTGAGGTTGAATATGACATTGACCCTGCCGTGAATGGCTGTTATATGCCAAAGCTGATTCTGCAGCCACTGGTGGAAAATGCGTTGGAACATGGTCTGGATTTAAAAGAAGAAGGGGAAAAGAAACTTACAATTTCCTGTCGTGGAGAAAAGGAAACTCTTGTATTTGTTGTCCGGGATACCGGGGTCGGTATGGACGAAACAACGCTTACCAGACTGGTAAAGACACACACGACCGGTTATGGGGTAAACAATGTCAATGACCGCCTTGTTCTTCTGTACGGTGACCGTCATAGACTTTATATTGAAAGCAGGCCCGGAACAGGAACGAATGTATGGATACGTATTCCCAGATCAGATAAAATGCCGGAGGAGACAGAAGATGGAGAGAAGATGGAAGCCGGAAACAACAACATGGTATAGAAAAATAAGGAGAGCAGTCTCTATATTGCTGCTTCTTGGGGTGTGGCTGCTGTCGGGCTGCGGGAATCATTCAGCAGAAAATACGGAAATGGATTCGACTGCGGCTTTACAGTATACGGAACAGATCAAAAAAGAATGGGAAGAAGCAGAAAGTACACCTTTTGGAAAATATCCCGAACTGGTTACCTATACGCTTGGCAAGGTTGCTCCGGATGATAATTCCAATATGCCGGCAGGCGATACCTATGAAGATAATAATTATACGCGTTATCTCAAAGAACTGCTCAACGTTCAGAATAAAGATGTTCTGGAAGGGATAGACCATGCCCAATACACCCGTCTTTTGCAGATGAGCATTTCCGAAGAAGAACTTCCGGATATCATGTTGGTAACCAATCAGCAGATTCTGGATGAATTGGTGGAGCAGGATCTGATCGCAGATCTGACAGAGGTATTTGACAATTGTACCAGCGACAGGGTAAAAGAGATGTATGAAAGTTATGGAGAAGGCAAAATGCAGTCTGTCACTTATGAAGGGCGGATCATGGCTTTTCCGGAGACAGAAGTTTATACAGGACCGTCACTTTTATGGCTGAGAAAAGACTGGATTGACAGTCTTGGATTGCAGGAACCGAAAACAATGGAAGAAGCGATGGAAGTTGTCAGAAAATTTGTGGAAGAAAATCCGGGAGCAAATGAAAATGGCAATGTTGGTCTCGTATTTGATCCTTCTCTGGTGGGACAATCTGATCAGTGCTTTTCTCTCGATCCGATTTTTGACAGCTTTCATGCCTATCCGGGGAAATGGATTCAAGGTGAAAACGGGAAAATGATCTGCGGCTCTGTGACTGAGGAAACAAAAATGGCATTGAAGAAGCTGTCAGAGTACTATCGTAACGGAATCCTTGACCGGGCATTTATGGTGAGCAATGCCAAAAATTTACCGGAGCTTTTGAAAGACGGACGTTCCGGTGCGTTTTTCGGATGGTGGTGGGCTCCCAATAATCCTCTTGCCGAGATTTACGATGAAGAAGCAGAATGGAAGCCCTATCTGTTTACAACAGATAGCAACAGGGTAATGACAAGTCTGTCTTACGGGAGAGATTACTGTGTAGTTGCAAGAAAGGGTTTTGAACATCCTGAGATTATTCCCAAGATTATGAGCGCACTTTTTGATTACGCAAGGTATGATGGAAAAGAAGAAGCAAAAGGCGTTGGAGAATATCTGAGAATGAACGTGGATCCTACGGCAACTCCGTTTGTCATCAATCTGGATTACAGCGATGCCATATTCCGAACTACATCAAACATTCAGAAGGTTATGGATGGAGAGAAAAACGTTGGAGAGCTTACGGTTCTGGAACAGGGCTATTATAAAAGCTGCAGGGAGTATCTTGACACAAAAGAGCCGGAAGCATGGCAGTGGGCGGCCTACGAATCCAGAATTGCAGCTGTATCCCGTCTGGCCGAAGCCGATATTTCCTATGTCAATGAAGGATATTCGCAGGAATTTGATACCTTGAAAAGTTCGGTTCTGTCGGAGTTGTCTGAAAAAGCATTTATTCTGATCATAACGGGCGAAAAACCGGTGGAATATTTTGATACTTATGTAACAGAATGGTATGAAACCGGAGGTGAAGAACTCACACGTCAGGCAAATGAAATTGCAGAAAACAGACAGCATGGGGAATAAAATATACAGTATACAGAAAGGACCCGGAAAAACTGTGTATAAAAATTATATCTTCGATTTTTACGGAACACTGGCTGACATCCATACAGACGAGGAAAAACGGACCGTCTGGGAAAAAATGAGTCTTTTTTACGGCTATTACGGCGCTTTGTACGCACCGGAAGAACTGAAAAAGGAATACAAAAACCTGACTGCAGAATGCAGAAAACGTCCGGGACAGAACTATGAAGCGCATCCTGAAATCAGGATCGAAAAGGTGTTTCAGGCGCTGTTTGCCGCAAAAGGAATTCCTGCCGATGAGGCACTTGTGCTTCATGCAGGCCAGTTTTTCCGGGTGCTGACAACAGAATACATCCGCCTTTATAAGGGGGTAATTCCCATGCTGAAACGGCTCAGGGCTCAGGGGAAAAAGATCTATCTTCTGTCGAATGCACAGAGGATCTTTACGGAATATGAACTTCAGCTGCTGGGGATTGCAGGGTGTTTTGACGGAATCATGATATCCTCGGATTATGGTGTGAAAAAACCGGATCGGATTTTTTTTGAACGGCTGTTGGAAACATATCATCTGCAGCCCCAGGACTGCATTATGATAGGAAACGATGCTGAAACCGATATAGCCGGGGCTGCAGGCATTGGAATGGATACCTGCTATATCCATTCCAATCTTTCACCCGGGTATGATACGCTGGTGAAAGCAACCTATATACTGGAAAAAATGAATATTGGACAATTGTGCCGACTTTTAAAAATAACTTGAATAGTGGAGAAAAAGGATGAAAACAGCTGCGGAGTGGAAAAAATATTATGCAGATCCCGCATTTCATGAAAAATATACTTATGGGGGTCATGATCTGGGTGTTCAGTGCAGTGAGAAGGGGACGGCTTTTCGTCTCTGGAGTCCCTGCGCCGAAAGCGTTATGCTTCATCTGTATGAGAATGGAAGCGATGGAACTGCGTATGCGGATATCTGCATGGAAAAACAGGAGAAAGGGGTCTGGGCATATCATACGGAAGAGGAACTTCACGGAGTGTATTACGATTATGATGTGACGATTGACGGTGAGGTTCAAAAAACGGCAGATCCTTATGCGAAAGCATGCGGGATCAACGGTAAACGGAGCATGGCTGTGAATCTGGCGAAAACAGATCCGCAGGGATGGGAAAAGGATCAGGCTCCCCGGCAGCCGGTGGAAAATATCATCTATGAGGTTCATGTCAAGGAATTTTCATGGGATAAAAGCGGGGGATTTCCTGAGGAATACAGGGGAAAATACAAGGCATTTCTCTGCGAAGATACGACGCTTTTCGGAGATGGAGTGCATCATACGGGATGCGCATGGCTGAAAGATATGGGGGTAACTCATATCCAGCTGATGCCCTGTTATGATTACGGTTCCGTTGATGAAGCAGGGGATGCGGATGAATTTAACTGGGGATATGATCCGGTTAATTATAATGTACCGGAGGGCTCCTATGCCACAGATGCCAGTCACGGAGAGGTGAGGATCCGGGAAATGAAAGAAATGATACAGGCGCTTCATCGGCAGGGGTTCCGTGTTGTTATGGACGTGGTATATAACCATACCTATTCTCTGGATTCCTGGTTTCAGAAAACGGTTCCGTGGTATTATTACCGGGTTCATGAAGATGGTTCTGTATCCAACGGTTCCATGTGCGGCAATGATACGGCAAATGAACGCCCCATGTGCGCAGATTACATTCTGGATTCGGTGCTCTACTGGGCAGAAGAATATCATGTGGATGGTTTCCGGTTTGACCTGATGGGGCTTCTGGATGTCAAACTGATGAACCGGATACGCCGGGAACTGGATCTGCGGTATGGAAAAGGAGAAAAAATTCTTTACGGAGAGCCCTGGGCAGCAGCGGAGACGGCTATGGAAGGTGATGCGAAAGGTGCCTTAAAAGAAAACCTGCACCTTCTGGATGAGCATATCGGTATTTTCTGTGACAATACCAGAAATGCGGTAAAGGGATCGGTTTTTGATGTGGACCGGACCGGTTTTGTCAACGGAGCCCATGGACTGGAAGAAGATATTCTGAAAAGTGTGCGGGCATGGCAGAAAACGGAAGAACTGCAGGTCAGTGCGCCGACGCAGATCATCACGTATGCATCTGCCCATGACAATCAGACTTTATGGGACAAGATCAGGGATACGGTTCCGGATGAGACAAAATGGATAGATATCAATAAAATGGCGGCCGCCGTGTATATGACCTGTCAGGGAAATCTTTTCCTGCTTTCAGGAGAGGAATTTGCCCGTACCAAAAACGGCCTGGATGACACTTATAAAGAGCCCATCAGTCTGAACCGTCTGGACTGGGAGCGTGCGTGGAAGTATGAGGAACTGGCGGAATATTACAGAGGACTGATCGCACTGAGAAAACAGCTTCCGGGATTATGCGATAAAACACCGGATGCATGGAAGCGGATCGGGAATATGTGGTCTGAACCGCTGGCGGTGGCTTTTGCTGTGGATAATACACTGGAAAATGCAGAACCGGCATGGGATCTTCTTTATGTGGTATACAACAGCAGAAGCGAAAAACTGCAGGTGAAGCTGCCGGATGGTATGTGGCAGGTGCTGACAGATAAGCACAACAGCTTCCTGTGGAAAGAATCTCGGGAAATTTCGGGAGAAATATCGGCAGAACCTGCAGAAGTTCTCATACTGGGCAGGAAGAATGAAGGAGAAAAAGAAAAGGCATGAAACTGATATACGGTAAACAGGACTGGAAAACCATGGAACGGGGAGAAGAAAACTGCTTTCTGATGACAAATGGTCTGGGCGGTTTCTCTTCATTGACCATGATCGGATCAGCTTCGCGCAACGATCACGCACTTTTAATGGCATGTACACAGGCGCCGAACCATCGGTACAATATGCTTCACAGACTTGGAGAACAGGTGGAGATAGGAAAACGGAAATACCGGATCTCCAGCCAGAGATTTTCCGACGGACACAGGGAGGAAGGATATCGTTTTCTTGACTGCTTTACATATGAAGATACACCGGTCTGGAAATTTCAGATCGGAGGGATTGAAATCCGCAAAGAGATGGCAATGAAGCAGGGAGCGAATACGATCGGCATCCGTTATGAAATCTGCAACAGAGGAAAGATAAAGTGCAGGCTGATACTGACGCCGTTTTTTCAGTTTTGTCCAAAAGGCATGGAACCGGAGGAAGATCAGAAATTTACAGCCGAATGGACCCATGCTTTGAACCGTGGCTGGGAAAAATACAGCGGTCGGATCTGTTCAAATGGACTGACATTGTTCTTTCGGACAAACGGGGATATATCCGAAATACCGGAAAAGACGGAAAACTACTTTTACGGTTATGATGCCTGTGATGGACGGAGGGAACGGGGGCGTGCAAAAGCAGATCATGAAATTTCCTGCATCATAGCTCCTTTTACGTCCGGGGTTCTGGAAATCGTTTATGAGATGGAAGAATCCGGGGACACAGCGGTGGATATTATCTCCGGGTTAAAAACATACAGGGAGGGACTTGCCGAACAGGCGGGTTTTCAATCGGAAACGGCCGTGATGCTTTCCAAAAGTGCAAATCAGTTTATTGCAGAACGGGAGTCTACCGGCGGAGATACGATTCTCGCAGGTTTTCCGTTTTTTGAAGATTGGGGAAGAGATACGATGATTGCCCTTCCGGGTTTATGTCTTTTTACAAAGCAATATGAATGTGCGAAAAAAATCCTGCAGACTTTTGCAGCAAATGAGCAAAATGGTCTGATGCCGAATCTGTTTCCGGAAGGCGGTCATGAACCGATGTACAATACGGTTGATGCAGCCCTTCTGTTTATCAACTGTGTTTACCTGTATTATACTGCCGTAAATGACATCGAATTTGTCCGGGAAATGTATCCGGTGATGGAGCGCATCATTGACAGCTACAGGAAGGGAACCGATTATGGGATTTATATGGACACGGATGGTCTGATATCTGCAGGAGAAGGTCTGGCGCAGGTCACCTGGATGGACGTCCGGGTGGGTGACATTCTTCCTACACCGCGGCATGGAAAGCCGGTGGAAATCAATGCCTACTGGTATAATGCACTTCGAATCATGGAACTGTTTGAAGGGATAATTCCGGCAGAGGAACGAAAATGTGCAGGTCACAAAAATATGGAGAGTGCGGACTATGGAAAACTGGCAGAAAAAGTCAGGATTTCGTTTGAAAAAGAATTCTGGATGGAAGAGAAGGGCTGCCTGAAGGATGTAATTTCCGGAACATATGCGGATACCCAGATCAGATGCAATCAGATATGGGCGGTGTCCATGCCGTTTACCATGCTGCCCCGGGAAAAAGAAGAACGGATTGTAGACACCGTTTACGAAAAACTTTATACACCCTACGGTCTGCGGACGCTGGATATGGATGATCCGGAATTTCATTCCCATTATGGCGGAAGCACATTTGAACGTGATATGGCATATCATCAGGGAACAATATGGACATTTCCGCTGGGAGGGTATTATCTGGCGTGGCTGAAAGTCAACGATTACAGTGAAGAAGCGAAACATATGGTGAAAGATGCCCTTGAGGTTATGGAAAGTGCCATGCGCGAAGGCTGTATCGGACAGCTTCCCGAAATATATGACGGAAAAAATCCCTGCTCGTCCAGAGGGTGCTTTGCACAGGCATGGAGCGTTGGTGAAATACTGAGGGTTTATGCTGCGGTGGAAAACTGAAAAATTGTATAAGATTTTGTAAATTATATTGTAAAATATTTTAAAAAATAGTAAAATACAATCAGAAGGAAAAAAGGCCTTCGGGGATTTCACATCTCCGGGGCTTTTTATATAATGAGGAGAATCTCGTAGAACGGGATTCTTTTTATCAGACGGATATTTCGGGGGCTTGCCGTTTGATGAGGAAAGTGAGGAAACAACATGGATAGAACATTACAGTATAACAAACCCTGGATTTTGCAGAGAGCAGATCCGTATGTATACAGACATGATGACGGAACCTATTATTTTACGGCATCCGTTCCGGAATACGACAGAATTGTCCTGAGGCAGTCGGATACTCTGGCAGGGCTTCCTGATGCGCCGGAGCATGAAATCTGGCATAAACATGAAAGCGGCCCCCAGAGTATTCATATCTGGGCTCCGGAAATTCACTATCTTTTTGGCAAATGGTATATTTACTATGCGGGCGGCGATAAAGATGATATCTGGGAAATTCGTCCCTATGTGCTGGAGTGTCAGGGGGATGATCCGCTCCATGATCCCTGGGTGGAAAAAGGTAAAATGACACGTGCAGAGGATGATGAGTTTTCTTTTGAGGCATTTTCTCTGGATGGAACTGTTTTTGAAGTAAACGGCAGCTGGTATTATATCTGGGCCGAAAAGGTGGGAGTCGGAAAGCAGATTTCCAACCTTTATATCGGACGGATGAAAAACGGATATACGCTGGATACGGTTCAGGTGCTTCTGACTACGCCGGATTATGACTGGGAGCGGTATGGATTCTGGGTAAATGAAGGACCGGCTGTCATTCAGAGAGATGGAAAGGTTTTTATGACGTATTCGGCCAGCGATACGGGTATCCATTACTGCATGGGAATGCTGACGGCAGATGCTGACAGCGATCTTCTGGATCCTCTTTCCTGGAAGAAAGAGAGATATCCGGTGCTGACTTCCGATGCGGAGCATGTTGTGTATGGACCGGGGCATAATTCCTTTACAGTCGATGAAGAAGGAAATGATATTATGGTGTACCACGCCAGAACAGAGACCGAAATCACAGGAAATCCGCTGTACAATCCCAACCGCCATGCCATGCTCATGCCGGTGAGATGGGAGAACGGAAGACCGGTTTTCCGGTATGATTGATGATGGAAGCTGAAAAAAGGCGCGTCTGTATCCGGTGTCTGCTTCGTGACATGGCCGAGGCTGACAAGGCGATGATCGATAAATACAAGGCTGCCATCAAAACGTGCGACCGGGTTTCGGATGAAGAATATGAGAGAAGACTGTCTGTCTGTAAAGAATGTGACAAATTAAATGAAGGAACCTGTCTTGCCTGCGGCTGTTATGTGGAGCTGCGGGCGGCTGCAAAGGCAGCGCACTGCTCCCACAAAAAATGGTAGGAGAAGACAGGAAAACTGAAAAACTGAAAACCGATCTGCATATCGTGCAGCAGAAATCCGTCCGTTACAGCGGGCGGATTTTTGCTGCACGATATGCAGATACAGAATGAAATTGAAATTTTTGATGGATTACATAAATTTTAATAAAAAGTAAAACATAGTATTGAAAAGTAATTATAGTTGCACATATTTGATAGTATGATGGGGATAAAATTAAAAAAAGTAGTTGTTTTATACACATGTATTATATTTTTTATAAAATATTTTATAAAAAACTAAAATAACTATTGACAATCAAAAAGGGATATTGTATATTGTTTACACAAACGTTGTCTGCATTGATTGCACAATTGTACAAAAGAGCCTGTAAGCCCCCGGCTGTTTTACAATAGTGTGGTAAATAACGACAACGAAAAAGAATATTTTTACAACAAGGAGGCATTTTATGAAAAAGAAATTATTGAGTGCATTATTATGTACCGCAATGATCAGCGCTCTGGCAACCGGCTGCGGCGGTTCAGGTTCAGGCAGCTCTGCAGGTGATGAGACGGCTGCAGATGCATCTGCAGAAGCCGAAGTTGTGACCAACACTTACGGTGATCCCGATGGTACACACCTTGAGATGTGGACATTCGTGGAACTTCATGCGCAGCATTATGGTACCATGGCAGAGATCTGGAACGAACAGCATCCGGATCAGACGATTGAAATCACATGTACTACATATCCTTACGGTGATATGCACACCAAGCTGCTTACCGCTCTGGAAGCAGGAACCGGTGCTCCGGATATCTGCGACGTTGAAGTGGGACAGTTCCCCAACGTGGTAGAAGGCCTTGATACATGGCTTGTTCCGCTGAATGATTATTCATCTGAATATCTGGATACCATGGTTACTGCCCGTATGGAAACATACATGGGAGAGGACGGAAAATACTATGGTGCTCCCTACCATGTAGGCGCAACCGTTATGTATTACAATGTAGCTGCAATGGCAGAGGCAATGGGGCTTTCACAGGATGATACAATTGCAAAGATCGATTCTGTTGTTACATGGGATGATTATCAGGCACTGGGCGAAGAGTACCTGGCAGCACTTTCCGAAGACGGAAAATACTGGACATCCGTTGATACAGCCGGAACAGACTGGCTGTGGCTGGCTATGGCTGAATACGGCGATGACTGGACCGGCGGATTTGACGATCCTGCAAACGTTCAGCTTGATTCTGTAAAGAAGATGCTGGAAATGTAGCAGTCATGGCTGACAAGCGGACTGGCAGAAGTTTCTCCGGATGGACATGTTGACCTGGAGGCAGGCTTCCAGAACATTCTGGATCACAATATCGTTTCCTTCCCGAAGGCTATGTGGTATATGAGCCGTTTCACAAACTACATGCCTGAAGAAAGCGGAAACTGGTATATTGCAAAGTGTCCCGTATTTGAAGAAGGTCAGAAATGCTCCGTTGGTATCGGCGGTACCGGTACTGTTGTAACACAGCAGTCCCAGTCAGCTGATCTGGCAGCCAACTTCCTCTGCTGGGCTAAGATGTCCGCAGAAGGTGAAACCAATATCTGGAACACACTGGGATTCGATGTATGTAATACCGCTCTGTGGTCTGACGATACGTTTGCACATGATGATTCCAACCAGTACAATGAGTTCTTCATCAACTATCCTTATGATGTTCTGAATGCGATCGGAATGGATAAAATCGGCAAGATTTCCGTAGTATCCATCAGCCCGACCATCAACGAATATGTATGCAATACAACTCTGAATGAAGTGCTTGAAGATCCCACTTACAGTGTGGATGATGCGCTTCAGGAACTGCAGGATGCAGTAGATATGGAGCAGTAATTCCGTTTTGACGGTAATTGATTGTAATAACAGAACAATTACAGTTCATACGTAAATGAAAGGGGATGGCGTGGGATTCGTTCTCCGTCATTCCCTTTACTTTGTAAGGCGCTCTGTGAGCGGCCTTATGAAAGGGAAAGAAGGTGTTTGTTTTTGAAATCGAAAAAAAACATTTTATATTCACAAAAGGTAGCGCCCTATGTTTTCGTAATCCCCTTTATTCTCAGTTTTGTTTTCTTCTGGATCTATCCGCTGGTTTCTGCGGTATCCATGAGCTTTTTTGATATCGGGGCTATTTCCAAAGAGTTTGTTGGACTGGCAAACTATACGAAGCTTTTAAAAGACAGAGTTTTCCTGATTGCCATTAAAAACAGTGCAACATACATGCTCGGGACACTGATTCTGCTGATTCCCTTCCCGATGATTTTTGCGGTACTGCTGGACAGCAATCTGGTTAAAGCAAAAGGCGTCTGGAAAGCGATTCTCTATATGCCGGCTCTGACATCAGTAGTTATCTCCGGTACGCTGTTCCGTCTGATGTTTACAGAGTATCCCACAGGCCAGATGAATCAGCTGACACAGATGCTGGGTCTGGGAACCTTCAAGTGGCTGAAGATGGGCTGGTCCGGTATGGCGGCCCTGCTGATCGTAGCGTGCTGGAGGTGGATGGGCGTTAATATGCTGTATTTCCTGTCCGGGTTGAAATCCATTGATACTTCCCTGTACGAAGCGGCGGATATTGACGGAGCAACATCGATCCAGAAATTCCGTTATGTAACCCTTCCGCTGCTGAAACCGACTACGATCTATGTTCTGACGATTTCCATTTATGCAGGCCTGTCCATGTTCCTGGAATCCTATATGTTATGGGCAGGAAACAATTCACCGAACAATATCGGTCTTACCATCGTAGGTTATCTGTATAAACGTGGTATTGAGAAGAATGATATGGGCTACGCATGTGCGGTCGGTGTGGTTCTTCTGGTGATCGCACTGATTATCAATATTGCACAGCTGATTATGAACGGTACATTTAAGGATGGGGAGGATTGACGATTATGGCAGATAAAAATAAAGTTCGCTCCATTAATGACAAACCCATGCACAAAATCGGAGTGGTTCTGGGAACCGGTTTCTTTGTATTACTCTGTGCAATTATTATTTTCCCGGTATTTGCCGGTCTGCTGGCATCTTTCCGGCCCGGTACGGAATTGATCAGACGTGGTCTTGCAATCAATCTTGATTTATCGACCATGAGTCTTTCCAATTACACGTATCTGTTTTCCGGCAATGCAGACAGCCAGAAATATTTCATGTGGTATAAGAACTCTCTTATCATCACCATTGTTTCTGTGGTTTTGACGCTTGTAATCTGTTATTTTGTGGCATATGGACTGACCATGTACAATTTCAGACTGAAAAATATCCTGTTTTTCCTTGTAATTGCTACCATGATGGTTCCTTTTGAAATCCTGATGCTTCCTCTTTACAAGGAAATTATTGCACTGGGATTGATTGACAGCTATACAGGTGTTATTATCACAGGTATATGCAACGCATCTACGATCTTTTTCTTCCGGCAGTATCTGGGAGGACTTCCGAAGGATCTGCTGGATGCGGGGCGTATCGACGGTGCTACAGAATATGGTATTGCTGTGAAGATTATTCTTCTTCTGACAAAACCGGCTTTTGCTTCCATGGGTATTCTGAGTGCAATGGGTACCTGGAATGCAATTCTGTGGCCTCTGCTGGTATTGAAGGGTGCTGAAAAGTTCACGCTTCCTATCGGTCTTAATACATTACTTACCCCTTACGGCAACAACTATGATGTGCTGATTGCAGGTTCCATGTTCGGTATCCTTCCGATCTTTGTCATTTTCCTGATTTTCCAGAAGTACATCATCGACGGTATGACCGCAGGTGCTGTTAAGGGCTGATTTTTGGAGGAAATATGGCTAAACTTATTATCAACAATGAACAGAAGGATGTTACGATTGCTCCTGAAATTTACGGACATTTTTCCGAACATCTGGGAAGATGCATCTATGAGGGCTTATATGTGGGAGATCATTCCGACATCCCGAACGTGAACGGCATGAGAACTGACGTGGTGGAAGCTCTGAAGGAGATGAAGCTTCCGGTACTGCGCTGGCCGGGCGGATGTTTTGCTGATGAATATCACTGGATGGACGGAATCGGACCGAAAGAGTCCAGAAAGAAAATGATCAATACACACTGGGGCGGTGTTGTGGAGGACAACAGCTTTGGTACGCATGAATTTTTTGAACTGTGCCGTCAGCTGGGATGCAAGACGTATATCAATCTGAATCTGGGAAGCGGAACAGTCCGCGAAATGAGCGAATGGATTGAATATATGACATTCAATGGAGTGTCTCCCATGGCAGAGCTTCGTAAAAAGAACGGTCATGAAGAACCCTGGACTGTGGATTATGCAGGTGTGGGCAATGAAAACTGGGGATGCGGCGGCAATATGCGCCCGCAGCATTACGCAGATGAGTACCGCAGATACCAGACCTACGTAAGAAATTATGCCGGCAGCCAGCCTATCGCAAAGATCTGCTGCGGTGCCAATATCAATGATTACGAATGGACAAAAGTGGTTCTGGATACCTGTTTTGATCATACAAGACCCAAAGAACACGGACATATGGATGGTCTTTCTCTTCATTATTATACACTTCCCGAAGTGGAAGACGACTGGGAGAAGAAGGGAAGCGCCACTGTATTTACGGAAGATATCTTCTATCAGACACTGAGAAGGGGATATTTCATGGACGAGCTGATCAACAGACATGGTGCGATCATGGACGAATATGATCCGGATAAAAAGATCGGATTGATCGTTGATGAGTGGGGAATCTGGAGTGATGTGGAACCCGGAACCAATCCCGGATTTTTATATCAGCAGAACACCATGCGTGATGCTCTGGTAGCAGGTATTACACTGAACATTTTCAACAAGCATGCAGACCGCGTAAAGATGGCCTGCATTGCACAGCTGATCAATGTGCTTCAGTCTGTTATCCTGACGGATGGGGAAAAGATGATCAAGACCCCCACCTATTACATTTTCCATATGTACCGTCATCATCAGGGCGCAAGCCTTCTGAAGAGTGATATGGCAGGCAACAGCACAGTGGGTTCCGGTGTAAACGAGATGCCGAAGTTGATTGAATCCGTATCTGAAGATCAGGAAGGTATCATTACCATTACAGTGACCAACAATTCACTGGAAGCTGCTGAGGATGTGGAAGTGAAGCTTGCAAAAGACGGTGCTTTCTATCAGGTTTGTGAAGCACGGATCGTAACCGGCAAAATGGATGCACATAATACTTTTGAGAATCCGGATGTGGTTACGGAAGAAGATTTCACCGATTACCGGAAGACGGAAAGCGGTATTTCCTTTAAGCTGCCGGCGTGCAGTATTATCTGCATTCGTCTGAAAAAGTAATAAAACAGGAATGTTCTGAAACGGAGATACCCTGAGATGCCTGACGGTATTTCAGGGTATCTTTGGCTGGTTTATCTTTGATTATTTGATGAATATATCCGGATCAGGAGGAATGGAATGACGGGATTAAATTTAAATTATGAAACGAACAGATTCATCCGGGGAATGAATATTTTTGCGGATTGTCTTCTGGCCGGGGCGCTGTGGATCTTTACCAGCATTCCGATCGTCACCATGGGGGCATCCTCAACTGCATTATATTATACGGTGAACAAGTGTATACGAAATGAAAGAAGCTATGTGTGGAAAGAATATTTTCCGGCATTTAAGGATGCCTTTAAAAAATCTATTTTAACGTGGCTGATCTTTCTTATTCTTGGGGTATTTCTGTTTCTGGATGTCAATCTTATGAAACAGGTACTGCAGCAGGAATCTCCGCTGGGGGCACTGTATTATTTCTTCCTTGTGCTGTCGGCTGCGGCGTTGGCATGGGTTTTTTACGTGTTCCCCTATATGGCAAGATTTGAGGGCGGAATCAGGGAGACGCTGCAGAAATCATTTGTTTTTATGATCGTCAATATGGGCTGGTCTGCGCTTCTGGTTGTGATTTTTATTGCCTGTGTGCTGATCTGCAACCATATGCAGTTTCTGCTTATCCTGTTTCCGGGAGGATTTACGCTTCTCCAGAATGTGATACTGGAAAAACTGTTCAGAAAATATATGAAGCCGGAAGATATTCAAAAAGAGATGGAAGCAAACAGGCGGTGGAAGCAATAGATGTTCTATGTTATACTGAACCTGTAAAAATCGAAAGGAGAGGTATTTCATGACGCAAAAGGGACGGGTAACCATTCCCACAGATATGGATGTGATTAACGAGACCATCAGACTTTCTGAAAAATGGGGGGCGGATGCGGTACGTGATTGTGATGGAACGGATTTTCCCATTGAGCTGAAGGATATCGGGCTGAAGGTATATTCCACCTATTATACGACGCGCAAGGACAATGCATGGGCCAATGCAAATCCCGATGAGATCCAGCAGATGTATCTCATGACGCCTGCCTACACGGCGGTATCGGACAGCCTGCGTATCCACCTGATGAAGGGTCTGTATCCGGATATGCTGAAACCCAACAGCAGGGATGATATCAAACGCTGGTGGGAGGTCATTGACCGCAGCACCGGGGAAGTGGTTCCGACGGAGAACTGGAGTTATGAGGAAGAAAAAGGGGATGTGGTGATCCGGACGGAACCGTTTCATGATTATACGGTAAGCTTTCTTGCCTATATCATATGGGATCCGGTACATATGTACAATGCTGTGGTCAATAACTGGGATGTGGAGCATCAGATTACATTTGATATCCGTCAGCCGAAGACGCATGCGTATACCATGAAACGTCTGCGCAGGTTTATTGAGGAGCATCCTTATGTAAATGTGCTTCGTTTTACCACATTTTTCCATCAGTTTACGCTTGTTTTTGATGAACTGGCAAGGGAGAAATACGTGGACTGGTACGGATATTCTGCATCGGTCAGCCCGTATATCCTGGAGCAGTTCGAGCAGGAGGCGGGATACCGTTTTCGTCCGGAATTTATCATCGATCAGGGCTACTATAACAATCAGTACCGGATCCCCGGTAAGGAGTACCGGGATTTTCAGGCTTTCCAGAGGAGAGAGGTTGCAAAGATCGTAAAGGAAATGGTGGATATTACCCATGAATACGGAAAAGAGGCCATGATGTTTCTGGGAGATCACTGGATCGGAACGGAGCCGTTCATGCCGGAATTTAAAACCATGGGGCTGGATGCCGTGGTGGGAAGCGTGGGAAACGGTTCCACACTGCGCCTGATCAGTGATATTGAGAATGTGGGATATACGGAAGGAAGGTTTCTTCCCTACTTTTTCCCGGATACCTTCCATGAAGGCGGAGACCCGGTGAAGGAGGCAAAAGTAAACTGGGTAACGGCCAGAAGAGCGATCCTGAGAAAGCCGGTTGACCGTATCGGCTACGGAGGATACCTGAAGCTGGCAGCGCAGTTCCCGGATTTTGTGGATTATGTGGAGTCTGTCTGCAATGAGTTCCGCGAGCTGTACAGCAATATCAAAGGCTGCGTGCCCTACTGCGTAAAGCGAGTGGCAGTTCTGAACTGCTGGGGGAAAATGCGGGCATGGGGATGCCATATGGTGCATCATGCGCTGTACCAGAAGCAGAATTATTCCTACGCCGGAGTGATCGAGGCATTGTCGGGGGCTCCCTTTGATGTGCAGTTTATCAGTTTTGATGATATCAAAGAGAATCCTTCCCTGTTAAAGGAATTTGACGTGGTGATCAATGTGGGAGACGCGGATACTGCACATACCGGCGGAGAATGGTGGTGTGATCCGGTGATTTCCTCTGCAGTGAAGCAGTTTGTATATGAAGGCGGCGGCCTCATCGGAATCGGCGAGCCCACGGGCCATCAGGCAAACGGCCGTTTCCTGCAGCTGGCCGGTGTATTCGGCGTGGAAAAGGAAACCGGATTTACACTGGGCTATGACAAATACAACTGGGAAACACACGATCACTTTATTCTGGAAGATGTGAAGGATGAGGTGGATTTCGGCGAAGGCAAGAAAAATATCTACGCTCTCGAAGGAACAACTGTGCTGGTGGAAAAAGACCATGAAGTACAGCTTGCGGTCAACAGCTTCGGAAAGGGACGTGCTGTTTACATCAGCGGTCTGCCCTACACCTTTGAGAACAACAGGCTGCTGTACCGGTCCGTGCTCTGGAGCGCAGGTGATGAAGACAGCCTGCATACATGGTACTCCACGAATTACAATGTGGAAGTGCATGCATACATTGAGAATGGAAAATATTGTGTGGTAAATAATACTTATGAACCGCAGAGCACAACGGTATATACAGAAGCCGGAAAGCATTTTCAGGTGGATATGGACGCTAATCAGATCCTGTGGTATAAAATTTCTGAATCATCGGAAATTTAAGGAAGTACTGTAAGGAATCGGATGATGACAGACCCATGGGGAATCCCGTAGGTCTGTTTTTCGTATAACAGGAAGCCTGCGTTTCCTGTTATACGAAAATGCTTGTTATGGTTGTCTTCTGTGCGCTGCCTGCTGTGATACAGCAGATTAAAAGAAATAATTATCCCTGCACACTTTCGTGGTACAGTTTCTGATAGGCGTTAACCAGCGTCATCAGGGTTTCGGGATCTTTTCCGCCTACCGGGGTTCCATCCACGCTGTCGGCTACACGGATGAGAGCTGTGGAGCTGGTAACCAGAACTTCGTCGGCATCCATCAGCTGTTCCAGAGTAAATGCCGTTTCATTGACAGGAATGCTGTTTTCCTGTGCCAGCGCCAGCAGGTGCATTCTGGTGATGCCCGGAAGGATCGCCGGAGAAAGGGGCGCCGTCTGCAGAACGCCGTCCTTGAGAATATGGATGTTGCTGTGGGAACATTCCGATACAACGCCGTTTTTGTGGAAAACAGCTTCCTCACAGCCAGCTTCCTTTGCTTTCTGGGAAGCCAGTACGTTGGGAATCAGGTTGATCGTTTTAATGTTGCAGTAGGAATATCTGGTTTCCGGCGTGGTGATCAGATTGATGTGCTTCAGCTCTGTGGGAGGGGCCAGGGGCTTGATCATAACAAGCAGGTTGGCCTTCACATCATCAGAGGGGAATACATGGGCGCGGGGCGCCGTTCCGCGGGAAATCTGCCAGTAGATCATGGCATTGCCCGGAGCGTCCATTTTCTGAAGAAGCTCTTCCAGCAGTGCGGTCAGCTCCTCCTTCGTCATGTCAAACGGAATCTTCAGCTGTTTTGCGCTGCAGAAAAAGCGGTTAACATGGTCAGCGAGACGGAAAGTGTGATAATTATCTGCAACTGCCACATCGTAAATACCGTCGCCGAAATAGACGGCGCGGTCATTGGCGGGAATCATCAGCTCCTCAATGGGAGCGACGGTACCATTGTAATAAGCTACGGTTTTCATAAATAAAATCCTCCTGAAAATCTTTGGTGATCGTTTTTATCTGGTATTCTGCTTTCCGGTACATGCCCGGATAAATGATTCGAACAGCGGCCGCATGGTTTCGTCTCCGGAGGCAAACATGGCTTCCGGATGCCACTGAATGCCCAGCCCGTAAGGATAATCCTTCAGCTGAATGGCTTCCACGACGCCGTCGGGCGAGTAGGCAATGGGTACAATATTGCGTCCGCAGTCCTTCACAGCCTGATGGTGATAGCTGTTTACCATGATTTCACTGCCGTAGAGCCGGGAAAGAATGGAATCCGGCAGAATGGAAACATGGTGCGAGATATCGCCGTCTTTTGTTTCCTGAAAATGCTTGATATATGTACCGGGAATCTCCGAGAGATCCTGATACAGAGTACCGCCGCATGCAACGTTCAGAACCTGATTGCCGCGGCAGATGCCGAGAACCGGCTTTCCGGTTTTCAGAACCTTCTGAAGAAAGGGAATCTGAAGCTTATCCAAAGAGGAATTGGTGTATCCCAGCTTCTGATGAGCATCTTCCCCGTAAAAAGAAGGTGAAATATCGATACCTCCGCTGAACAGGAAACCGTCAAAAAGCCCGATCAGCTTCTCCTGTTCCCCGTCGGAAAGGATGGTTGGAATGATCACAGGGATTCCGCCGGCCTTGCTGACGGAAAGCACATAGGTATTGCCGGTATGGGAATGACCAAACGGCCCCTTTTCGGCATTCAGATGTGCCATGATCCCGATAACAGGTTTCATAGTGATTTTCTCCTTTAGTTTCTCCTGATTGTACTTTTGCGCAGTCGCCCGGAGACCGGAAGTTTCAGAAACGGCACCGGATAACTGCCCGCTTTTTATTATAGTCCCGACATCTGAAATTTTCAATAGAGAAGTCCGAACAGCAGCAATTCTATTCTTTTGCGCTTTTTGCTATGAAAGTTATTGACTGAATGTTACAAAAATGTTATTATAATAAGTAAAATTGCAGCAAAATAACAAAAAGTGGCAAAGAGGTCGTTATCAGAATTCAGTCCTGTGGTGCTGTGGTGTGATATGCCCCTTTTTTTGTGCTTTGCGCAATGAAAGCCGGTTCCGCACATGTTGGCAGTTGTACGGGGGAACGGCTTATTACATATGACAACTGCAAATTTATGCGAGGAGGAAACGTAATGAAAAAAAGATTCATGGCATTTTTGCTGGCGGCGGCTATGACTGCTGCGCTGGTTGGCTGCGGCGGCGGCAACAGCGGCGATTCAGCAGGCAAAGAGGAAGCAACAGGTGGTGACGCTGCCAATACTGCAGCGGCTCAGGTGGAGGTCCCTGCGGGAGAATCCGTATCTCAGGATACCGATATCGTGGCAGCCGTTAATGTGGATTTCACCACTCTGGATCCCATGGATACAAGTGATACGCTGTCAGGCGACGTTCAGCGTATGCTGATGGACGGATTATTCGGTTTTGACCAGGAGATGAATGTTATTCCCATGCTGGCAACCGGATATGAAGCCAATGATGATGCAACAGAATATACATTTACTCTGAGACAGGGAATCCAGTTCTCAGACGGAACACCATGGAATGCAGAAGCTGCAAAAGCAAACTTTGACAGATGGGGCGACAAGAATCTGGGCTTGAAGAGAACTACTCTGTTATGCAACATTCTGGATTCTGCTGAAGTTGTAGATGAATACACAATCAAAGTTAAACTGGCAACACCTTTCGGTGCATTTATCAATACACTGGCTCATCCTGCATGTGTAGTAGTAAGTCCCAGCCTGATCGAACAGGGCAGCGAAGCATGTGCAGCCAACGCCATCGGTACCGGTCAGTACAAATTTGTTGAATGGGTAGCAGGCGAATACCTGAAAGTGGAACTG
>JAQYDI010000114.1 GCA_028724245.1 Lachnospiraceae bacterium
GAACAACAGCCCTATCATTCCCTGCTTCAAATATATAAAAAACAGTTTCTTGATGTGTCTGTTTCTAAAGGATTAATCAACAATAATTCCTTAGCTATCGCAGGTGACGGTACTCCTGTTGTTACCTCTCACAGAATGAGATGCCACCGCATTTGTGATTGTGCTAAGAATGGAATCTCTGACTGCAACTGTGATAAATATTTTTCCCAACCTGACTGTGATATCGGATGGGATTCTTCCAGAGACTGTTTTTACCATGGCTATGACCTGTATATGCTCGTTGATGCAGACTCTGACAGTGACCTTCCTCTGTTTCCACTGCTCAATCCTGCTTCGAAACATGATTCCCATGGTTTTCTCGAAACCTATTTCCGATTTCAAAGTTTCCTGCCGGATTTTCATGTCTCCAAATGGCTTCTGGATTCTGCACATGATGCAATGCCTTATTACCTGTACTGCCGCAGAAACGGGATCCAGCCATTTATCGATCTAAATGAAAAGCGCGGGATTAAAGAGACCTACAAAGATGACTTTACCATCGGAAAAGACGGGGTCCCTGTCTGCAAAGCCGGATTGAAAATGCACCACGATGGTTCGGAACCTCTGAAAGCAAGGGTAAAGTTCCGGTGTCCACGGGCCAGCCGTAAATACGGCTGTTCCTGCAAAACACCGTGTTCGGATTCGAAATATGGCAGGACGGTCCATCTTGCCATGAAAGACAATCCCCGCCTGATCAATCTTCCGCCCCGGGACAGTAAAGAGTGGAAACTGGAGTATAATGCCCGGACTTCATCAGAACGCTCCAATAAACGTGAGAAAATAGACTTTAAATTAGAAAGCGGCAGACACCGCTCTACTAAGATGTGGTACTGCCGCCTCTATCACATCCTGATGCTGCAACATCTGGATGCATGGGATCTGCCATTCGAATCTCCACTGAGAAAGTTGATTTGTAATGTAGCATGATCTCACCTACTATTATACCTTATTTTCAGGCATAGCAACAGTGTTATGTCTATTTGTCGTGCTTATTTTTTTTATTTTGTATCATATTTACTTGTCAAAGTTCAATACCAGAATTTCACTGGCATGATCACTCAGGATTCCGAGAGATCATATAATTCTATTTCTCTAGCTCGTAGCATGAACTATAATAAGTTTATCATAATTCTCTCAAATAGCAAGCGAAAATTGTTATAATTTTATTTTATTTTTCAGTTTCATGGTCTGTTTTAGTTACAATAATCCAGATTATCGGTGTTTTTTCTCGTTTTAATAGACGTTTTTTACAAGTAAAATCAGATGTGTCTTAAAAAATGCTGTAAAATTATCCAGAATTTTATGGGATGTTATTGCATAAATTTTATGCAATTTTTAAGAATTTTTCAAAAAAATATTGAATTCAAAAAAATTATTTTGAATTTTCCGACTATGTGCCTGCAGTTTACAACTATTCAGATCCAGCCTCGAAAACACTGCCTGTTTCCTGTTATAGCAAAAAGAAACCGGACAGCTGCCAGAGCCATCCGGTTCCTTTCATATATTATTACTATACTGTTTCAGAATTACTCTTCATCTGAGAAGTTGTCATCCTGCAATGCCTTCAGCAGTTCACTGAATCCGGCATCAACACCGTCTTCAGAAGAATCATCCGGCATATCATCATACATATCCTGATCTGCAGCAGACATATCTGCATCTACACTGGGTACATTAGCGTAGACTGCTTCGTCTGTCTCTTCATAATCATCTGCCATATCGATGACTTCCGGCTTATCTGTATCCAGTTTTACAGAACGGTATCTCTTCATACCGGTACCTGCAGGAATCAGGTTACCGATCAGAACGTTCTCCTTCAGACCGATCAGCGGATCCACCTTGCCGTTGATGGCAGCTTCAGCCAGAACCTTGGTGGTCTCCTGGAAGGACGCTGCCGACAGGAAGGAATTGGTGGCAAGGGAAGCTTTGGTAATACCAAGCATAACCTGCTTGCCGGTCATCAGCTTCTTGCCTTCCGCTGCCAGTTTGTCATTGATATCATTGAATTCCAGTACATCAATGGAGGTTCCGGGAAGCAGTTCCGTATTATCACCGGGATCTTCGATCTTCACCTTCTTCAGCATCTGGCGTACAATGATTTCAATATGCTTATCGTTGATATCAACACCCTGTAACTGGTATACGCTCTGAACTTCACGGATCATGTAATCCTGAACGGCACGAAGACCTTTGATCTTCAGAATGTCATGAGGATTTACACTACCTTCTGTCAGCTCGTCACCGGCTCTTACCACGTCGCCGTCAAATACCTTGATTCTTGAACCATAGGTAATCGGATATTCCTTGGTAGTACCGTCGTCACCGGCAATGATAACTTCACGCTTTTTCTTTGTTTCCTTAACCGTTACAACACCATCGATTTCGGAAATGATAGCAAGACCTTTCGGCTTTCTTGCCTCAAAAAGTTCCTCAACTCGAGGAAGACCCTGTGTAATATCGTCGCCGGCAACACCACCGGAGTGGAATGTACGCATGGTCAGCTGTGTACCGGGTTCCCCGATGGACTGTGCAGCGATGATACCAACTGCTTCACCAACCTGTACAAGACGGCCGGTTGCCATGTTGGCGCCGTAGCACTTCGCGCAAACACCGATGTGTGACTTACAGGTCAGTACGGTACGGATCTTGACTCTCTTGATACCTGCTTTCACGATCTGCTCAACCTTTGCAGGATAGATCATATGATTCTTCTTCACGATCACGCAGGAAGGATCAGCAGGATCCACAATATCCTCAGCCGCTACACGGCCTGTAATACGCTGTTCCAGAGATTCCACGCGGGGGAACTCTGCAACTTCCATATAAGGGATCTCCTGCTCGCCTTCGCAGCAGTCGATCTCACGGATGATCAGATCCTGTGATACGTCTACCAGACGTCTGGTCAGATAACCGGAGTCGGCGGTACGCAGCGCAGTATCGGACATACCTTTTCTTGCACCGTGAGCGGAAATGAAGTATTCCAGTACGTCCATACCTTCACGGAAGTTTGACTTGATGGGCAGCTCGATGGTTCTACCGGTTGTATCGGCCATCAGACCACGCATACCGGCCAGCTGTTTGATCTGCTTTGCAGAACCACGGGCACCGGAGTCAGCCATCATACGGATGTTGTTGTAAGCGCTCATGTTGCTCAGATCCATCAGTTTGGCAGACAGCTCATCATCGGTCTTCTTCCATACGTTAATAACTTCTTTATAACGCTCTTCGTCTGTTAACAGACCTCTGCGGTAATGCATTGCGATCTTATCAACAGTAGCCTGAGCTTCAGCGATCATTTCTTTCTTATCCTTCGGTACGCACATGTCGGAAATAGATACCGTCATGGCTGCACGTGTGGAATACTTGTAACCGATTGCCTTGATATTATCAAGTACCTCTGCGGAATCCGTAGCACCATGTACGTTGATTACTCTCTTCAGGATATCCTTCAGACCCATCTTTTCGCCCTTGGAATCCTTTGCAACCAGCTGATCGATCTCCAGCTTCAGTTCATTGCCGGGGATGCTTCTGTCCACAAAGCCCAGATCCTGAGGAATAATTTCATTGAACAGGAAACGGCCCAGTGTAGATTCTACATTGCCGGATAAAACACGTCCGTCATCCATCGTCTTGGTAACACGGACTGTAATACGGCTCTGCAGTGTAATATATCCATTCTCATAAGCGAGAATCGCTTCGTTCAGGTTCTTGAAGAACTTGCCTTCACCCTTGGAGCCGGGGCGCTCCTGTGTCAGATAGTAAATACCAAGTACCATATCCTGTGAAGGAACGGCAACAGGTGCACCATCGGAAGGTTTCAGCAGGTTGTTGGGGGAAAGCAGCAGGAAACGGCATTCTGCCTGTGCTTCCATGGTCAGAGGCAGATGAGCGGCCATCTGGTCACCATCGAAGTCGGCGTTGTAAGCGGTACATACCAGAGGATGCAGCTTGATCGCCTTACCTTCAACCAGAATCGGCTCGAACGCCTGAATACCAAGTCTGTGCAGTGTAGGAGCACGGTTCAGCATGACAGGATGTTCTTTGATAACCTTTTCCAGCACATCCCATACTTCGGGCTGAAGTCTCTCCACCATCTTCTTGGCACTCTTGATATTATGGGCAGTACCGTCAGCAACCAGTTCCTTCATAACAAAAGGTTTAAACAGCTCGATTGCCATCTCCTTGGGCAGACCGCACTGATAAATCTTTAATTCGGGACCTACGACGATAACGGAACGTCCGGAATAGTCAACACGTTTACCCAGCAGGTTCTGACGGAAACGTCCCTGTTTACCTTTCAGCATATCGGAAAGGGATTTCAGGGGACGGTTGCCGGGACCTGTTACGGGACGGCCTCTTCTGCCGTTATCAATCAGCGCATCAACTGCTTCCTGCAGCATACGCTTTTCATTCCTTACGATAATATCAGGTGCACCCAGTTCCTGCAATCTTGCAAGACGGTTGTTTCTGTTGATAATTCTGCGGTACAGATCATTCAGATCGGAAGTGGCAAAACGGCCGCCGTCCAGCTGAACCATGGGACGCAGATCCGGAGGGATAACCGGGATAACCGTAAGGATCATCCATTCCGGTTTGTTGCCGGACTTGCGGAATGCTTCCACAACTTCCAGCTTTTTGATGATCTTGGCTCTCTTCTGGCTGGTGGTAACGGTCTTTAAAGCGCTCTTCAGTTCTTCGGATTCTTTTTCCAGATCAATATCTCTTAAAAGTTCCTGAACAGCTTCCGCACCCATACCTACGCGCAGACTTTCGCCGTAATATTCATATGCTTCACGATATTCTTTCTCGGAAAGAACATCCTTGTATTTTAATTTGGGAATCTTCTTATCCTTTTCCGGATCCGGATCGGTAATCGGCTTGGGTACCGGATTCAGTACAACATAAGAAGCAAAATACAGTACCTTCTCCAGAGTTCTGGGAGACATCTCCAGAATCAGTCCCATACGGCTGGGAATACCTTTGAAATACCAGATATGAGATACAGGTGCTGCCAGTTTGATATGACCCATACGCTCTCTGCGGACACTTGCCTTGGTTACTTCAACACCGCAGCGGTCACAGATCACGCCTTTATAACGGATCTTTTTATATCTACCACAGTTACATTCCCAGTCTTTACTGGGCCCGAAAATCTTCTCACAGAACAGACCGTCTTTTTCCGGCTTCAGAGTTCTGTAATTAATTGTTTCGGGTTTCTTGACCTCACCGTCACTGTTCTTCTTTTTGGACCATTCCAGAATCTTTTCCGGTGAAGCAAGGCCTATTTTAATCGCATCAAACACCAAAGGCTGATAGGTTTCATTCGCTGAATCAGACATGAGCGGCACTCCCTTCTATTGCCGGGAACAGCATCCTTTATGCATGCTGTTCCCGGTTCATCCATCAATATCTATCACTAATGTAATTATTTATCGTCGCCGAAATCATCTTCGTCTTCGAAGGTCATCTCTTCAAAATTGAATTCTTCATCAGGCTCTTCCGCAATGAATTCACCGTCTTCATTGCTGGTTCCTACCTGATATCCCTTCGCGTGGAAATCTTCCTTTGATTCACGGTAAGAGGAATCGCTTTCCTCCAGCATCTTCATGCTGCCCGGATTCGGAGTATAATCAACGCTTTCCTTGATTTCAACTTCAGTACCGTCCTCACGCAGAAGCTTCATATCCAGACACAGGGACTGCATTTCTTTCAGCAGAACCTTGAATGACTCGGGAACACCGGGTTCCGGAATATTCTCGCCCTTGATGATTGCTTCGTAGGTCTTCACACGTCCTACAACGTCATCAGACTTAACTGTAAGGATTTCCTGCAGGGTATATGCTGCGCCATATGCTTCCAGTGCCCATACTTCCATTTCACCGAAACGCTGGCCGCCGAACTGAGCTTTACCGCCCAGAGGCTGCTGTGTTACCAGTGAGTAAGGGCCGGTAGAACGCGCATGGATCTTATCATCTACCAGATGATGCAGTTTCAGGTAATGCATGTGTCCGATTGTAACCGGGCTGTCGAATTCTTCACCGGTACGACCGTCACGGAGCTGTACCTTACCGTCTCTGGAAATCGGAACACCTTTCCACAGCGCTCTGTGTTCCAGATGATCGCCCAGATACTGCATCACTTCAGGGAGTAATGTATCATTATATTTCTCCTGGAAATCTTCCCATTCCATATTGGCATAATCATTGGCAAGCTCCAGAGTATCCTGAATATCAATTTCGTTTGCACCGTCAAATACGGGAGTTGCCACATTGAAGCCCAGAATTTTTGATGCCAGACTCAGATGGATCTCCAGGATCTGTCCGATGTTCATACGTGAAGGCACACCCAGAGGGTTCAGAACGATATCCAGAGGACGTCCGTTGGGCAGGAAAGGCATGTCTTCTTCAGGAAGTACTCTGGAAACGACACCCTTGTTGCCGTGACGGCCGGCCATCTTATCACCAACGGAAATCTTTCTCTTCTGTGCAATGTAAATACGCACGGACTGATTTACGCCGGGATTCAGTTCATCGTTGTTCTCTCTGCTGAATACCTTTGCATCCACAACAATACCATAGGCACCGTGAGGAACTTTCAGTGAAGTATCTCTTACTTCTCTTGCTTTTTCACCGAAGATCGCACGCAGCAGTCTTTCTTCTGCAGTCAGTTCAGTCTCACCCTTCGGTGTAACCTTGCCGACCAGAATATCTCCCGCACGTACCTCTGCACCAATGCGGATCACACCGCGCTCGTCCAGATCCTTCAGTGCATCTTCGCCGATACCGGGAACATCACGTGTGATTTCTTCCGGTCCCAGCTTTGTATCTCTTGCAACTGCTTCATACTCTTCAATATGAACAGATGTATATACGTCATCCTTTACAAGACGCTCACTTAACAGTACAGCATCCTCGTAGTTGTAGCCTTCCCAGGTCATGAAACCGATCAGCGGGTTCTTACCCAGAGCGATTTCACCATTGCATGTGGAAGGACCGTCAGCGATCACCTCGCCCTTCTCAACCTTGTCACCCTTGAAAACAATGGGTTTCTGGTTGTAACAGTTGGACTGGTTGCTTCTCTTGAACTTGGTCAGATGATATACATCCTTCTCACCGCTTTCAGTGCGGACCACAATTTCATTGGAAGTAGCACGCTCAACCGTACCGGCATTCTTTGCAACCACACATACGCCTGAGTCAACTGCAGCCTTTGCTTCCATACCTGTACCGACAACAGGAGCTTCCGTTGTCAGAAGCGGTACTGCCTGACGCTGCATGTTGGATCCCATCAGAGCACGGTTTGCATCATCGTGTTCCAGGAAGGGAATCATGGCTGTTGCAACAGAAAATACCATCTTGGGCGATACGTCCATCAGGTCAACTTTTCTTCTGTCGAATTCGGCAGTTTCTTCTCTGAAACGACCGGAAACGTTCTGACGTACAAAATGGCCGTTCTCATCCAGTTCTTCGTTCGCCTGCGCTACAATGTAATTGTCTTCTTCATCGGCTGTCATATAAACAACCTGATCTGTTACTCTCGGATTCTCGGGATCCTCCGTATGGTCAACCACACGGTAGGGAGCCTCAATAAAGCCGTATTCATTCAGGCGGGCATAGGTAGCCAGTGAGTTGATCAGACCGATGTTGGGACCTTCCGGGGTCTCAATGGGGCACATACGTCCGTAATGGGAGTAATGTACATCTCGAACCTCGAAACCTGCACGGTCACGGGACAGACCGCCGGGACCAAGGGCTGACAGACGTCTCTTATGTGTCAGCTCGGACAGAGGGTTGTTCTGATCCATGAACTGTGACAGCTGGGAACTTCCGAAGAATTCCTTAACAGCTGCTGTAACAGGCTTGATATTGATCAGGTTCTGAGGTGTGATGGAATCACTGTCCTGTGTCGTCATACGGTCTCTTACAACACGTTCCATTCTGGACAGACCGATCCGGTACTGGTTCTGGAGCAGTTCTCCTACCGCACGGATCCTTCTGTTGCCCAGGTGGTCGATATCGTCGGTATTGCCGATACCGTACTGCAGATGGATATTATAATTAATAGAAGCAAAAATATCATCTCTTGTAATATGCTTCGGAATCAGTTCGTGAACGCTTCTGCGGATTGCTTCGAACAGTTCTTCTTCAGATGAAGAATACTCATCCAGCAGTTCCTTCAGAACGGGCCAGAAAACATCTTCTGTTATGCCCAGTTCACGGGGTTCGCAGGAGATATACTGCTTCAGATCAACCATCAGGTTGGACAGAACCTTGACAGACTTCTCTTCACTGGAGTTTCTTGCCTGAATCATAACATAGGGAACAGCATTGTTCTGGATCTCAGTTGCCATCTCCTTTGTTACACAGGTTCCTGCTTCTGCAATAATCTCGCCGGTCACGGGTGATACTACATCTTCTGCCAGAACATGACCTGTGATCCTGTTCTTCAGATGCAGTTTCTTGTTGAATTTATAACGGCCTACCTTTGCCAGATCGTATCTTCTGGAATCAAAGAACATGCCTTCGATCAGGCTGGCAGCATTCTCCACGTAAGGCGGTTCACCGGGACGGATCTTTTTGTACAGTTCCAGAATACCGCTCTTGTAATCGCGGATGTCATTGCCGTGTTCATCCACTCTTTTGGGTTCTTTGTCGATACTTTTCTCAATCTTTAATTCATGGCCGAATAATTCGTAAATATCTTCGTCGCTTGCATGTCCTTCACCCAGCAGAGCACGGATCAGAACGGTTACGGGAACCTTTCTTGTTCTGTCCACACGTACATAGAAGACATCATTGACATCGGTTTCATATTCCAGCCATGCACCTCTGTTAGGGATTACGGTACAGGAGTACAGCTCATTGCTTCCCAGCTTGTCATGAGTCATGCCGTAATAGATGCCCGGAGAACGGACCAGCTGACTTACGATAACACGTTCAGCACCGTTGATAACAAAGGATCCCGTATCGGTCATAAGCGGGAGTTCGCCCATGTAGACTTCATGAGTATGTTCTTTGATTTCTCCCTCTTCTGTCGTAGTCTTCAGCCTTACGGTTACCCATAAAGGAGCTGCATAAGTTGCATCTCTCTCCTTGCATTCTTCAATACTGTACTTGATATTGTCCGTACGAAGAACGAAGTCTACAAATTCCAGATTCATGTTGCCGCTGAAATCCGAAATGGGTGAGATATCATCCAGAACTTCTTTCAGTCCTTCGGTGAGAAACCACTGATAGGAATTACGCTGAATTTCAATCAGATTCGGCATCTCAATGACTTCTTTTTTTCTGGAATAACTCATTCGAATGCTTTTACCGGCAGGAACCGGTCGTATTCTGTTTTTCTCCATTGATCTTTCACCCCTAATTTAAACTAAACACTCATGCAGGCAGTCTGAATGCCCGCATTACGGATACCTGAATTCAGTATTCCCGAACTCCTTCGGAGTATCGGAGAACGAACTTCTATAATGTAAAAGCCCCAATAGGGCATTCTACCATTTTCAATAATGCATCTTACACTATAACATCCGCAGAATATTATGTCAACCAGTTTTTTCATGTTTTTTGTATTTTTAACTCTGTTCTTATTGCAAGGATTGTCTGTAAATGTTATAATATAAAAATGTATGCGATTATATAAAGGAGGATATTCTCTATGAAACCATTCTGGATTGTCCTGATTGTGATCCTGGTTATTATGGCCGTAATTCTGACCGTGCTGTACTTTACAGGAAAGAAACTGGAAAAGAAACAGGCGGAACAGCAGGCGCTTATGGATTCCATGGCTCAGACCGTAAGTCTGATGGTGGTAGACAAGAAGCGTATGAAGATCAAAGAAGCCACCGGTCTTCCGAAACAGGTTCTCGAACAGACTCCCTGGTATCTGAAACGTTCCAAGGTACCTGTTGTAAAAGTCAAAGTCGGACCCAAGGTTATGACCATGATGTGCGATGATGCAATTTTCGATCTGCTTCCTTTAAAGACAGAACTGAAAGCTACCGTCAGCGGTATCTACATTACAAAAGCAAAACCTGTCCGCGGTTCCTTACTGGCTCCGCCGAAGAAGAAAAAATTTCTGGACAGATTCAAAAAGGAAAGCAGCAATAACTAATACAATAATGAAACCCGCAGCTGGATCTCTCCTCTGCGGGTTTTTCTTATTACATACAGGGTCTTGCTTCGATACTGATATCACTTTCGGAAAAATGTTCATAATTCATCTCCAGCTGATATCTGATCTGCAGCCTCATATAATCCTCCCTGTTCTCAAAACAGATTTCTCTCGTATCGATCTCCAGCGTAAAGCTTCCGAAAGGAGTCTCATAGCTGGATTTTTCTCTGGAATTCTCTGCAAATGACATAACGCTTACAACCGCACCGCTTTTGGTCATGGTTACGGTCAGCGGATCCTGTTCGATCTTGATCCGGTTATGGCTGATATCATTTTCGTCATCGCCCATCACCTCATCATAAATCAGATACAGAGAATTGTTTTTCTCATAAAGTGTGCCGGTGGTCATCACCTCAATGCCTTCCCAGTCGGCTCCCCTCTCCTTATGCCTGCCTTTTACAGTCAGTAATACCTCTTTTTTCATCTTACCCCTGTCACACTATCCTAACGTTCTGCTGCCATGGCGATCAGACGATCCACCAGTTCTTCCTTTTCAATGCCTCTTGCCCCCCAGAGCATGGGATACATGCTGATGGCAGTGAAACCGGGCAGCGTATTGATTTCATTAAATACAACGGTTCCGTCTTCACATACGAAAAAATCCACTCTTGACAGGCCAAAGCAGTCCAGCGCCTTAAAAATAGCAACGGCATAGCTGCGGACAGTTTCTACCGTTTCCGCAGGCAGCTCGGGGTCGATCACTGTTTTGGACTCCGGATTGCTGTATTTGGCATCATAGCTGTAAAATACATCGCCTGCCACAATTTCACCCACGCCGCTGGCTTTGGGATCGTAAGCGCCCAGTACAGCACACTCGATCTCCCGGCCTTTGATCGTTTCCTCTACCAGAATCTTGCGGTCATGCTTTGCTGCCAGCAAAAGTGCTTCTTTCAGCTCTTTTCTGTCATGAGCCTTTGATACCCCCTGCGAAGAACCGGCACGGGAAGGCTTTACAAATACCGGGTATGTACGCTCCGCTTCCACTCTGTCAAGAACGACTTCCGTATCGGCTGCCAGTTCCTCACCCAGCACCGGCGTATAAGCCGCCTGACGCACACCGGTCGTTGCTGCAATGATCTTTGTATAAAATTTATCCATGGAAGCGGCACTGGCCAGAACACCGCAGCCCACATAGGGAATACCTGCCAGTTCAAACAGTCCCTGAATCGTACCGTCCTCCCCGTTCAGACCGTGAAGCACCGGGAATGCCGCATCAACTCTGACAAAAGAAGGCATCTCCCCTTCTTTCTGAAGCATCACGCCGTGGACACCTCTGTCAGGCAGGATCACCGCTTTCACTTTACTGCTGTACCATGCGCCGGAAGCAATATCCTCCACAGAATCTGCTTTCAGCCACTGACCTTCCTTTGTAATACCAATCATTACAATATCATATTTATCTTTATCCATTGCCCGAATGATTGTCTGTACGGAAACACAGGAAACCTCATGCTCCGAAGAACATCCACCGAAAATTACGGCAACACATGTCTTAGCCATCTGTAAAAATCCTCCTTACTCGAATTTATCTCATTTTACACAGAATCCCCGTATAATTCAAGCACTATTATGCCCCAAACCTTTTATTAAGTGCCATATCCGTGCTGCAGCGGCTCCCATAGCGGGCCCCAAACTGAAAAAGAAGTGTCCAAAACCTTGCAAAAGTACCGAAGAGCCTATATAATCAAAGGGCAAACCACTGTTTTACAAACTTCATCAACATAAGAAAGTCAGGATACAGATACATGAACTCTGATGAAAATCTTATTTTTCAGAAACAGACCGTTATGAAAATCGATGCGTCTGCCATTGCGCACAATGTGCAGGTAATCCGCGAGACCATCGGCAGCGCCCGGCTGATTGCCGTCATCAAAGAAAACGGCTACGGTATGGGACTGAAACGGGAATATGATATTCTGAAGAATCTCAATATTAATTTTTTTGCCGTGACCAATGCCAACGAGGCTCTTGCGCTGCGGCGTTTCGGCTGCAAAGAAGATATTCTGCTCATGTCCCCTTCATTTGAAAAAGAAGAGGCAGCAGAACTCCTGCAGAATAATATCATTTTCATGCTGTGCAGCATGAAACAGGCAGTTCTGCTGAAAGAGCTGGCAGACGAAACAAGACTCACCCCCAGAGTCCATCTGGCTATTGAAACAGGTATGGGCCGGTACGGTTTCCTCTGGAACCGGATTCCCGATCTGTCAGCACTGCCCGCTTTCCTGAAGATAGAGGGCTGCTACAGTCATCTGAACGGAAAGCCCTCAGGCTACGAAAAAGAGGCGCGCAGGCAGCTGGAGCGTCTGCTGACAGCCACCGAATCACTGAAAAAGCAGGGAATCGATCCCGGCATCCGCCATATCTGCAATTCCGCAGCCACCATGTCTCTGGGCAGTCTGGGACTGGATGCGGTCAGATGCGGTTCTGCTATTATAGGCAAATGCGCCCGCGGCGGCTCCCGTCTGAAAAATGCTGTCTGGCTGGAAGCCCCCATCTGCATGGTAGCCGAGCTCCCCAAAGGCAGCACGATAGGCTATCAGGCCTGTGCCGTGTTAAAACGTGATTCCCGCCTGGGACTGGTTCGCGCCGGTCATGGCGACGGAATTATGCTGGGCTATGCAGATAACCCTGAACCGCTGATCCACGGCGTGATTCATTTAACAGCTGTAAAACTGCTGAAAAACCGTTACCGGAAAACCGTTCTGGTAACAGGACATAACGGCAAAAAAGCCCGTGTTCCCTATGTAGGGCGCAGCGGTGTTGCTCATGTCATGATCGACCTGACAGACACCTCATTTGCCGAAGGTGACATGGTACAGTTTCATGTCAATCCGCTGTTTGTACATCCTTCTATTCCAAAAGAAGTGGAATCATAACCGTTCAGCCGAATGGATTTTCCGATGTGGAATATTGTAAGACATTATAAAGGAGTAATTATATTATGTACGAAATTATAGGTCCCGAAAATCACGAGGAGTTTGAAGAATTTGTAACACATCATCCCAAAGGAGAGCTGCTGCAGACCTATGCATGGAGCAAACAGAAACCTTTCTGGACATTCCGCGCGATCCTTGTCAGAAATGATGACGGCAGCATCCGCGGTGCAATGTCCGTACTGATCCGCAAAATCCCCGCTACCCCCTATACGCTGATGTATGCAGCCCGCGGCCCTGTATGCGACATTAATGACAAGGAAGTCCTCAGTGAACTCTTAAAAGGTGCAAAAGAGCTGGCAAAGCAGTTCCGTTCCTACGTACTGAAACTGGATCCCGACGTTACATTTGCAGAAACCACATTTATGAAACATATGGAAGACCTGGGATTCATTCTGGCTCCCAAGGCTCTCAATTTTGAAAATATCCAGCCCCAGTACGTTATGATGCTGCACATCGAAGGCAAGACGGAAGACGAAGTCATGGCCATGTTCAAGCCCAAGACCCGCTACAACATCCGTCTGGCAAAGAAAAAGGGCGTAACCGTCAGGATCTGCGGCAAAGAAGCCGTTCCCGATTTCTACAAGATCATGGTGGAAACCGGCGCAAGAGATCAGTTCATGATCCGCCCCGAACAGTATTTTGCCGATATGCTGGACAATCTGGGTGACATGTGCCGCCTCTACATGGCTTACAGCGCAGAAGGCGAACCCATTGCCGGAACCATTGCCTGCCATGTATACGACAAAGTATGGTATATGTACGGTGCATCTTCCAACAGCCACCGCAACCTGATGCCCAATTATCTGCTTCAGTGGGAAATGATCCGCTGGGCAGTCGAAGAAAAATGCCGCATCTACGACTTCCGCGGCATCTCCGGCGATAAGAGTGAAGACAACCACCTCTACGGACTGTACCGTTTCAAGAGCGGTTTCAACGCAGAATTCACGGAATTTGTCGGCGAATACCGTTACGTCTTCCGCCCTCTGGCATACCGCTTTATTGAAAATGCAATGCCCATGGCAAAGAAAGTGCTGAAAAAGATCCGCAATCTGAAAAAGAAAAACAAGTAGGGGAAAGCGGATGGTCTGCTTTACCGGATGAATGATTGCTAAACGGATGAATAATTGCTAAACGGACGCAGGGCGTCCATGGGACGAAGTCCTTCTGCGGCTGAAATGCCGCTGACAGGACTTGTTCCATGGGCGCCCTGCTGTGTGCTGCAATGCCATAGTATGCGCTGCATTGCACTGCGATATATATACGCTGTATCACAGCATAATATACATATACATACACATGCAATGCAATAGATATACAACAAATATAATAGCACAAGTATTCACGATATCGCTTAAGCAATTCTTTGAGATTTCCAGCAAACAGAGCAGACCATCCGGGAGAGAAAACAGGCATTTGAGTTTGATAACTTTGATATTTCTGTTTAAACAGTGTTAAACACTGATTTTTCCGTCAATACTCTGATTATAAAGGTTTCAAAATTATAATCATATTCGGATTGGAAGGTGAAAATCTTATGTTTCAGCATGATCATAAATATCAGGAATGTCAGAAATATCAAAAAAATCATTCTTTTTCGTTCAGGACTGCTGCTCTGGCCGGTTTGTTTTTACTTATGCTTCTGATGCATGCTGCCCTGATTCAGGTAAGTTCCGTCTATGCCCGGGCAGATTCCATCTCGGATTCTGTTCTGCGCCTCCGGGTCATAGCAAACAGCGACAGTGAAGAAGATCAGGAATTGAAGCTGGCTTTCAAATCCCGTCTCTGTGAAGTATTGAAGCCTTATCTTACGGAATTCGAAGATGTGAATTCCGCCGCAGAATGGATCAGTCAGAATATTGATTTTATCCAGAAACAGGCGGACATCATATTGGAAGACCTGCAGCAAAGCAGGATACCGCAAAACAAAACATCATCAGATGAATCTCCCAATACAGGATCCGGTAATTCATCCAAAACATCCTGCTGTTCCGAATATTCCCGCTGTACCGTCAGTTTTACCAAAAATATCTTCCCCACACGGACATACGGCACTCTCACCTTCCCTCCGGGAAACTATCGGACCCTGCTGGTAACGCTGGGAAACGGGCAGGGACATAACTGGTGGTGTGTCCTCTACCCCACGCTTTGCTTCACCGACGAAACCACCGCCGTCTTCCCCGAAGAAGCACAAACAAAACTACAGCAGACCCTCACCGAAGAAGACTACAACAGCCTCACCCGGAAAATCACCCTCCAACTCCGCCTCGCCGACCTCCTGAAAAACCTCTGCCTTCAATAACCCATACGTATGGAACCTCCCCACTGATAACGTATAGCCGGTCAAAACACAGCGTAGCTGCAGTCATACAAATCCTGACGCAGGCATCTCCCCCGCCAGATAACGTATAGCCGGTCAAGCTCAGCGGGGCTGCAGTCATACAAGTCCTATAGGGAACATTTTCAGTTCCCGGAAGGACTTCGTACGACTGCTCCCGGCGTCACTTTTATCCAACCCCGACTGCACCCCG
>JAQYDI010000115.1 GCA_028724245.1 Lachnospiraceae bacterium
TGGAAGCCATCGACGAAAAAGGAAGCTATGAAGTTATGAAGGAGTGCTTGAAGTAGGCTTTTATTTGGAAAATGTCCAGGGGACGTTCAGGCGCGGATTTCTCCTTACGGGACACGCTCTCGCTCGTGCGGAAACGCAGCGGTACTAAGCTTTTTCGGCGCTGACGCTTGAAAAAGCAAGTGCCGGCGTTTCCGATGGTCCCGTAAGGAGATATCTGCGCCTTCACTGGTCACTGGAACTCTCAAATAAAAGGGGTGAAAGGCGCACGAATATATTTTTAAGTGCCGACGGTTAAACAGTCGGCATTTTTTGTATTCTTCCGGCCCAAAAGAGGCTCCGCGTTCCAAAAACCTGCGCACCCGCACATTTCAACGTCCCCCCACATGTGATAAGCGTACATGTAAGGGGTAGAGCCTGAAACAACCAGCGGAGGGCCATGTCTCTCCCTCAAGGGGCCATCGGAAACGCCGGCACTTAATGAGCGGCTTCTGAAAGAATCCCGCGAATTTAGTACCGCTGCGTTTCCGCACGAGCGGGAGCGCGCCCCGGAGGGAGAGATATGGCCCTCCGCGTCCGGGTTCGCCCCTCCCACCCCCGTACCCTTATCACACCCTAAACGTACTTCTTCAAAGTTGCGCGGACTGCACCTTTTCCTGCGGTGAGTTCTTTCAGATATCCGCATACCTGCTCTGCCAGTCCTGCTTCGTACAGATCCAGTCCGAAGATCTGTTTCATACGAAGGATCGGTGACACTGCTGCTTCTACATCCTGTCCTTCTTCCAGTTTCAGACCTGATACGTAGGGAGATACGGTATTCCACAGGGGATCAGGGCTGGGTTCGAAATGATTTCCGTTGTCGTCCAGCGCCATCAGATAACGCAGCCAGCCGGCAAATACCAGAGGGATCAGTTTCAATTCTTTTACATCCAGTTCTTCTGATGCCTGATAAGCTTTTATCGTTTCGCCAAAGCGGATCGCCAGCTTCTGTGAGGTGTCTGTTGCAATTCTCTGGGGCGTATCGGGCATGAAGGGGTTGGGAATACGTACATTCAGCACGGTATCGATAAATTCCTTCGGATCCAGAACACCGGGATTGACAACAACCGGCAGTCCTTCCTTATAACCGATGGTTTCCACCAGTTTTTTCAGTTCCGCATCCTTCATTTCATCTGAAATTTTCCCGTATCCCAGCAGACATCCGAATACAGCCAGTGCTGTGTGGAGAGGATTCAGGCAGGTGCAGACTTTCATTTTTTCAACCTTGTCTACGGTTTCTCTGTCTGTAAACATCAGACCGCCTTTTTCCAGCTCCGGTCTTCCGTTGGGAAATGCATCTTCAATTACCAGATATTCACATTCCTCTGCATTGACAAAAGGTGCCACGTAGGTATTTTTAGAAGTAATTACCGGTTCCAGACCTTCCACACCGTCTTTTCTCAGAATTTCTTCCACGGAAGCATCCGGTCTGGGGGTGATCTTGTCGATCATGGACCAGGGGAAGGATACTTTATCCTTTGTATTTACATAGGTCAGGAATCCTGCCTCTGCTTTGCCGTTTGCCACCCATTTTTCTGCAAATGTATTCATGGCTGCGTACAGTTTGTCGCCGTTATGAGAGCAGTTGTCGGTGCTGACCATGGCAACCGGTTTTTCGCCTGCCTGATAGCGGGTGTACAGAAGCGCTGCCACTTTTCCCATATAGCTTGCAGGCTTTTCCGGTCCCGCTGCGAAATCCTTTTCCACGTCGGGAAGCGTCTCACCTTTTCCGTTTACCAGGCTGTATCCCTTTTCCGTAATGGTAAATGTAGCCATCTGCAGAGAATCGGCTGAGAAAATTTCCTTAAGACGTCCGAATTCTGCCTCATTTTCTGCGTTGACGGTCAGAGATTCCACCACACTGCCGACTACTGTCTTTTCCACACTGCCATCTGCCTTCAAAGTAACCAGAATACTGTAATCATCGTGAGGATGATTCATTTTCTCAACAATTTCGTAATCAAACCCTTCTGCTGCGATCAGACCGCGGTCCAGAACACCGTCATTCAGCAGATTCTGTACTACATTTGCCTGAAATGCGCGGAAAATATTGCCTGCGCCAAAATGAATCCAGAAGGGATTTTTCTTTGTTTCAGCAGTTACCTTTTCTCTGTCAAACCGGGGAAGTGCATATCCTGCGGCTTCCCACGCTGCCTGATCTGTAAGCCCCTGAGCATTTAATTTCATATGATTCCGTTTCCTTTCTGCTTATTTATCGTTTTATCTGTTGGCTTTGTCAATGGCTTCCCATAAGCCGTTCAGATAAGTTGCTCCCAGAGCACGGTCATAGAGACCGTAACCGGGCATGGCAACTTCTCCCCAGATCATACGTCCGTGGTCCGGGCGGATGGGTCCTTCAAATCCAATGTCATACAGCGCTTTCATGATTTCATACATATCAAATGTACCGTCTGATGACAGATGGGCAGCTTCTTCAAAATCTGTAGGAGAGTTGAACTTCAGGTTCCGTACATGAGCAAAATGAATTCTTCCTTTCAGGGAACGAATCATGTCGGGAAGATCATTTTCCAGATTGGTACCGTAGGAACCGGAGCAGAAGGTCACACCATTATGTGGATTATCAACCATCTGCATCATGCGCAGAATATTTTTCTTGTTGATGATGATGCGGGGCAGACCGAATACGCTCCATGCCGGATCATCGGGATGAATTGCCATATTGATATCATACTGATCGCAGACAGGCATGATGCGCTCCAGAAAATATTTCAGATTTTCAAACAGCTTCTCATCATCGATATCCTTATACATCTCAAACAGCTCTTTTACATGTTCCATTCTTTCAGGTTCCCATCCGGGCATTACCGTTCCGTTCATGTCTCCGGCGATGGAATCAAACATCTTCTCCGGATCCAGCGCATCTACTGCTTCCTGCGTATAAGCCAGAACCGTAGAACCATCCGGGCGCACTCTTGCCAGCTCTGTTCTTGTCCAGTCAAATACGGGCATGAAATTATAGCATACCAGATGAATATCTTCCTTACCCAGATTCTCCAGTGTTTCAATATAATTATCGATGTAAGTATCGCGGTCCGGCGCACCGGTCTTGATTGCATCATGAACATTCACGCTTTCAATACCAGCCACATGAAGCCCGGCAGCTTCCACCTCTTCCTTCATCTGACGGATTCTCTCTCTGCTCCATACCTCACCGGGAGCAGTATCATACAGCGTCGTGATCACCCCCGTTACACCGGGAATCTGACGAATCTGCTGCAGCGTAACCGTATCAAACTTTGAACCATACCATCTCAACGTCATTTCCATTTGCTTGTACCTCCCTTTCAAAATCAACATCTGATAAATGGACTCCAACTTCATCCATTGCAGCCACTTACATCCCCGCAGCTGCAATGAATTTTGTTGTCTTTATTATGGCAGAAAACAAGCCTTCAATCCATTGACCGGGTTGCTGTAAACATTGCAGAAATTGCGGTTTTTGTTACTGTTACCGCTTACATTATTTTTCCATATTCATTGTAAAACCTGCGGTTATGTGATATGATAAGAATCAGAAACTACGTAGTACCCGGGGGGATTTATGAAGAAAAATCTGCAGACTGCTTTTTTAACCAGACAGTATATGCTGTCCAAGGATTTTGAGCTTTATTATTACAACGACCGCAATCTCTCCAATGTTGATCTTCATACTCATGATTATTATGAATTTTATTTTTTTCTGGAAGGGGATGTAAGTATTCAGATCGGCAATGACCGGTTTCCCATGCAGTACGGCGACATGATTTTGATTCCGCCTCATATTCCTCACCGTCCGTATATCCACAACCTGAAGGTTCCCTATCGAAGATTTGTATTCTGGATCAGTCAGGAGTACTGCAATCATCTTCTGCAGATTTCTCCTGATTATGTTTATGTGATACAGCATGTACAGCTTTATAAGGATTATATTTTTCATACAGATCAGATTACGTTCAATATGATCCAGTCTCTGATTCTGGATCTGCTGGATGAGATGCATTCAGACCGTTTCGGCAGACAGGCGCAGATCAGTCTCTGTGTTGACAATCTTCTGCTTCGCATAAACCGGTTCGTTTTTGAGCAGCGCAATCCCGGTCACCGCCTGGAACATGCTTCGCTGTATCAGCAGCTGACCGCATATATTGAGAATCATCTTGATGAGGAACTGTCGCTGGAGCAGCTGGCCGGTGCTTTTTTTGTAAGCAAATATCATATTGCACATGTTTTCAAGGATAAGCTGGGCATTTCCGTCCATCAGTACATTACAAAACGACGGCTTGCACTGTGCAGGGAAGCGATCATGGGCAATACGCGGATTGCTGATGTATATCAGACATACGGATTCAGGGATTATTCCAGCTTTTACCGGGCATTTAAAAAAGAATACGGCATTTCACCGAAGACGCTTCGTGATATGCAGATTGGAACCATCGCTCTGAATTCTCCTGATGACCGTCCCGCCAGAAAAGAAAGAAAGGAAAAACATACATGAATATTTACGATATATCAACCAAAGCCGGTGTTTCCATCGCTACGGTTTCCCGCGTTTTAAACGGAAGCAGCAAGGTAAGCAGCGCCACCCGGAAGAAGGTCATGGACGTGATCGAAGAAAGCGGTTACACACCCAATGCATTTGCCAGAAGCCTCTGTCTGAATTCCATGTCCACTGTGGGGATTCTCTGCTCCGATTCTTCGGATGTCTATCAGGCGCAGGCGATCTACTATCTGGAACGGGAGCTGCGCAATAATTCCTATACCTCCATGCTCTGCTGCACGGGCTATCAGCTGGAAGAACGTCAGAAGCATATGCAGCTGCTCATCTCCAAAAACGTGGATGCGGTTTTCTTCATCGGTTCTCATTTCATTGAAAATTCGTCCGAAGGCAATGAGTACATAATGAACGCCGCGGAGAAATTTCCGATTTTTCTCCTGAACGGCGAACTGGAAGGGCATAATATCTATTCTATTCTGTGTGATGATTTTACATCCACAAAAGAAATCACCGACCTTGTATTTTCCAGAGGAAGCAAAAACCCCATTTATCTTTACCGCTCACTCAGCAGCAGCGGCATGAAGAAAATCCGGGGATTTTCAAAGTCCTGCGAAGAACATGGCGTCACCAATGGAGACAAGCGTGTTTTCTCCTGCCCTGCCTCCATCGAAAAAAGCTGCCGGATCGTCCAGAGCATCAAAGACAGCGGTCTGGAATTTGACTCTGTCATTGCAGCCGACGATGAGCTTGCTGCCGGTGCGGTAAAATACGCTCTGCGGAACAATCTGCGCGTTCCGGAAGATTTTCAGATCACCGGATACAACAACTCCGTCCTCTCCGACTGCAGTACACCGGAGATCACCACACTGGACAACCGTGTGGAATTCATGTGTACCACAGCCGTTTCCATGATGCTGCAGGTATTTCAGGAACGGGATCTGCCCTCAAAAACCATGTTCTCCGGACGAATCATCCCCAAAAAGACAACACGGGCATGAAACAGCTGCACTTTATTAATCGTGCCTCTCATCCGGATTGTCATAGCACTCACAGAACCGTGCCGCAAAGGACGGTTCTTCCCCGGCTGCGTACAGATGTGCGGTACTGCCGAATTCACTGACGCGGAAAGATGCGATTCCTTTTCTCCGCTCTTCCGTGTAAATGCTGGTGATGGACGAAGGTGCCGCACAGAAGCCGTGCCACAACAGCATGGGGGATATATTCAAAAGGTGGCTGAGCATAACACACTCCACTCCAAAATGACAGAATAATACAATCGTATCATTATTGGGTTCCACCGCCCGGTAATACAGCCCCTGCCGTTCATATCCGTGCTTCTTCAGCAGTTCATCCAGCCCGCTGCAGACCATATCATACTTTTCCCGAACATTCCCGGCTTTCATCACTTCCGGATCCGTCCATGTATTTACATTATAAGAGTTGCCCGACAAATGGAACTTTTATGGATATTCCATTGTCATATGTACCTTGAAAATTTAACATAGTGTCTTCATTAGATGAAATTCCTGCTTTGTATAGACATTTTCCCCTGGGGCTGGATATAACGCAGGCCCTTATTCAAGCCTATTTAAGCCATTTGTGGATTGAAGGCACACTTATCCTGGCTACTCAGATATCTGACCAGTTTTCTGACATTCATTGCTGCGACCTTGAATCCAAAATACAGCTTGCATTTTATATATCCTCGAACAGGCATTTTATCTATATTGTGGCGTTTTCGCAAAGCAGCGGGTACTGTTTCAATTCCATTTCTGAATCTGGCAAGTTTTTTAAACTCATCCGTTTTCAGAAAACGCTGCTGTTTGGCGTGAAAAGCAGTTCTCTGTGCCAGTTTAATGGTTGCAACCCGCTTATATTCTACAGGATTACAGGTTTTAAAATAAGGACAATTCCTGCAGACCTCAATCGGGAATGATGCCTTGCACCTTTGTGCGTTTTTATCATAAACGCTGCTCTTGGGTGTATGTCCGCCTGCACAGCGGAGCAGCTTGGTTCCGTCTTCTGAGAATTCAAAGTCAGCCCATAAATCGATAACTTCTGTACCTTTCAGATCAGTTGTAATAAGCTCGATGTTTTTGCTCCTGGCAAGCTTTGCGTTTTCATTTCCACAATAACCACCATCTGTGATAAGGGTAACCGGTGTTTCATTTTCTGCCTGTCTGTCGATATAATCCTTGACAAACTGACTGTCACTGTATGTGTTCCGTTCAAACTGGTAATCAATGGTAAGGCTGTCCGTTCCGTTCGATCCTTCCACGACATTGGCTATATATCCCCGATACTCTTTTCCCGCTTTCTTACGGTATGTAGCATCCGGGTCAGCCGGATTCTGGAGGATTTCAGAATCCATGTCAGAACCACTGCTTTTCAGGCTGAATGTTCCGTTATTGTCTTTAATGGTCTGTTCGTTCAGGACTCTGATCAGGAGCTGGTATTCGCTGGTTTCATCGTAACGGCTGCCACAGATTGTTATAAGGGACGCTGCATCTTTCAGTATCTGCGTCATTTTGCTGTCCGTGTCTTCACTGCGATTATGATACAGGAGCTTATTGTGGTCATCTTCCTCTGTGTAATGTTTCATGGGATCAGGGAAAGATCTGTCTTCCTTTCTGACCATAAGCTTTGCTAAATTTGCAACACAGGTATAAAGAAGCTCCAGCCTCCCCATCTTTTTTATGTTTGAGGCAACCATCAAAGAGTCCATACGGCGCAGGCCGGTGTTCAGTTTCATCATCTCTGCCATTTTTCCAGACAGGCTGATGATACAATTATGGATAAGATCTATTCCGGTACGTTCTTCGTAAGCATTACATCTTGCCCGGAAACGTCCGAGAGTCCTGTCATTCAGAGGCTGTTCATCGAAACTGGTCGTGTGTAGGGCGTACTGATAGCGAATGTCAAAAGGAAGTGTTTCGACAATCTCTTCATCGGTAAGACGAAAAATTTCTTTTATGATCAGTGCGCCAATAATGACATTAACGGGTGTGTTATATCTGGACGGACGATCACTGTAAAGAACCTGAAACGGTTTTTCGTCGATTGCAGGAAATATGTTTTCGGCAAAATACTTAGCCCACGATTTATCTAAAAGTTTTTTCTCCCGGTCAGTAAGGTTTGAAGTAGAATCAAAGAGACTGAACTGTTGTGATAAATTTTCTCGGAATGACATAGTATAAACTCCTTTATTAAATCTGACTCCATTATACTACATCTGAAGGCAATATGTTAAATTTTCAAGGTACAAAATAGCCCATTTGTCGGGCAACTCAT
>JAQYDI010000116.1 GCA_028724245.1 Lachnospiraceae bacterium
AATCCGGCAGACCTAAACAACAATCTCGAAATGTGGACAACTTCTTTGTAAATGACTGAATAAAATCTCTGTTTTGACGGAAAGTTTTCAGCAATAGCAAATTTATTAAAAGGTACTCAGCCGTCAGGCTGAGTAGTTACGACTTCTGCCTGAGGAAGCGTAATACCTGGGGCAGAATGACGGTGGTATCCTGCCGTGAAGGTTCTTTCCTTTCAGGCGAAATAAAGTTCTGAACAGTACATGGGATGACAGACATAAGAATTTCATTGTCCATTTTTCTCGTACTGTTCAGCGCTTTATTCTGCCGATGGAGTACGGTCCCCGCAAATCTTTTTTTGCATAATAGGAAACTCCCTTTCCTATTATGCAAAAGAGCTCCAGACTTTCGTCTGAAGCTCTTCACTATGCAGATGGCGGGACTTGAACCCGCACCCAGTTAACCCGGACATGAACCTGAATCATGCGCGTATGCCAATTCCGCCACATCTGCAGACCTTTTAAAGAATCGCTCCGGCTCTTCGCTTTCGCTCATCTCCTTGGCACGTTTCATAGTATATATGATTTGGGTCGATTTGTCAACAGAAAATTTTCATTTTTTTCAAAAAGTTTTAATAGTTGTTACAGTTTTGACTTTAGTGGGATTTTTATGCAGGTATGAGAAAGAAGGTGGTGAGGCGGAATGACGGTGATATCCTGTACAGGGACCCGCTCTCGCTTTGTTCAAACGCAGCGGATGCTAAATTCGCAGACCACCTTCGGCAGCCTGCTCATTAAGCACCGGCGTTTTCTATGGTCCCTTTTACAGGATACCACCGTCATTCCGCCGCCGCAGGTTGTCTCCTCTCATCCCCACATAAAGATCCGCAATAAAGTGTAAAACTGTACATGGGAGAGTGACGCATAAAAAAGCCGGCCAACCCGCATAAGCTTCCCTGCTCTTACCTTAATAAATATCTGTCATGGTACACTTCCGCCTCCGTCCATCCCTCCCCCGCCGCAATATGGGGGGCTCCGCCCTCCATGCGCGGTCCTCCCATATCTTTCGGCTTTTTATTCTGTGAGGAACTTTCCCCAAAAACCTGCGCGGCGGAGCTGCCGGTATTCCCTGTGAGGGGACCGTAGAAAACGCCGGCACTTAATGAGCAGGCCGTACGGCAGGACGGACTGCGAATTTAGTACCGCTGCGTTTGATCCCGAGCGAAAGCGAGTCCCCGAACAGGGACATACCGGCAGCGAAGCCTCACACCCCCGCAAAGTTCCCACACAAAAAAACCGAAAGATACAAAAACTTCTTATTGACAACCCGTTCATCTGTGGTATAATTCATCTGGATTCAAAATTCAGTATTACTGAACTCCGGTATTACTGGATTTTGTGTTAAGTCCGATTTGATTTCGTGATGGTTTTTCTTCCGGAAGGCTGTTGCGAATTTTTTCGGTATGATTGTCTTTTCATTCTGCCTGCAGCCTTTCAGAAACAGGCAGATTCGTATATGAGTGGAAAGGAGGTCGGTCCTCAGGGACCGTTTTTTTATGAATATTGGCAGTAAGATCAAGGACCTTCGTATTCAGAAGGGATTGACGCAGGAGGAACTGGCCAACCGCGCTGAGCTTTCCAAGAGTTTTATTTCCCAGGTGGAACGGGACCAGACTTCTCCTTCCATTGCCACACTGTATGATATTCTGCAGTGCCTCGGCACCAATCTTGCAGATTTCTTTAATGAAACACGGGAAGAACAGGTTGTTTTTGCCCGCACCGATTATTTTGAAAAGCAGGATCAGGAACTGAACAACACCATTCAGTGGATCATTCCCAATGCACAGAAGAATATGATGGAGCCGATCCTCATGACTTTGAAAGCAGGGGGATCCAGTCTTCCGGATAATCCCCATGAAGGGGAGGAGTTCGGTTATGTGCTGTCCGGCAGCCTGACGCTGCATATCGGAAGCTATTCCTACCGGGTAAAAAAAGGGGAGTCATTTTATTTTATTCCCGGCAAAAAGCATTATGTTACTTCCAAAACCGGCGCGACGCTGATCTGGGTCAGCTCGCCTCCAAGCTTTTAAAGCTTACATTATATTTTGTATACACAGGAGGATATTTTATATGCAGGAGCCTCTCATCCGTCTCCAGAACATTTCCAAATCTTTTGACGGTTCCGTCGTTCTGGATGATCTGAATCTTGATATCAAGGAGAATGAATTTGTTACTCTGCTGGGACCCAGCGGCTGCGGAAAGACGACCACGCTGCGGATCCTCGGCGGTTTTGCAAAGCCCGACAGCGGCAGGGTATTTTTTGACGGTGAAGATATCACCAATCTGCCCCCCAACAAACGCCAGCTGAACACGGTTTTTCAGAAATACGCGCTGTTTCCGCATATGAATATTGAAGAGAATATTGCCTTCGGCCTGAAGATTAAAGGAAAATCAAGAGATTATATCCGCGACAAGATCCGTTACGCCCTGAAGCTGGTAAATCTGGACGGTTACGAAAAGCGCGATGTGACCTCCCTTTCAGGCGGCCAGCAGCAGCGTATTGCCATCGCCCGGGCCATCGTCAATGAACCCCGCGTTCTTCTGCTGGATGAGCCTCTGGGGGCGCTGGATCTGAAGCTGCGTCAGGATATGCAGTATGAGCTGATCCGCCTGAAGAATGAGCTGGGCATCACCTTTGTCTATGTTACCCACGATCAGGAAGAATCCCTGACCATGTCTGATACCATCGTTGTCATGAATCAGGGCTATATCCAGCAGATGGGAACGCCTCAGAACATTTACAATGAGCCGGAAAATGCTTTCGTGGCCGATTTTATCGGCGACAGCAATATTATCGACGGTATGATGGTAAAGGATCTGCTGGTTGAAATCTGTGGACAGAAAATTCCCTGTGTAGACAGCGGTTTCGGTACCGATCAGCCCGTTGACGTGGTTATCCGCCCTGAAGATGTGGAGCTTTCCACCGATCCTTCCAACGGATTTCTGTCCGGCCGGGTAACCAGCCTGATTTTCAAGGGGGTCCATTATGAGATGGAAGTCATGGCAGGCGGTTTTGAATGGCTGGTGCAGTCCACACTCTGCTATCCTGTAGGATCGGAAGTAGGCATTCAGGTAAAACCGGAGAATATTCAGATCATGAAGAAACCTGAATCTGCCGATGAAAAGGCGGTGAGCATCGATGCGTAAACAGCTTGCTGCAGGTCCCTACCTGATCTGGATGGTAGGGTTCACCGTCATTCCTCTGATCCTGATCGTATATTACGGGCTGACCGATGCCTCCGGCGCATTCACACTGGACAATGTGCTGGCCATCATGCAGCCCACCCGGCTGACGGCACTTTTTCGCTCTCTGAAGCTGTCGCTGCTCTGTACCGCCATCTGCCTGCTGCTGGCCTATCCTCTGGCCATGATTTTAAAGAAAATGAGCCGCGGCGGCCGCAGCGGTCTTCTGATTTTTATTTTTATTCTTCCCATGTGGATGAATTTCCTGCTGCGCACCATGGCATGGCAGGTTATTCTCAGCCGCACCGGGCTGATCAACACCATGTTAGCCGCCATGGGACTGCCTCCGGTGAAGCTGATCAACACCAACGGTGCCATCGTATTCGGTATGGTGTATAACTATCTGCCCTTTATGGTACTGCCGCTGTACAACGTCATGGTCAAAATAAACGATGACGTCATTGAAGCGGCAAACGATCTGGGAGCCAGCTGGCTGCAGACCTTTATCCATATTATACTGCCTCTGAGCGTGCCCGGCATCATCAGCGGCATTACCATGGTTTTCGTGCCCGCGCTGACCACCTTCGTCATTTCCGAGGTTCTGGGCGGCGGCATGATCCTGCTCATCGGCAATGTCATCGAACAGGAATTCACTTTTACGGCAAACTGGCATCTGGGCTCCGGCCTCTCCCTGATCCTGATGATCTTCATCCTGATCAGCATGTTCCTGATTGCCAAATACGATAAGGAAGGAAACGGTACTGCATTCTGATGAAAAATTTTCTTGAAAAAGCTTACCTTGCTGTAATTTTCATTTTTCTGTATCTGCCGATTGCAGCATTGATTGTTCTTTCTTTTAATGAGTCAAAATATATGTCCACCTGGGGCGGATTCAGTCTGAAATGGTATGAAGACCTGTTCAGCAGCCAGATTATCCTGTCCGCTCTGCAGAATACGCTGATCATCGCTCTCGTTTCCGCCTCCATTGCCACTCTGATCGGCACGGCGGCCTGTATGGGCATCAGCAGCATGAAGAAACTGCCCCGCACCATTGTTATGGGCATCACCAATATCCCCATGCTGAATGCGGATATTGTAACCGGTATTTCTCTGATGCTGTGTTTTCTGGCCTTTGGCGTAACACTCAGTATGAAAACAGTTATTCTGGCACATATTACCTTTAATATTCCCTATGTCATATTGAGTGTAATGCCCAGAATCAAACAGCTGGAACCCAGTACCTTTGAAGCCGCTCTGGATCTGGGAGCAAGCCGTTCCTATGCTTTTGTAAAGGTCGT
>JAQYDI010000117.1 GCA_028724245.1 Lachnospiraceae bacterium
TTATTTAGTGTCTATATTATATCATAAACACTAAACGAAAACAACCCTGCGGTGTCCAGAAAACGTTGATTTTACAAGGAAAATCGGGATTTTGCTCCCTGATGTTAATGATATTGAGTGGCCATTATATGGATTTTAGGTTAAAAATCAAATTTGATGCCATGACCTCTCATGATATTACTTTCGTAGGAATCATTCAAACCGCAAAGGCATCCGGAATGGAGAAATTCCCTATTCCCTATGTTCTGACCAACTGTCACAATTCCCTGTGTGCAGTGGGCGGTACCATTAATGAGGATGATCATGTATTTGGTCTGTCTGCTGCCAGAAAATACGGCGGTATCTATGTTCCGCCCCATATTGCTGTTATCCATCAGTACATGCGTGAAAATATGGCCGGCTGCGGAAAGATGATCCTTGGCTCCGACAGCCATACCCGTTACGGTGCTCTGGGTACCATGGCCATCGGCGAAGGCGGCGGCGAGCTGGTAAAACAGCTGCTGTGCAGTACATACGATGTGGCTTATCCCGGTGTGATCGGCATTTATCTGGATGGAAAACCGAATCCCGGCGTAGGTCCTCAGGATATTGCTCTGGCAATTATCGGTGCTGTATTCAAAAACGGATATGTTAAAAATAAGGTAATGGAATTTGTAGGCCCCGGCATCAGTACCATGACAACAGATTTCAGAAACGGCATTGATGTTATGACCACAGAAACCACCTGTCTGTCCTCCATCTGGAGAACTGATGAAGATACAAAGGCCTTCCTGACCGTTCACGGCAGAGGCGGCGATTATAAAGAACTGAATCCTGCAGATGTGGCTTACTACGATGGTATGGTTTATGTGGATCTGAGTACGGTAAAACCCATGATCGCCCTGCCTTTCCATCCCAGCAATACCTATGAAATTGATGAATTGAATGCAAATCCCGGCGATATTCTCCGTGAGGTGGAAAAGAGCGCAGCTGCACTGACAGACAACCCGGATATCCGGTTCAGCCTTACCGATAAGCTGGTTAATGGAAAGTTCCAGGTACAGCAGGGTATCATTGCAGGCTGTGCAGGCGGCAATTACACCAACGTTATGGAGGCTGCCCATATTCTGAAAAATGCAAGCTGCGGAAACGGCGAATTTACGCTGTCCGTATATCCTTCTTCTCAGCCTGTATTTATGGATCTGGTAGAAAAAGGCGCCGTTTCCACACTGATGGCTGCCGGTGCGGCAATTAAAACCGCATTCTGCGGTCCCTGTTTCGGCGCCGGCGATACGCCTGCAAATAATGCGTTCAGTATCCGTCATACCACAAGAAACTTCCCCAACAGAGAAGGGTCCAAACCCGGTGTGGGTCAGCTGTCAGCCGTTGCCCTTATGGACGCCCGCTCCATTGCCGCAACCGCAGCAAATGGCGGTATCCTGACACCTGCAACTGAATATGCGGATGATTATGTGGTGCCTGAATACCATTACGATGATTCCGCTTACAGAGCCCGCGTATATCAGGGCTTTGGAAAAGCAGAGATCAGCTCGGAACTGGTTTACGGCCCCAACATCAAAGACTGGCCGGAAATGGCACCTCTGGCAGACAGCATTCTGCTGAAGGTATGTTCAAAAATCATGGATAAGGTTACCACAACGGACGAACTGATTCCTTCCGGTGAAACATCTTCCTACCGTTCCAATCCTCTGGGTCTGGCTGAATTTGCCCTGTCAAGACGCGATCCTGCCTATGTAGGAAAAGCAAAGGAAATCGGAAAGGTGGAAAAAGCAAGAACCGCAGGAAAAGATGTACTGGAAGCAGCCCCCGAAATGAAGGCTGTTTACGAAAAGATTGCCGGAATCACACCGGATGTGAGGAAAGAGGATATCGAAATCGGCAGCATGATCTACTGCGTAAAACCCGGTGACGGCTCTGCCCGTGAACAGGCAGCAAGCTGCCAGAGAGTTCTGGGTGGCCTTGCCAATATCTGTACGGAATATGCCACCAAGAGATACCGTTCCAACGTAATGAACTGGGGCATGATTCCCTTTCAGATGAAAGAAGAACCGGAATTTGGCGTGGACGATTACATCTATGTACCCAATGTAAAAGAAGCGCTGTCCGGAGACATGAAAGATATTAAAGCATACGTACTGGGAGACGAAATAAAAGAAATTTCCCTGTACATTTCCGATATGACTGAAAATGAAAAGAAGATCGTGAAAGCAGGCTGTCTCATTAATTACAACAGAAACAACCGCTAGAATCGTTTTGGTCGTATAATCATCCCCATGCCTTTTGTGCATGGGAAGATAGACAGGGGGAATTAGATTATCCTGCCGGGACGTGTTATAGTGGAATCATCAAAGAGGAAATCAAATGAAAATTAATCACGAAATCATAAAACAAATTTCAGGAGGTAACGATTATGATGATGCAGCAGGTGAATTATTCCAGACAGATGAAGCATGCAACAGCAGGTATTTTCGGAGCATATGTTTTTGCCATGATAACAGTTTCCGGAAGAGAAAAAACAGCAGAACAGCGCCGCAGAGACCGTAAAAGACAGGAAGCCAGATTTGAAATGATCGAGGATTATATCGAGCAGGCATAAACCGGATCGGAATAGCATGGCATGATAAAAAGGGCCGCAGACCAGAGGGGATGAAGATGGTCTGCGGCTTTTTCCATAATAAATAAAAAATGATCGGGGAATGTATTTACAGGAGGGAAAACGATGAGTTATGAAGAAAGAACAGGAAATCCTTTCAGAGATTCTGAATATATCAGACTGAAAAGCTTCTTAAGCGAACAGGGGCTGGATTACGATGAAAGTATTGAGCATTCTATTATGCTTGAGGATCAGGGCAGGATTATTGCCACCGGCTCCTGTCATGGAAATGTTATCAAATGTGTGGCTGTGTCACCGGATTATCAGGGGCAGAATCTTCTGGGAACGATCATGACGCATCTGGTTGCCTGGATGTTCGGAAAGGGAATTACTCACTATTTCGGTTTTACCAAACCCCAAAATAAAGATATTTTCTGCAGTATGGGCATGTATCCCGTGGCTGAAACGGAAAATGTTCTGCTTCTGGAAAATAAGCGGAATGGACTGAAGAAGTATCTGAGTCAGCTGGAAAAGGAAACAAAGAAATGTCAGGAGACAGGGCGTGAAAATGTGAATGGGGCAGGAATCGGTGCTGTTGTGGCAAACTGCAATCCATTTACCGGCGGGCACCGGTATCTGATTGAAAAGGCCGCGGGAGAATGCAGGTGGCTCCACCTTTTCATTCTTTCCGAGGAACAGAAGTTCCTGTCTACTGATGAGCGGATGCAGTTGGTAAAGGAAGGTGTAAAGGATATTCCCAATATCATTCTGCATGGGACTTCGGATTATCTGATCTCACCGGCAGTTTTTCCCACATATTTTATTAAAGATAAGGTTCATGCGTTTACCATGAACTGCATGCTGGATATTGAAATCTTCAGTAAATTCATTGCCGGACGGCTTGGAATTACGAAGCGCTATGTGGGAAGTGAACCGTCCTGTGCAGTAACGGGGGAATACAATGTATGCCTGAAACGGGAACTGCCTGCCCGTGGAATTGATGTATATGAAATTGAGAGAAAGCAGGAAGCCGGACGGCCGGTCAGCGCTTCTGTTGTCCGCAGATGTTATGAAGAGGGCAGACTGGATGATGTGCGCGGCATGGTACCGAAAACAACACTGGATTATCTGAAAAGAAAAAGCTGTATCGTGACGGTGGCGCAGATGGCGAAGGCAAGGGAAGAACGGGCCGCACGTCAGCGGAAACTGATTGAAAAATGGAAAGTACCGGTAATCTGTTTTATGCTGAATATTCCCGGCGCGGTAAAAACTTCGGAGGATTACCTCTGGGCATTCCGGGAAGGAAGAAAGAAGATACTGAACAAGATCCAGCGGCACGGAATCCGGGCACTGGAGACGGAATCCATCTATCCTGTGACCGGATATGAGTTTTACGTGGCAGCTGACGGGACGGCTGACAGACTGAAACGGCTGATGACTGACATGGAAGACAGCAGCCGTCTGGGCCGGCTGTTTGATGTGGATGTCATCGGCACTGACGGAAGAAAAATCAGCAGATCTGATTACGGAATGCCGGCAAGAAAATGTATTTTATGTGATCAGGAAGCACATATATGCAGCCGCAGCCGGAACCATACGGTAGAGGAACTGCTGCGATATATTGCAGATGTAATCGAAGAAGCCAGAAGGGCTGATTAAGGCCAGTCTGAGATTATGGAAAATATACCGGAATACAGAAAGCAGGTTGAGATATGGAAGGCAGAATAATCAAGCGGATAAACGATCATATACCAGATCAGACAGACAATTGTGAATGGAAAGATTCGTTTTTTGGAAAACGCATCCGGGAAAATCTGGAAACAGCACTTCTGGAGGAGGTTTTTACAACGCCTAAACCGGGTCTGGTGGACTGCCATGACAACGGGGCACATACCGACATGGACTGCGGAACCTTTATCAGGAGCACTTATGCTATCTCACCCTGCCTGACTCAGATGGTATACGCAGGTTTTCAATGGGAAGATTCTATTGAAGACCTGTTTCCTTATATAAGGAAAATCGGGATGCAGGCCGAGAAAGCCATGTTTCAGGCAACAGAAAACGTAAATACGCATAAAGGAATCATATTTACCATGGGGATCCTGGGAGCTGCCGCGGGATATGCATACCGGCGTACCGGAATTGCGAAGGCAGAAACGGTTCTGGAATTTTCAGGAGATATGGTCCGCAAAACGATGGACCGGGAACTGGCGGATATGGACCGCCGCCCGGCCCGTACCCACGGAGAATATCTGTACCGTACATACGGAGAAAAAGGAATCCGGGGAGAGGCGAGAGACGGTTTTCCGATTATCAGGGAAACTTCTCTGCCCTGGATGAAACATTACATCAGTGAAGGTCTTGACTGGAATAATGTGAAGATCAATGTGCTTCTTCGTACGATCGTAAAACTGAACGACACCAATGTATTGAGCCGGGGCGGTTATGCACAGCTGGAATGGATCAGAAACCGGGCATCGGAGATCCTTAAAATCGGAGGAGCCGCATCGGAGAACGGATATAAGGAACTGATGGAAATGAACCGGGAATGTATCCGCCGGAATATCAGCCCGGGAGGAGCAGCAGACATACTGGCGGCGACGTTATTTTTGTATTATATGGATGGAGGAGGGGAATAGCATCCGCTGCGTTTGAACCTGAGCGAAAGCGGATCCCTGTACAGGATATCACAGTCATTCTGCCTCACAATTTTTATTTCTCAGGCCGGTTTCTGAACAGTCTTCCCTGGCTTGCTATTTACGTACTTCAATGGTAAAATCGAGGTAACTGTTCAGAATCAAACTGAATCCCGGATGTCTTTCGGGGGACGGGATTCGGAAATTACAGGCAGGTCAGGAGGTATAAGAATTATGAATTTTCAGGAAATGAATGTGAAAGAACTGCGGAAAAATCCATTTGTTATGATTGGTGATGAGTGGATGCTGATTACGGCAGAGAAAGACGGAAAGGTGAATACCATGACGGCTTCGTGGGGCGGTGTTGGCATTATGTGGGGGCAGACCGTAGCTACGGTTTATATCCGTCCTCAGCGATATACCAAGTCTTTTGTGGACGGCAGCGCGTATTTTACGCTTTTTTTTTTGATGGGGATCATAAAAAGGATATGGGATATCTGGGGAAGGTTTCCGGTAAAGAGGAACCGGATAAAATCGATAAAATCGACCTTCACCTTACAGAAATCGATGGATATCCTGCGTTTCAGGAAGCGAAGCTTGTTCTGGTGTGCAGAAAACTGTATGCGCAGGAGATGAAGGAAGAATGCTTCATGGGTACGGAGGAAATTGACAAATGGTATCCGGATAAAGATTACCACACCATGTATATTGCAGAGATTGTAAAAGCTTACCGGCAGTAGAAGCAGGAAACAGCCAGAAAAGCAGAAATCGGAATGGAGGTCTGATATGGAACTGGTGAAAATTAACCTGACCAATGTCTGGAAAATAGTAAGTTTAAAGGTAAATAATGCACAGGAGAATTTCGTAGCGCCCAACAGTTACAGTATTGTGGAAGCATATGCGGCACAGGCATCAGGTTGCGTGGCGCTGCCTTTTGGCCTGTATGAAGATGGAGAACCGGTGGGATTTGTCATGATCGGCTACGGAACCATCGGAGATGATGACGAACCGGAAATTGCGGCTGATAATTACTGTATCTGGCGTTTTATGATCGATGAAAAATATCAGGGAAAAGGACTTGGAAAAAAAGCCATGGCAGCCGTTATGGATTACATTATGAAATTTCCCTGCGGAAAAGCCCGCTGCTGCTGGCTGTCCTATGAGCCGGAAAATCAGGCAGCGGCAGCGCTGTACCATCATTTCGGATTTGAAGAAAACGGAGAGATGGACGGGGGCGAAATTGTCGCAGTGAGAAAGCTGTGAAAATGCAGCAGGAATCTGTGAAGATGCACTGGAAAGCATCAACAGGCGGATCTGCGGGGATCTGGGGCTGTATTATGATTCAGAACACAATCTGGCGATGAAGAAATAAGAAATGAAAAAAAGACAAACGATGGAGGTAAATGGTTATGAGTATTGTAGTAAATCTGTATTATACGGGAAGGAATGGAAGCGCCCGCAGGTTTATGGAAGAGATGGAAAACAGCGGGACTGCTGAGCTGATCCGCAAAGAGGATGGCAATGAGCGGTATGAGTATTTCCTGCCGGTGAATGACCCCGAGACGGTTCTTCTCATCGATCAGTGGAGAGATCAGGAAGCAATTGATATCCATCATGCATCGCCCATGATGGGAAAGATTGCAGAACTGCGTGAAAAATATGATCTGCATATGAGGGTGGAACGGTATGTAACAGATGAAGGCGGAATCCCGGATTCCGATTCGAAATTTATCAAAGAATAAAGTTCAGGCGAAATGAAGTTCTGAACATCTACTTATTTTGTTGATAAAACGGATATATTGGATGAATCTGACAGCAGGCAGTGGAATGATTTCGTTGTATTTCATTGCCTGCTTTTTTTCGGTCGTTTTACGTAAGTTTCAGCAAATAAAAGTAGGAAAAACAAACTTTTCTTAGTCCCGATTTTATCATACAATGAGGATACTGCCGGAAGCGGCGATATTTGCAGAAGAAGATACTGGAGGATAAATGAAATGAGTAAAACAGCCAATGAGATTCGTGTCAGTCAGGTTGAAATCAGGGACGGGTTCTGGTCGGAGATTCAGGATCGTATTATTGATGTGGTGATTCCTTTTCAGGAAAAGGTACTGAATGATGAGGTGGAAGGGGTTCCGAAGAGCCATGCCATCGAGAATTTCCGGATCGCGGCGGGATTAAGTGAAGGGGAATTTTATGGAATGGTTTTTCAGGACAGTGATGTGGCCAAATGGCTGGAGGGCGTGGCCTATTCGCTGGCGGTAAAGCCGGATCCGGAACTGGAGGCGCGGGCAGACGGCATTATTGATATTATTGAAAAGGCGCAGCAGCCCGACGGTTATCTGGATACCTATTTTATCATCAAAGAGCCGGAGCACCGCTGGCAGAATCTGCAGGAATGCCATGAGCTCTACTGTGCGGGGCATATGATGGAAGCAGCCGTGGCTTATTATGAGACCACCGGCAAGGATAAGCTGCTGGGTGTGGTACAGCGCATGGCGGATCATATCATCAGCCGTTTTGGAGAAGGAAAGGAACGGGGAATACCGGGTCATCAGGAGGTGGAGATCGGCCTGATGAAGCTGTACCGTGTTACGGGCAGAACGGAATATAAGGAAATGGCTCGGTTCTTTCTGGAAGAACGGGGCAAAAATCCCGATTATTTTTATGAAGAGAAGAAAAAACGCGGCTGGCAGCATTGGGGACAGTACACACTGGATCCGCTGGATACCGCTTATGCGCAGGTGCACGCACCTGTTTACGAGCAGAAAAAAGCGGTCGGACATGCGGTTCGTGCGGTTTATATGTATACAGCCATGGCAGATCTGGCGGGAGAAGACGGTGATAAACGGCTGTATGATGCGTGTCTTACCCTGTGGGATAATATTGTAAATCAGCGGATGTATATTACCGGCGGCATCGGTTCCACGGTGGAGGGGGAAGCATTTTCCACAGACTATGATCTGCCCAACGATATGGCGTATGCGGAAACCTGTGCTTCCATTGCCATGGTATTTTTCGCCAGACGTATGCTGGAAGCGGAGCCTGACGGACGGTTTGCGGACATCATGGAACGGGAGCTTTACAACAGTACCATTAGCGGGATTCAGCTGAACGGAAAACAGTATTTCTATGTGAATCCGCTGGAAGTCAATCCCGGAATTTCCGGTAAGATATTCGGATACCGTCATGATCTTCCCGAACGTCCCGGCTGGTATGAATGTGCCTGCTGTCCGACCAATCTGGTACGGATGGTGACAGCGCTTGGCTCCTATGCATGGAGTGAAAATGATACTGCCGTTTATTCCCATCTGTTTATGGGACAGAAAGCGGATCTGAAGAAGGCCGAGATTATTGTGAAAACGGACTATCCGTGGGAAGGAAGGGTATCCTATGAGGTATTCCCCAAAACGGAGATGCCTTTTACGCTGGCAGTTCATATTCCTTCCTATGTGCAGATACAGGATGAATGTACTGTGATTACAGTAAACGGCGGTCCGGTTTCCATTGAAAAACAGATGAAAAAGGGATATCTGTATATCAATCGCACATGGCAGGCCGGTGACCGGGTGGAAATCTGCTTTGACATGAAAGTAAGAAAAGTATTTGCCAACGGAAAGGTAAGGGATGACGCCGGATGCGTGGCGCTGATGCGGGGACCGTTTGTTTACTGTTTTGAAGGCGTGGATAATGGAGAGGATATTCAGACACTCCGGATTCCCCGGGAATGGAAGGCAGAGATCTGCCGCTGTGAAGATGGTGTCCTGAAGGGCAATGTACTGCTGAAGATACCGGGATACCGCATGTGCACGGGAGATGAGCTTTACAGTGAGGAACGTCCCCGGAAGGAAGAGGCTGTTTTGACGGCTGTTCCCTATTACGCATGGGCAAACCGCGGGGAAAACCAGATGAGAGTCTGGATGCTGGAGGAGAATTAAATATGAATTCAAAAGAAAATCAGATTGCAATGATCAATGAATATCTTCTGGGCGATATGAGGCTCTGTTATCTGCTGAACCGGGAAAACGGCTGTGTGGGCATGCTGCTGCTTCCGACAGATCTGCCGCTTTTTAACCCTGTGCGGCATCCTGACAGGATCTGGAAACGGGCGGAGGTGGAACCGCTGGTTCAGCTGAAGCTGACGGGCGATATTTACGGGGAAGCCTATGCCATGGGCAATACCATGAGAAACAGTGAAACGGTGAGGAACCTTACTTTCAGAAAACAGACAGGCTCTCTGAAAAACGGTGTTTTTGAGATCTGTACTACTTTAGAGGATAAACGGAAGCATGTGATTACACACCATGTACTGTGGAAGGAAGGAACGCCCTATATCCGGATCTTCTGCCGGTTTTACAATTACAGTAAAGAAATGTGTACGCTGGAAATGATGGAAAGCTTTTCTATGGGCGGTTTATCGCCTTATCTGGAGGGAGACGGTCACGGCAGCCTGTATGTTCACCGGATCCGCAGTGTATGGAGTCAGGAGGGGCGCCACGAAACCATAGCAGCAGAAGATCTGCAGCTGGAGCCTTCATGGGGGTACCATGCGGTGCGCTGTGAACGTTTTGGACAGGCCGGCTCCATGCCTGTGAATAAATATTTTCCTTTTGCAGCAGTGGAAGACCGGGAAAATCATGTATTCTGGGGAGCGCAGATCGCTCATAACGCCTCCTGGCAGATGGAATTGTACCGAAAAGATGACGGGCTGGCACTCAGCGGAGGTCTGGCGGACCGGGAACTGGGACACTGGATGAAGCAGGTGGAACCCGGAGCGTATTTTCAGACACCGGAAGCCATTGTTACCGCGGCGCATACGGAGTCATTTGACATTTTCACGGAAAGGCTGACCCGTGCAGCGCTGGAAGGACTGGAGCAGGTACCGGAGACCGAAAAGGAACTTCCCATCATTTTCAATGAATACTGCACCACATGGGGCAATCCATCCCATGACAACATTGTAAAAATTGCGGGTTGTCTCAAAGGGAGAGGGTTTCAGTATTTTGTTATCGACTGCGGATGGTACAAGGAAGAAGGCGTTCCATGGGATATCAGCATGGGGGATTATGAGGTGTCAAAAAGCCTGTTTCCCCGGGGGCTTGATCAGACCGTGGAGGCCATACGGTCTGCGGGTATGATTCCCGGCATCTGGTTTGAAATTGAAAATGTGGGCCGGGCTGCCAGAGCTTATCAGCAGGAGGAACATCTGCTTCATAAAGATGGGCAGGTGCTGACCAGCTATTTCCGGCGGTTCTGGAACCTGTGTGATCCGTGGGTGGAGGCGTATCTTACGGAAAAGGTGATCGGTACTCTGAAACAGTACGGCTTCGGCTATATGAAGATCGATTACAATGAAACCATCGGAATCGGATGTGACGGTGCGGAATCCCCCGGGGAAGGTCTGCGCAGAAACATGGAAGCCTCCAAAGCCTTTATTGAAAAGGTGAAGCGTGAAATTCCCGGCATTGTGCTGGAAAACTGCGCATCCGGCGGCCACCGTCTGGAGCCGGGCCTGATGAGTCAGGTAAGCATGGCTTCTTTCTCCGATGCCCACGAATGTGAAGAAATACCCATTATCGCCGCCAACCTGCACCGGGTTATCCATCCGGCACAGAGCCAGATCTGGGCTGTTATCCGAAAGGATGACACACAGAAACGCATTGCCTATTCCATTACCAATACTTTCCTTGGAAGGATGTGTCTTTCAGGCGATGTGACGGAACTCACCGCTGAGCAGTGGCAGCTCATTGAAAACGGCATGGCATTTTACCGGAAAATCGTTCCGGTCATCCGAAACGGACAATCCTACCGGTTCGGACCGAAGATCAGAAGCGCCAGACACCCCGAAGGATGGCAGGGGCTGCTGCGGATCGAACGGGAGACAGGGAAGGATGCATTTGTCACCATTCATACCTTTGATGAGCCGCTGCCTGAGACAATTGAAATTCCGCTGCCTGAAAACTGCCCGGAGCAGGTGGAGGAAATCTATTCTTATAAGAATGAAAACGAAAACGTTGAAATCAGAAATCGTATATTGTATTACAGACCAGGAGAAAACAGAAAGGGGATTGCGATACGATTGAAAAGGGCGTAATGGTTTTTATACGTTGTGAATATAAAAATCTGCTCTGCTTTTCCTGTTTTCTGTGTTATACTCTTATTGAAATTTATTCAGGAGGTATTTTATATGAAGAAAAAATTCATGTCAATTTTCCTGTCTGTTCTTCTGGCAGTGTCTGCAGCGGCACTGGCAGGGTGCGGCGCAGCAGAGGATGACACAAAGGCAACGGAAACAGAGGCACAGGGGGAAAGCGGCAGTCTTGCTGAGGTTTCAGGTGAAGATACTGCGGGAGCAGTGATTTATCCGCTGACGGTTACAGATGATTTCGGCAATGAGGTGGTTCTGGACGAGGAGCCGCAGCGGGTGGTATCCCTTTCTCCTTCGGCTACGGAAATTCTGTTTGCTATCGGCGGCGGCGACCGGGTTGTGGGTCGTACGGATTACTGTTCATATCCCGAGGAGGCTTCTTCGGTGGAATCCATCGGTACCTACACGGATCCCAATACGGAACTGATCATTTCCCGTGAGCCGGATGTGGTTTTTGTATCTGATTATCTGGATGATGCTGTAAAAAACCAGCTGGAAGCTGTGGGTATTCAGGTTATCTTTTTCTCGGCCAATTCCGTGGAAGCATCTGAGGCTGATATCCTGCTGGCCGGTCAGGTGATGAATCTGGGCAAAGAGGCGCAGGAAGTAGTCGACGGTATGGAAAAGGAACTGGCCAAAATACAGGAAATCACTGCCGGTGCAAAGGAGAAAAAGTCTGTTTTTATTGATATCGGTGCTTTCTACAGTGCAGGGTCCGGTTCTCTGCTGGATGATGAACTGAACAAACTGGGAGCAGTCAACATTGCGGCTGATTCCGGTGAAACATGGCCCCAGCTTTCTGTGGAGACCATTATCGAGAAAAATCCTGATCTGTACATTTCTCTGTACACCTCATTGGATGATTTAAAGGCAACTTCCGGTCTGAATGAACTGGACTGCATAAAAAATGACCAGATCGTTTTCTATGACGGACTTTCCAAAGAAGCCGATATGATCCAGCGTCCCGGTCCCCGTGTGGTAGAAGGCATCCGTCTGCTGGCGCAGGATATTTATCCGGAATTATTTGAGGATGCACAGTAGAGGCGGTTTATGGATAAACATCAAAAAAGCGGAAACAGAAGAAATGGGAACAGATGGCTGATTGCCCTGTCGGTGCTGCTGTGTCTGGTGCTTATGTACATATGCACCATGACTGGCATCGCATCCATTTCTTTTGCAGACGCCAACCGGATTCTGGTTCGTGAGATTCTGCATCTGCCGGCTGATCTGGAGGGAATCTCCGCGGGAAGTATTGCCATCATTAAAAATGTGCGTCTTCCCCGGGTGATTCTCGGCTTTATTGCAGGAGCCGGTCTGGCCGTGTGCGGCGCGGGGTTTCAGGGGATTTTCCGGAATCCCATGGCGGATCCCTTTGTTCTGGGGGTGTCTTCCGGCGCGGCTCTTGGTGCGGCGATTGGTATTGCATTTCATTTTAATAAAAGCTTTCTGGGAATGAGCGGTACAACGCTTCTGGCGTTTGCCGGCTCATTTTTGACAATCGGGCTGGTTTATAATATTTCAAAAGTTGGGAAACGGGTGCCGGTATCGACGCTGCTTCTGTCCGGTATCGCGGTCAGTCAGACGCTTTCGGCACTTAATTCTCTGGTTATGATCCTTAATAAAGAAAGTATGGATCAGATCGTTTACTGGACCATGGGCAGTTTTAACGGTAAGGGCTGGAGTCAGATCGGGCAGGTGCTGCCATGGACAGCTGTGGGAATCATCCTGCTGCTGACCTCTGCAAGGGAGCTGGATATTATGCTGACCGGGGAGGATACAGCCATTCAGCTGGGGGTAAATGTGGAATTTCTTAAGCGGAAGGTTCTGTTTGCATCCAGTGTCATTACCGCTTCCATTATTTCCGTGACAGGAATCATCGGTTTTGTGGGTCTGGTGGTTCCTCATGTGGTGCGGATGGTGGCAGGACCCAGACATAACCGGATCATGCCCCTGTCCCTGCTGTTCGGCGGGACATTTCTGATTATCTGTGATACGCTGGCGCGGAGCATGGTGGCATGGGAAATTCCGGTGGGAATCATTACGTCCGTCTGCGGCGGACCATTTTTCCTGTATCTGCTTCGAAAAACGAAGAAAGGGGGCGGTTTCTGATGAGCAGGGAACTGCTGAAGTGCAGGGATGTCTCTGCGGGATACGGCGACCGCCTGATTCTTGATAAAGTCAGCTTTTCCATTCAGGAAGGGGAATTTGTGGGTCTGATCGGTTCAAATGGTACCGGGAAATCTACACTGATCAAGTGTATTTCAGGTCTGCTTCCTCTGAAAAGCGGAGAAATCACCATCTGCGGGAAAGAACATTCACGGCTGAAAAACCGGGAGCGTGCCCGTCTGGTGGCAGTTGTTCCTCAATCATACCATGTGGAATACGATTTTACCGTGGAGGATATCGTCATGATGGGGCGCAATCCTTATCTGGGTTTTGGGCAGAAAGAGAGTCAGGAAGATTATGAAATCGTGGAAAATGCCATGGAGCTGACCAACACGGCAATGTTTCGCGGCAGGCTGTACAATGAACTGAGCGGCGGCGAGCGCCAGCGGGTGATTCTGGCACGGGCCATCGCCCAGAAGCCGCAGATCATTCTTCTTGACGAACCCACTTCCGCACTGGATGTACATCATCAGATCGAGGTGATGGAGCTGATCGCCGGCTTGAATGAGCAGGAACATATGACAGTTCTGGCGGTTCTTCACGATATCAATATGGCTTCCCGGTTCTGCCGGCGGATGATCATGCTGCAGAATGGAAGGGTGGCTGCCGATGGAACACCTCAGGAGATCATCAACAGGGCAAATATGGAGACCCTTTATGATATGAAGCTGGTTATCCGGGAAAGTCCCATGTTTCATAAACCGGAAATTGTGCCGATCCGCGTGATGCAGGAGGAAAAGGTCAGCGGTCGGTTCAGAATTCATGTAATCTGCGGAGCCAGTGGTGCTGTCCGTCTGCTGGAAGAACTGGATGACCGGGGATATGAAGTGACGGCAGGTGTTCTGAATCAGGGAAGTGAGGACTGGGCAGTCTGCAGGGAGCTGGGACTGAACTGTGTGGAAACAGCGCCCTTTACGCCGGTCACGGAAGAAAAACAGAGGGAAAATCTGATGCTTATGCAGGATGCGGATATCATTCTGGTGGCAGATGTGCCCTTCGGAGTCAGCAATCTTATGAATCTGGAGGGACTGGAAGCCATGCCCGGCAGGATTTTCTTTCATAAAAATGCCCTGAGCAGTGATTATACCGGCGGAAAGCTGGTACCTCTTCTGGAAAAAATCGGAAAAGTAAAGAAAATTACCTGGTTTGGCGACCATGATGAATTTCTGCGTATCCTGAAAGAGCAGGAAACTGGAAAAAAACAGGAAATTGAAAAAAAGCGGGAAACAGAACAAAAGCAGAAATCCGGAAATCAGGGGGATTAGAATCATGAAGATCCGTACATTGTCATGCGGTGATGAACTGCATAAATATAAAAAATCTCTGGTGCTGTATTTTCGGGGGAAACGCCGGGTGGTCAGCACAGGACTCAATCATGGCGGCTGCCGGGAGGATCTGCAGGCCGTTTTCAATAATGACGGAAATCCGGGGCCGGGCATGGAATTTCGCATGAGAGCGCCCACTTACCGGGAGCACCTCGATATCATTGCGGCAGAGGATCTGGGACTGGATCCGGAGAAATGCACCGGATTCTGTACGGCGGCCAGTATGGACAATGCGGCGATACAGACCATGGAACAGGAGTATTTTACGGTGACGGCCATCGTTACAGGCGGAATTGAAGGCAATGGAGCCCGTATCGGCGATCCGGCCAGCTATACGGAGATACCGGAAAACATACAGACAGACGCTGTCAAGCCGGGAACCATCAATATCATTCTGCATATTGATGCCGATCTTCCTTACGGAACGCTGACCAAAGCCATGGTTTCCTGTGCGGAAGCCAAGGTGGCGGCAATTCAGGAACTGCTGGCAGTCAGCCGTTACTCAAGGGGACTGGCTACCGGATCGGGAACAGATGGTATTATTGTGGTATGTAATCCGGAATCCGGCAATACATTAACTGATGCGGGGCATCACAGTCTGCTTGGGGAAGCCATTGGCCGGACTGTGAAGAAGGCTGTGAAAGAAGCGCTGGAGCGTCAGACCGGTCTGAATCCACAGAAGCAGCACGATATCATCAGGCGTATGGACCGTTTCGGTGTCACATCCGATACGTTATGGGTGCTTTACCGGTCGGATTTGAAATCCCAGGATGTGCCTTCGGAGAGACAGCCGGAGAAAATGTCCGCTTCATACGGACACCTGTCCGGACTTTCTGCCGGTCTTCCACGGTACGAGTTTGAAAACCGGCTTGACCGGCTGAAACAGGATGACATGCTGGTGACGTATACTTCTCTTTACGCTCATCTGCTGGATCAGCTGGACTGGGGGCTGCTTGGCCCGGAGGAGGCATGGAAGGCAGGGGAGAAGATTCTTGAACTGGCAGGACTTGCGGAAGCTGATACGGTTTTCAAATCTGCCGAAACGGGCATGAAAAATACAGGTACGGCGGAAGAAAATGAAAATCCAATGCAGAAAGATTCTGATCCGGATCCGGTTAGCTGTATGGTCCGCTGCTACATGGAACGTCTGATCACCTGCGTGATAAAGCGGGGCGAAACAGGGGGAGAGCGAAATGCATAAAATTACGGATGGCTGTATTTTTGATGGAAAAGGGCAGCTGTACATCAGTCATCTGCCTGCTGACGAAGAGATGCGGGAGTTGATCCGGGAAACCGGCTGCGGCGTGGAAAGCATTGAATTTTCCATGGCAGACAGTCTGAACCGGCTTGATAATACGGTAGACAGTTACCGGAAACGGCTGGAATGTATGGGGACGGATGATCTGCTGATTCACGGCCCTTTTCTGGATCTGAATCCCATGGCATTTGACAATCTGGTGCTGGATGCCACCAGACTCCGGTATGAACAGTGCTATCAGGCGGCAAAGGCGCTGGGAGCCGGGAAAATTATTTATCATACCTGTTACATACCAGGAATTTACATGCTGATCGGGTGGGCCGACCGGGTGGTGGATTTTTACAACCGTTTTCTGGAAGGCAAAGAGGGGATTCAGATTCTTATGGAAAATGTACAGGATCCGGAGATCGATCCCATTCTGGAGGTGGCGGAGCGGATCACACACCCCGATTTCGGACTCTGTCTTGATGTGGGGCATGCGCACTGTTATTCCAATTATTCCCCTGTGGAATGGGCCGGGAAGCTGGGAAGCCATGTGAAACATGTGCATCTTCATGATAACGATGGGAGAAGTGATGCCCATCTGGCTCTTGGAGAAGGAACTGTACCGTTTGAAGAGGCATTGTCCATTGTCTTTGCACACTCGTCGGATGCAACCTGCACCGTGGAATGTTCTCTGGCGGACAGTGTGAGAAAGTCAGTTTACCGGCTGGAACAATATGGTGAGAAGGAAAGGTGAAATAAATGGAATTCAGTCATGAACTGGTGGTACCAAATGAAGATCTGCCTTTTAAAATGTTTTTATTCGAAGGGAAGGACGGCGGCTATTTCCGGGATAAGCACTGGCACCGATCCATTGAGATTTTTGCGGTATTTGAGGGAAGTCTTGATTTTTATCTGAATAATGAAATCTGCCCTCTCCATCCGGGGGATTTTATGCTGGTAAATTCCAATGAGATCCATTCCATTGCATCGCCGGTGCCCAACCGGACCGTGGTGCTGCAGATGCCGCTGAAAACATTTGAGGACTACTATACAGGGGAGCAGTATATTCGTTTTACCCATAAAAATCAGCGTCAGGACAGTGAAATCATGGAGCTGATCCGGAAGATGTTCTGCGCCTATGAGGGGAAGCAGTGCGGTTACCGGCTGAAAGTGAAAAGTCTGTATTTTCAGCTGCTTTTTCTAATGGTAACAGAGTACAGAGAACTGAACGTGACGCCGGATATGCTGAAAAAGAACAAGAAGCTGAACCGGCTGTCTTCCATTACCTCCTATATCCGGGATCATTATACGGAGGATCTGTCACTGGAGCTGCTGGCGCAGATTTTCGGCTATACCCCCGCCTATCTGTCCCGGATGTTTCAGAAATACGCCGGGATCAACTACAAGACCTATCTGCAGAGTGTCCGTCTGGAGGAAGCGTACAAGGAACTGGTAAATACGGATCACACCATCAGTCAGGTGGCGCTGAACAACGGATTTCCCAATAACAAGGCATTTGCAAGGGAGTTCCGCAGCAAATACGGCCTGCTTCCCAGTGAGTACCGCAGGAACAGAAGCCATCCCCAATTGTGATACAGGGACAAAAAAATGCCCTGAACCGGACAAATTTCTGCTCGCGGGAAGAAAGGAAACCTGCTATTATGAAGCCATTCCGCAATCCGGTCTCGCCGGATGCGGACAAATGGCAAGGCGCAGTGACAATGAAATTAAACTGCCCGGACGCTGTGAAATGCTGTTTAGCGGGGAGAAAAAATGAAAAGAGCAAAGAATCCTTTTTTTGATGAATCATTATCTGTGGAGAAACGTATTGACTGGCTGCTTGAGGCCATGACGCTGGCTGAAAGCTGTGATACGGTGATTCTGGCGCTGGGCTGCAATTCCATGGTAAATGCCAAGGAAGAAGTGGATCGGAAGACCATCTGCCTGCCGCCTGTGCAGGAAACGCTGCTGGATGAAATTGCCGGAGTCAATTCCAATACGGTGCTGGTGCTGCTGTCCAATTATCCCTACGCCATAATTTCCGCACAGGAAAAGCTGCCGGCCATTCTGTGGAGCGCCACAGGCAGTCAGGAGATGGGAACCGCTGCAGCAGAAGTCCTGTTCGGTCTGTATGCACCGGCAGGGCGCCTGAACATGACCTGGTACCGGTCCGATGACCAGCTTCCGGACATGGATGATTACGATATTATTCAGGGAAAACGGACTTACCGCTATTTTGACGGCGATGTGCTGTATCCTTTTGGATATGGCCTGACCTGCACCACATTTGACTATTCCGATCTGGTAGTAAAACCGGTGGATGGTACAAAGCTGCAGATCTCCTTTGATCTGGCCAATACAGGTGATGTAAAAAGCGATGAAGTGGTGCAGATTTACGGGACAGCACCGGTTTCCCGTGTAAAAAAGCCTTTAAAACAGCTGATCGGTTTTAGAAGAGTCAGGAATATGCAGCCCGGTGAACAGCGCCGCATTGCATTTGAGATTCCCATTTCGGAATTCCGGTTTTATGATGTGATCAGCAGAACCATGATGGTGGAAGAAGGGCTGTACTGCATTTCGGTGGGAGCCTCCAGTGAAGACCTGCGCCGCAGCGTATCGGTGCAGATTCCCGGAAAGAAAACAGACTTCCGGTATCTGACGGAGCGGATCGCAGCCGATCATTACGATGCATATGACAATATTTTCCTGACAGAAGGGCAGTTCGGCTATACCTCTGCAGCAGTACGGGATCCGGAGCATATGGGCCGTCTGGTTTACCGCGACTGCATCCTGCCCGAATCCGGTTCGCTGTATCTGCATCTGAAAAGCGGGGAGGACGGAACCGCGGAAATTTATCTGAACGGACACAAGGCCGGTGAATTTACAGGGAAAACCGGCGGATTTACCGACGTGCGGGTTGATCTGTATCCGGAAGAAAACGGAGAAACCGGACAGGAAAAAGCGGAGCCGGTGGGAAATGATCCGGCTGACGCAGGCCGCAGAAACCCGGTGGAGCTGGAAATCAGAATCAGCAGTCATGTGAAGCTGTGCTATTTTATGGTGAAATAGACGCTTGCCCCTTGGCATAATTTTATAGTAACTGTTCAGAGCCAACCTCGAAAACACGGTGTGTTTCCTCGGTGTGGCGTATCCGCCAAATAGATTTCTACGAAAAAGTACTCCTGAATGCAAGCATTCATCGCACTTTTTGTACAAATCTGCTTGGCTCTGAACAGTTACATTTTATATAAAAGCATGGAAATTCTTGACGGATTTCCATGCTTTTTTTGACATATTAACAGCGGTTTTGGCGTGACATGAGTAAAAATAACGGAGGAAGCTAAAAAAATGAGGGTAAATCAGTGCGGAATTTTCGGGTATTAATATTTTTATAAAATTTTTATAATTATTTTATCAAAAAGGAGGGATAAGTGCTATGAAAAAATCAAAAACAAAAGCACAGGTTTCAAAAGCGAAGTTCAGCTGGAAACTGATGTATAAGCAGCGTTTTCTGCTTTTTATGTCTGTTCCGTTCGTGATCTGGCTGATTATCTTCAAGTATCTCCCGTTATGGGGATGGACGATGGCTTTTCAGGAAGTTAAGCCCAATTCATTTGCCCTTCCCGTCTGGGAAAGAAAATTCGTAGGATTTGATAACTTTATCAAGGCATTTACAGACCGTATTTTCGGACAGGTTATGATCAATACCATCGGTATCAGTATTCTGGGTCTGGTCATCGGTACTGTGGCAGCAATTGTATTTGCTCTGTTTCTGCATGAAATCTGTTTTACCAGATTCAAAAAAATCACACAGACGGTTTCCTATCTGCCCCACTTCGTATCATGGGTTATCATTGCCAGTATCGCAAAAATGCTGCTGAACGACGGCGGCGCAATCGATACCATGCTGGGCAAGCAGCTGCATCTGATGTCCACCAACACCGCATTGTTCTGGGTTGTTGTATGTATCATCGATGCATGGAAAGAGGTTGGCTGGAACGCTATCGTTTATCTGTCTGCAATGGCCGGTATTGACGAGGGTCTGTACGAAGCAGCTCAGGTGGATGGTGCAAACCGTTTCCAGAGAATGTGGCACATCACACTGCCGGGCATCAAACCGACGATCATCGTTCTGCTGATCATGAGCATCGGCAGCGCGCTGAATGTAGGTATGGAACGTCAGATGCTGTTAAGCAACGGTATTGTACAGGACCATGCAATGGTACTTTCCTGGTTTGCATATGTTCGTGGTATCGGCTCCAACAACTACGGCCTTGGTACTGCAATCGGTATGTTCCAGTCCGTTGTCGGCGTCATCCTGCTGTTTATTGCCAACAAGGTTGCCGGTATGCTTGGTGAAAGCAAATTAGAGTAATCTCGGAAACTCGCTAAGAAATTAGCCTGGGCACGATTCTTTGTTGAGGGTTTAGTTAAATGGGGATAAAAAAGATGACAGTTCATCTGCAGGAAACTGCCAGACAGAAAAAATGGCATGCGAAAAAAA
>JAQYDI010000118.1 GCA_028724245.1 Lachnospiraceae bacterium
CAGTTTATTTAAGTAACATTTATCATCATCTGTCAAAGAAATAGTTTTAATTGTATTAGGCATAATTGAGACCTCCGATGGTTCAATTATACCATACCGGAAACATATGCTCAAACAGTTTGTTGTTTAAAGCGAATTATAGTAGCCAATAAAATTGTGGCATTTGTTATGCTGATTCCCAGTTCTCTGATGCAGTCCATCTCTGCTTTTGTTGCACAGAATGTGGGTGCAGGCAAGGAAAAAAGAGCCAGAGATACCATGCTCTGCGGCATGACCATGGGAATCTGTATCGGTGCGCTGGTCTGCATTGGCGTATTTTTGAAAGGAGACATACCGTCAGCTCTGTTTACACAGGATGAAGCGGTTATTGTAAGGGCCTTTGAGTATCTGCGCGGATTTGCACCGGAGGCAGTCGTAACAGCCATTCTGTTCAGTTTTATCGGTTATTACAATGGTCATGGACAGACACTTTTTGTCATGATACAGGGACTGGCCCAGACATTTCTGGTACGACTCCCCATGTCATGGTATATGAGCATACAACCGGATGCAAGCCTGACCAACATCGGTCTTGCAGCCCCTTCCGCAACCGTATTCGGAATCCTGATCAATGGACTGTATTTCCTGTATTACAGCAGAAAAGTGAACGGGAAAAAGTAGAAAAGGGTTACTGTTCAGGCTTTGGCCGGAAGCAGTAAAAAATGTGAGGCAGAATGACCATGATATCCTGTACGAAAGCGGGTCCCTGTACAGAATACCACAGTCATTCTGCCTCATTTTATGCGTTTCTCCCGGCCGAAGCCTGAACAGTTAAATCCTACTTGATCAGTGCTTTGTGGTATACTTTTTTGCCTTTGCGGATCTTTACACTGTTTTTCAGCTGGTTTTCTGTGATCTTCACATCGATGGAAGCGACCTTTTCGCCGTCGATGGATACACCGCCCTGCTGAACGAGGCGTCTTGCTTCACTCTTGGTTTTGCAGAGACTGCATGCCATCATCAGGTCGAGAACGCCGATGGCTCCGTCTGTCAGCTGGTCTGCTGTCAGTTCGGTGGTGGGCATGTTGGAATCATCGCTTCCGCCTGCAAACAGTGCGTGAGAAGCAGTTCTTGCTTTAGTGGCTTCTTCTTCACCGTGAACCAGAGCTGTCAGTTCGTAAGCAAGGATTTCCTTCGCATCATTTAACTTGCTGCCGGTCCAGCTGTCCATTTCATCGATCTGTTCCAGAGGAAGGAAGGTCAGCATACGGATGCATTTGAGAACATCGTCATCGCTGACATTGCGCCAGTACTGGAAGAACTCGAAGGGGGAAGTCTTGTTGGGATCGAGCCATACGGCACCGCCCACGGTCTTGCCCATCTTTTTGCCTTCGGAGTTCAGCAGAAGCTGGATGGTCATGGCGTAAGCATCCTTGTCCAGTTTACGGCGGATCAGTTCTGTGCCGCCCAGCATGTTGGACCACTGGTCATTACCGCCGAACTGCATGTTGCAGCCGTAGTGCTGGAACAGATGGTAGAAGTCGTAGGACTGCATGATCATGTAGTTGAATTCCAGGAAGGAGAGACCTTTCTCCATACGCTGTTTGTAGCACTCTGCACGAAGCATGTTGTTGACGGAGAAGCAGGGACCTACTTCACGGAGCAGATCGATATAATTCAGCTTCAGCAGCCAGTCTGCGTTGTTTACCATGATTGCTTTGTCTTCACCGAATTCGATGAAGCGTTCCATCTGCTTTTTAAAGCAGTCGCAGTTGTGCTGGATCGTTTCGGGCGTCATCATGGAACGCATATCGGTACGGCCGGAAGGATCACCGACGTAAGCGGTACCTCCGCCGATCAGTACAACCGGCTTGTTGCCGGCCATCTGCAGACGCTTCATCAGACACAGCGCCATAAAATGTCCTACATGCAGAGAATCTGCAGTAGGGTCAAATCCAATATAAAAAGTAGCTTTGCCGTTGTTGACCAGATCTCTGATCTTTTCTTCGTCCGTAACCTGGGCAATCAGGCCGCGGGCCACCAGTTCTTCATAAATCTGCATAATTTCATCTCCTGAATAATGAATAAGAATCTAAGACTTCCCATACCCAAAATGGGCTTCGCACCTTGAAAATTCAATATTTCAGCTAACAAAATAATGATTTATGCCGCTACAGTCACTGGATGGAGTGCATTACGCAGATATTCAGGCAGTCTGGCTTCAAAGTCGGCAGTAAAAGCAACAAGCTGATCATCGCTCAGTCTCAGGATTTCCTGTAGGCTCGCCATTAAGGCATCCATGAGAATGCCAAGTGATCTGCAGAATGTAATATCTGCCATTTCATCAACGAGGAAAAAGAACAATTCGCCTAAGGTTCTCTGATCCTCATTCTGACGTTGCTCCACCGCAAGTAACATATATCGGGTAAACACGATTGCTACGTGGGCAGTCAGTGCATCATAAGATAAGCTGTGGCATTCTCCAGTCAGATTAAGCATGGACTTGCAGGTTTTGAAGAAAACTTCAATCTGCCAGCGTTTTCCATAGATTCGAATGATTTCTTCTTCGCTAAGAGCTATATCTGTGCATACGAAAGCAAGCCAATCCTTACGATTAGCCTTATTTCGAACACATACGATTTTGGCAGGGATTGGATTTTCTTTCCCTACCATGACATCAACAGAAAG
>JAQYDI010000119.1 GCA_028724245.1 Lachnospiraceae bacterium
CTGTTTGTTGGTCAGAACAAGGGAGCGGAAGCTGCCGTAATTGAGCGCTTCGCTGTTTTTCTTTGCAGCGCTTAAACGGCTGATCCATGCGGTCAGTTCATTTTCCACGGGCTGTTCAAAGCAGGCGCGCAGGGCGGGGTCACCTTCGCTCTTGTGAGCCTTTGCACCCCATTCGCTGCCGTAGTAAACGCAGGGGATGCCGGGCATGCCGAAGCACAGTGCGTAGATCAGCGGAAGGTGGTTTTCGTTGCTCAGATTGCTGGCAATGCGGCTGACATCATGATTGTCCACAAAATTCAGCAGGTGTTTTCCTTTGTACAGAGTCCAGTTTTCAGGGCCGAACTGGCGCAGCAGGGAATGAATGATTTCGAACATATTCATGGAGTTAAAGCTGGAGAACAGGCCCTTGTAGCATTCGTAATTGGTGACGGAATGCAGCATGGAATCGTTCATGATCTGATTGTAGTCCCCGTGAAGGACTTCGCCCACCAGGAAAAAGTCAGGCTTCAGGCTGTCGCAGAAGCTGTGCAGTTCCCGCAGAAAATCATGATCGAGGCAGTAAGCCACATCAAGACGCAGTCCGTCGATATCGAAAAGCTCCACCCACAGACGGATGCTGTCAAAAATATGCTGTTTGACTTCAGGATTGCGCAGGTTCAGCTTTACCAGATCGTAATTGCCTTCCCAGCCTTCATACCACAGGCCGTCATTGTAGTTGGAATTGCCGTCAAAATTGATATGGAACCAGTCCTTATAGGGAGAATCCCAGCGTTTTTCCAGCACATCCTGAAAAGGCCCGAAGCCCCGGCCTGCATGGTTGAAGACACCGTCCAGCACCACCTTGATGCCTGCCCCGTGCAGGCTGCGGCATACCTGTGCGAAATCTTCATTGGTTCCCAGACGGCAGTCGATCTTCCGGAAATCTCTCGTATTGTAGCCGTGGGTATCGGATTCAAATAACGGGCAGAAATAGATCGCATCGGCTCCCAGTTTTTTGATATGGGGGATCCAGTCGATTACTTTGGTAATCCGGTGTGTCAGCACGCCGTCATTTTCGAAGGGCGCTCCGCAGAAGCCCAGGGGGTAGATCTGATAAAATACGCTTTCGTAAGCCCACATAAATTAGTCTCCTTTGTGTATATCTTTTTATTTATCCCAGAAGGGGGTCTTTCACGCCGTTTGCCTCAAATGCGGCCTGACGGTCGATGCAGGTACCGCAGGTGCCGCAGGGTTTTTCGCCGCCCTCATAGCAGCTCCAGGTCAGCTCGTAGGGAACACCGATTGCCAGTCCGCGGCGGACGATTTCCTTTTTCGGAACCGATACGAAGGGAGCGGCAACGTGCAGCTGCTGGCCGCTGCCTTCATAAATGGCGGTATTCATGGCATCTGCAAAGGCCTGACTGCAGTCCGGGTAAGCGTTGCCTGCTGCGTCGTCGGCGTGGGCTCCGTAATAGAGCGTGTCGCAGCCCTTTGACAGGGCAATGCTGGCTGCGGAAGCCAGAAACAGTCCGTTGCGGAAGGGAACATAGGTGGAAACCGGTGTGCCGTCCGTTTTTTTCAGCTGCTCTGCATAGGATTCTCTGGGAATGTCTTCTGTGGAATGGGACAGAAGGGAGCAGTTGCTGAAGGCAAACATGGGGGCCAGATCGATCTGCAGATATTCAACCTGATAGAAATCCGCAGCAGCCTTTGCGCAGCGCAGCTCCTTATCGTGCTTCTGTCCGTAGGAAATGGACAGAGCGATCACATTTTCTTTGCCGAATTCTTTTACAACGAGGCCAAGGCAGGTGGTAGAGTCCACACCGCCGCTGACGAGAACAAGTTTCTTCATAATATTTACTCCTTATTTCAATTTTGAGCAGTTGTGTTTTTGCAGATAAGATCACACGCCCCGTTTGCCGGGATCCCAGATGAATTTGTGCAGCTGCAGCTGCAGGCGGATCTCGGGAAGATGGTGTGTAATCAGAAAATCAACAATTTCAGCGGGATCGATCCGGCCGAATACCGGGCTTACCAGCACACGGCATTTCTGATCCAGCCGGTATTTTTTATTGATGGCTTCCATGCGAAGAAGATCTTCCGTACTGCCGGCGACAAATTTGACCGTGTCATCGGGGCGGAGATATTCATAATTTTCAAAAAGCATATGTTTTTCCATACCGCTGGAAGGAAGCTTGTAATCCAGTGTAAAATCAGGCCGACAGTTCAGACTGCAGTAAGGCCTGATGGGAAGGCTTCCGTTGGTTTCAATTTCCACATGCAGGTTTCGGATCGCTGAAAGGGACTGAAGCAGTTCCTTCAGATGGGACTGCAAAAGAGGCTCTCCGCCGGTCAGCGTGACGCAGTGTACGCCGCTGCTGCGGATAAAATCTACGATTTTATCCGCGGAAAGAAATTCGCAGGGTGCATTGGAGGTGCAGGACCATCGGGTATCACAGTAGCTGCAGTTTAAATTGCAGCGCCGGAAACGGATAAAAACCGCTGTCTGGCCGGCCCGCTGTCCCTCTCCGTTGATACTGATGAATTTTTCTGTGACCGGATAGGAATAGGGATTATAAAAAGCTGATTCATTTGCCATAGTAAAACTTCCTGTTCTGAATAAAAAAAGTGATAATTGTTCAGAGATAGTACTCTGTTTTCATGGACGGTAAACCGCGCAGTTATCCGGTGTTTCATAAACGACCGCTTCATGGACATCGTAGCCTTTTTTCTGCATCATGGAGCAGAAATAAGCAGCCAGATTTTCGGCGGTGGGACGTCCGCATACGGAGACAAGACGAAAATTTTCATCTTTCAGCGCAGCAATGGTAGCGGGTTTCAGAGAACCTTCCTCATAGATCAGACTGTGATCAAAGTACTCTGCTGCTTCTTTCAGATCTCTTTTTAAGGTCTTGAAATCGACGATCATGTCGCGGAGCTGGCCGTCGCAGATCAGATGATCTCCCTGAATTTCGATCACAACACGCCAGCGGTGACCGTGGAGATTGCTGCATTTTCCTTTATAGCCTTTCAGAAAGTGAGCAGCGTCAAAGCTTTTTTCGGTTTTTAAAAGATACATGGATATTAACCTCTTCCTTATTACAATAATGCAGGCTGCATGACAGCCGGTTGAGGCCTTCCCGTCAGACATTGAATTACAGAAAGCAGAACACGTAAATGTGAACAGTTACGAAATATGTAAAATCGATGTGAGGCGCTGTGAAACTGCAGAAAAGCAGCAAAGCAGCGCGGGACGGCCCTGGTTTTGATTAACGACAGGATGGTGCCATCGAACTGTCGGTGGGGTACAACTTTCTAAGCATACCATTGTCAACCTTTCATGTCAAGCGATTGCGGGAGTGGATTGTACTTGTCATTATACTTGCTTTTGCGGGGGTTTTGTGATATTTTATGGAACGGATATTCGATTGTTTTATTCCAGTCGGAGTTTAATCTTTGGCTGAGATTGATTTACATTGAGGGAGAGGTGTATATGAGTAAGAAAAATAAGGGGATATGCTGTATTATTGCGTCGGCGTTCTGTTTTGCGCTGATGAATATTTTTGTACGGATGTCAGGTGATCTGCCGTCTGTGGAGAAGAGTTTTTTCCGGAATTTTGTTGCCATGATTTTTGCGGTGGTGATTCTGGTGAAGGAAAAGATTCCTTTTGAAATCGGGAAAGAGAATTATGCAGCCATGTTCTGCAGGGCATTTTTCGGTACGATTGGCATTCTCTGCAATTTTTATGCGGTGGATCATCTGCTGGTGGCCGACGCAAGCATGCTGAATAAGCTGTCGCCGTTTTTTGCTATTGTATTTTCCATTTTTATATTGAAGGAAATACCGAAGAAGTATCAGGTGGGATGTCTTTTGATGGCGCTGGCAGGCTGTCTGTTTGTGGTAAAACCGGGTTTTGCCAGTACGGATACGCTGGGTATGGCGGCCGGTGTCTGCGGCGGTATGGCGGCCGGTCTTGCTTATACGATGGTCAGGCTGCTGGGTTCCAGAGGGGTTAAGGGACCGGTGATCGTGTTTTGTTTTTCCTGCTTCAGCTGTTTGATGACGCTGCCGCTGATCATTCTTTTTTATCACAGTCCCATGTCCGGGATGCAGGTTCTGACTCTGCTGGGCGCAGGGCTGGCAGCAGCGGGAGGTCAGTTTTCCATCACTGCCGCCTATACCTATGCACCGGCAAAAGAAATATCAATTTATGATTACACGCAGATCATATTTTCCACCATCATGGGATTTCTGTTCTTTGGACAGATTCCCGATGTGTACAGCTTCATTGGCTATGCAGTCATCTGCGGTGCATCTCTTATCATGTTTATAAAAAATCAAAAACAGAAATAAAAATAAGGATCTGCCGGGGAGTCGGTGAATGTGTTATTTACCGGTCCCATTTGTCGCAAAGGGAATTGATCTGGTCTGCAAAGCGGGCCAGATCTTTGTTTGTACCGCCTTCGTTGTGTTTGATGACGGTTAACAGGCGCTGGCCAGCGGCAAGAAGGCGCTGATAGATGCCGAATGCTTTCTGGGAGGTCTGCCCCGGCGCGGAGGCCAGTTCCGGTTTCAGAACCGGAATGCCGGTGGTAACTTTGATGAAACGGGCAGCTGCCAGATCATAAATTGTACCGCTGTAGGGTGCCATGGCTTCGCAGCCGAACATGGCTTCCAGCAGAGCGGCAAAACCGGAGGCACTTTTATCCTCCCCATGTACGATGAAAAACTGAGTGGGGCGGGAACCTTCCATAATGGAGGATGCCCATTTAAGAAGTCCGTTCCGGTCTGCATGTCCGCTGATGCCGGGCAGCTGTGTGATCTCCGCGTTGACACAGATGGTTTCTCCGAACAGCTTCACTTCCTTTGCCCCTTCAACCAGCGTGCGTCCAAGGGTTCCGACTGCCTGATAACCCACAAATAAGATGGTACATTCATCCCGCCACAGATTGTGTTTCAGATGGTGTTTGATCCGGCCTGCATCACACATGCCGCTGGCGGAAATGATGACCTTGCAGTTTTTGTCAAAATTGATCTGCTTTGACTCTTCACTGGTTACGGCGCGCTTCAGACCCGGGAATGTGATGGGATTGATGCCCGAGGAAATCAGTTCCAGAGCCTCTTTATCGTAACAGTCCTTATAATGGCTCTGGAAAATCTCGGTCGCTTCCATGGCCAGCGGACTGTCGATTACGACCTGAAAATTATCATGACCGTGCACCAGATTTTCATTTTTAATCTGGCGGATAAAATAAAGAAGCTCCTGCGTACGGCCTACCGCAAAGGAAGGAATGACGACGTTGCCGCCCCTGTCAAATGTTTTCTGAATGATTTCAGCCAGAGAGGCTGCGTAATTGACCGGAACCTGCTCATGATTCCGGGTACCGTAGGTTGATTCCATGATTACGTAATCAGCTTCCGTCAGATAAGTGGGGTCGTTGATCAGCGGCTGGTTCAGATTGCCGATATCACCGGAGAAGACCAGTTTTTTCTCAACGGGATTGCCGCCGTTGTCTTTTTCATTGATCCATACCTCAATGCTGGCAGATCCCAGCAGGTGGCCTGCATCAAGAAAGCGGACACGGATGCCTTCGCACAGTGGTTTGATTTCCCTATACGGGCAGCTTTGAAGCAGACTGATGGCACCGATGGCATCAGGCATGGTATAGGCCGGTATAAAACGTTTCTTACCGGCACGCTGCCCCTTCCGATTGCGCCATTCCGCTTCAAATTCCTGAATGTGCGCGCTGTCCTTCAGCATGATGCTGCAGAGCGCCGCGGTAGCCGGAGTCGTGTAGATCGGACCACGGAATCCTCTGGCATACAGCAGAGGGAGATTGCCTGAATGATCGATGTGCGCATGGGTCAGCAGTACAAAATCCAGTTCCGAAGCAGGGATGGGAATCTCTTCATTTTCAAAAATATTGGGTCCCTGTTCCATACCATAGTCCACAAGAAAGCGTTTTCCTGCACCTTCCACATAAAAACAGCTTCCGGTTACTTCGTGTGTTGCACCAAGAAATGTAATACGCATAGAAAAACCCCCTTTACGTATAATTGTTCAGAGACAGGCAGATTTGTACAAAAAGTGCGATGAATGCTTGCATTCATGAGCACTTTTTCGTACAAATCTATTTGGCGGATACGCTATACCGAGGAAACACATAGTGTTTTCGAGGTTGGCTCTGAACAGTTACTGCTTTTTTACATTATATGATAAAAAAATGCATCGGTAAATAAAAATTCACAAAACTTAATGAAAATTTCATAAAAAACTGAAAATTCAACCTTCCATATTTTTTGAGATAAAAAAACAGAAAATAAACGCAATGATTCCTGCCGGGATATCCTTCGGTGTCAATGGAGTTTGTGTCCGAAATTGAAAAAGGATGGCAGCGGGTGAAGCGGCAATCATCCCGAGAACTGCGCTGTAAACAGCCCCTGCGTGATTTTGAAACAGATATTCTACCAGTTTTGCAAACAGGAAAATACCCAGTACAATTCCGAAGGCAAAGGGAATCAGAAGAAGCAGATTTTCAAAAAATATAGAGGTATCCAGGGTCCGGATTCCCTCCAGCAGAGAATGGACTGCATGCAGGATGCCACAATAATATCCTGTGATCATGAGCAGGAGAGAACCGCTGACGCCGGGGATGACCATGGCCGCCGCAGAGATGATGCCGAGAAGAAAAAGAACGGATGGATGGTTGATGCCGGCCTGCAGCGAGACCTGGTTCTGTTCGGGGCTTCGGACAGCTGACATGAAAATGGTCATGGCAGCAGAGCCTGCAAAGAGGGCAGCATAGCCGGGAAGAAGGCGGAGAAAACGGAGCCGGTCCGTTCTTCCATTATTTTTAATCTGAATGCTTTTTTTCCATGTATTCCATAAAGCCGGCATTCCCCCGAGAATCAGACCGGTGAATGCCATGCCGGTGGGAAAAGGACAGGCGGTAAACAGATATTCCATGATATATGCAAAACAGATGATACCGACAGCCATTCCTGTCATCAGAGGGAACAGAATCCGGAAGCTTTTTCTGAAATCTGTGAAAATCCCGCTGATTGCCCCTATAATCCGGTCATAGACTCCGAAAGAGATTGCCAGTGTTCCCCCACTGACACCGGGCATGATATTGGCAATTCCCATAAGAATTCCCTTTATAAGATCAGAAAGAAAATAATTTGAAAACAAAACAGACAGTCCTCCTCAGAAAATGGTGTTCAGATTTTTGCAGGGGAAGTGCAGTTTTTGAGGCCGCAGGTTACATTATTCCCCGCAAAATGAAGATATGAACAGCAACATCTTTGAACAATATATGCATAACGGCAGGAATTAATGGATTGACAGGCGGAATTTTATTGTATTATACTGCTATTACAAAATAAGAAATTTCGCTATAGACATAATATTACGGGAGAATTTGAGGATGTTGAAATATGGATACGAAATAAAGAAACGGCATGGACAGAAGAGGCAGGGCGGACATGGATATGCTTTTTGCCGCCGTTTTTCTGCCGTTGTGCTGGCTGCGGCCATATGTGTGTGTACGGGCTGTTCCCGCATTTCATTTCTGTCTTTTCAGGCTGCGGACGGTGATTCTTCTGCTTTTGACGGTACTTTGCAGGAAGAGCAGCAGGCGGATCCTGCTTTTTTGCCGGCGGCGGAGACGGAAAATTCCATTCTGGGAGAGCACGGGTACTGCTATGAAACCCTGTCGGAAGAGGAACGGAAAGTGTATGAGGAGATATATGGCGTTCTGATGGGAAAAGGGGAATCAGGCAGGCTGAGCAGCACCGATTCCGAACAGGTTAAGAAGGTATATTACCATGTAATTGCCGATCATCCGGAGATTTTCTGGGTGGATGGATACCGTCTCGACAGTACCAGCAGAGGCGGCAAAGTGCTTTCACTGGACTTTTCCATGAAACAGACCATGGACAAAGATCAGGTGGAAAAGTGGCAGAATGTAATTGAAGATTATCTGCAGAAGTTTATGGAAGAGGCAGAACAGGCCGGGCTCGATCAGGAATCCGGAGATTATGAAAGAATACGGTTTACCTTTGATTATATTGTAAAACATACGGAGTATGATGAAAACTCAGAGAATAATCAGAATATCTGCAGTGTATTCGGAAATGGATTATCTGTCTGTCAGGGATATTCGGCAGCCATGCAGTATCTGCTTTTATATCAGGGGATCCGAAGTATTACGGTGTCGGGCACAACCAAAAATACGGGGAGCAGCCATGCGTGGAATCTGGTAGAGGCAGACGGCAGCTGGTATCAGCTCGATGTGACATGGGGAGATCCCAGTTATTCCGAAGGCTCCAATATATTTGAAGGAATGGTAAATTATACATATTTCTGCGTGACCGATGATGAGATTTCTCTGACCCATGAAGTCGGCACAGAACTGGAACTGCCGGAGTGCACTGCCGTGGAAGACAATTATTATGTGCATGAAAACCGTTACTTTGATGAGTGGAATGAAGAGCGGTTTCAAACACTGATGATGGGCAGTATGGAATCCGGTGAAAAATATCTGAGCATCCGCTGCGGAAGTGAAGAATTGTATCAGCAGATCCGCAGCAGGTTGATTTCTGAACAGAAAATTTTTGAATATATGGAAAACTGTGCTTCATCCATTAACGAAACCGCACCTTCGCAGATATCTTATTTTGAAAATAAAGATTTTCTGATCCTTACTTTTGTGTGGAAATAGAAAGTAGAACTACTGTTTAGACTTCTGCCTGAAACTTTATTCAGCTGTTTTTTCTTCTGAATCTTCAGCAGACGCTTCTTCCTCGGCGGGAGCTTCTGCTTCAACGGGTGCATCTTCAGCGGGCGCTTCCTCTTCGGCGGGTGCATTCTCAGGAGCGGCTTCTTCATCGGCGGGGTCTTCCGGTACAGAAGCTTCTTCTTCGTCCTCGTCTTCGAAATCGAAGTCGTCTTCATCTTCAAAGAGATCATCATCTGCGCTGTTTTTCAGATATTTACGTACACAGGTGATACCGGCAGCGGCTGCAACAGCCACAGCGGAGACAGCTGCAAAGATTTTGAATTGTTTTTTCATGTTGTTACCTCGCTTTCGTTTCTGTAATAATACTCAGTTTAGCACATTTCAGATGGAGGAACAATAGAGAATATGATCTGCATGTGAAGTTTTTCTTAATATTTTTTAAAATAATCGCAAAAAATGAAAGTTCTGCTGGTCAAAAGAAAAAGAGTATGCTACAATACGGATACGATATGACACGAAAACCGCAGCTGTCCTGAATCAGCAGATTTCGGGCAGTTTTACCTATCAAAAAGGAAGTTTGGAGGAATTATGGAAGTTTCTTTGGGAATAATGGCAGCAGGTATCGGTTCAAGATTCAAGGATGGCTGCAAACAGCTGACTCCTGTGGGACCGGCTGATGAAGTGATTATGGAATATTCCATTTATGATGCGCTGGAAGCAGGATTCAACCATATTGTATTTATCATCAGAAAGAATCTGGAAGAAGACTTTCGGACGCAGCTGGGAGCCAAGCTGGAGGGTCTCTGCAAAGTGGATTATGCATTTCAGGATATGGATAATCTGCCTGAGGGATTTACACGCCCGGCTGACCGGACAAAGCCCTGGGGTACAGGACATGCGGTTCTGGCTGCAAAGGAGTTTATCAATGGTCCCTTTGCGGTAATCAATGCGGATGATTATTACGGTAAGGAAGCATTTGTGAAGATTCATGATTTTCTTGTAGCGCAGGAAGAGGCAAGACTGGCCGGAACACCGGAGGAACACTGCTTCTGCATGCCCGGTTTTGTTCTGGGCAATACGCTCAGTGATCATGGTACCGTAACCCGCGGCGTCTGCTGTATGGATGATGACGGATATCTGAAAGATATCGAAGAAACGCACAATATTGAGAAGACAGCGGATGGAGCTTCGGCAGACGGCAGAAAGCTGGATGTGAATTCTCTGGTTTCCATGAATATGTGGGGACTGACACCGGATTTTATGAAGGTACTGGAAGACAAGTTTGTGGAGTTCCTGAAAGCGGTTCCTGAGGGAGATGTGAAATCGGAATATCTTCTGCCTACCATCATTGGTGATATGCTCAAAGAGGGAAGTACGAAGGTCAGAGTCCTGAAGACAGATGCACACTGGTTTGGCCTGACCTATTCGGAGGATACACCTCTGGTTCGGGAGTCTCTCAGGAAGATGACAGAAGACGGCATCTACAGCAAACCGCTTTTTCAGAAAAAGTAAGAACTGCAATTATATAAATGAATCATAATTATCCCCCTGCTCCGGTAGAATATTAGTAAACCGGATGCGGGGGTATTTTATTGATGTACCAGTACAGAAGGATATGCGGAAACTCCGGAAACAGAAGGCTGGGAAAGCGTCTGACGGCTATCGTGCTTCTGTTTCTGATTGCGGCGCTGAATGTTCTTTCTGCCGGGGCGGGAGCACCTGTCCGGGAGCAGACCCTGTGTGATGCAGACATATTTACGGAAGGGAATACACTGGTTCAGGCACAGGCACAGCCGCCGGAAATCGGGTCGAAAGCAGCGATTCTGATGGAAGCTTCAACGGGTGAAGTCATTTATGAAAAGAATGCGGATGAGCGTTGTTCACCGGCCAGTATTACGAAAATCATGACGCTGATTCTTATTTTTGATGCTCTGAAGGAAGGAAGGATTACACTGGATGAGATGGTGACCACCAGCGCTCATGCAAAATCCATGGGCGGTTCTCAGGTGTTTCTGGAGGAAGGGGAGCAGCAGACGGTGGAAACACTGATCAAATGTATCGTGATTGCTTCCGGAAACGATGCTTCAGTGGCCATGGCGGAACATATTGCCGGAACGGAAGAAGCCTTTATTGTCATGATGAATGAACGGGCAGCAGGTCTTGGCATGACGCAGACACATTTTGTGGACTGCTGCGGTCTGACAGAATCAGAGGAACATCTGACCACAGCCAGAGATGTTGCTCTGATGAGCCGGGAGCTGATCACCGGATATCCGCAGATTACCGATTACAGTACCATATGGATGGAAAATATTGTGCACAATACGGCGAGAGGAAGCAGTGAATTCGGTCTTGCCAACACCAATAAGCTTCTGAAAATGGAAACGGATTTTACGGTAACCGGACTGAAAACGGGAAGCACCAGCAGGGCCGGATGCTGTCTGTCTGCCACCGGGAAAAAGAACAATATGGATCTGATTGCGGTGGTCATGGCTGCTCCTGATTATAAAAGCAGATTTACCGAGGCAAGGAGTCTTCTTAATTACGGTTTTTCTCTCTGCAGACGTTATGAGGATACGGATCTGCCGGAGCTGCCGCAGGTAAAAGTAAGGGGCGGAAAGGAAGAGACGGTCATGCTGGAATATGACGGTTCATTTTCTGCTGTGCGGACGGATGGAAAGGAATTTTCCAATGTGGAGAAAAAACTGGAACTGCCGGATGTGCTGGAAGCGCCGGTGGAAAAGGGGGTGGAGGCCGGGACACTGACGTATTATCAGGACGGCGAAGAACTGGGGAAAATTACAATTACAGCAGCGGACAATGTGGAAAAAGCGTCTTATGGGGATTATCTGCTGCGATTGTGGAAGCGGTTCTGCATATAAAGTAACTGTTCAGAGCCAAATAGATTTGCACAAAAAAGTACTCCTGAATGTAAGCATTCGTCACACTTTTTGTGCGAATCTGCTCTGAACAGTTACCATGTATCCGAAAATTTTGCTGTAGATGGGTCGGATTTACCAGAACCGATCCTCCAGAGGATAGTAGTTTTTATGGGTTCCTACATACTTGTATGCGGGACGGATGATCTTGCCGGCGTTGACCAGCTCTTCCATACGATGTGCACACCAGCCTGAGATACGGGAAATGGCAAACAGAGGTGTGTACAGTTCATAGGGAATATCCAGCATGGAATAAACAAAACCGCTGTAAAAGTCCACGTTGGCGCAGATTTTTTTGAACACGTTGCGCTTCTGGGCAACCAGATCGCCGGCCAGATTCTCAACGCGGGACATGAATTCGAATTCTTCCGTGCGGCCCTTTGCTTCAGCCAGCTTGCGTGCGTAGCGTTTCAGAATCACGCATCTGGGGTCGGACAGCGTATAAACGGCATGCCCCATACCATAGATCAGACCGGTATGATCGAATGCCTGTTTGTCCAGAATCTTGAGAAGGTATTCGCGGATTTCGTCTTCATTTTTCCAGTCGTGGATATTGGCTTTCAGATCTTCAAACATCTGGCATACTTTCAGGTTGGCACCGCCGTGTCGGGGGCCCTTCAGGGAAGCCAGGGAAGCTGCTACTGCGGAGTATGTATCGGTGCCGGAAGAGGATACCACATGGTTGGTGAAGGTGGAGTTATTACCGCCGCCGTGCTCTGCATGAAGAATCAGGCAGACATCCAGAACCTGTGCTTCCAGTTCTGTGAATTTACCGTCCACGCGGAGAATCTGAAGCAGATTTTCCGCGATGGAAAGAGTCGGATCGGGATTACGGATAACCAGTGCATTGTCATTGTGATAATGATTGTGGGCGCCGTATGCGTAAACAGCAATCAGAGGGAAGGTGGCAATCAGTCTGAGGGACTGACGCAGCACATTGCCGATCTCAATGCTGTCGGGGTCTTCATCGTAGGAATACAGGGTCAGCACGCTTCGCTGAAGTGCGTTCATCAGATTGGCGCTGGGAGCCTTCATGATAACATCGCGGACAAATTTGGAAGGAAGATTCCGTTCAGCAGTCAGTATCTCGATGAAGTCATTCAGCTGCTGGGAATTGGGAAGTTCACCGAACAGAAGCAGGTAGGTAACCTCCTCAAAGCAGAAACGCTTGCCGTGGGCACCTTCAATCAGATCCTCTACATCGTAACCCTGAAAGAAGAGCTGTCCATCCGCGGGGATTTTATGACCGTTTTCGTATTTATATGCAACAACGTCTGAGATTTCAGTAAGACCTGTCAGTACGCCTTTACCAGTGGAGTCACGCAGACCACGCTTAACATCGTACTCCGAATAGAGATTCGGATCGATATGACCGGATTCTTTACAGAATGCAACCAGCTGGTCGAATTTTTCCTGTAGTATACTAACCTGAGTTTCTGTTATATTATCCAATATCAATTTCTCCCTTCTTTGGCAGGCTCACAGACCCTGTAAAATAATCGAATGACAAGATTATATCATCAGGATACTTTCTTTGCAAGCGTCTCCAATAGAATTGTGTTTTTTTGCGTATTTTTCAGTAAAAAAGTGTGATCTGATGCACATATCGTGTTTTAATTATGCATAAAAACTGTATTTTTATGCATAATATGCAGCTTTTCAGCCCTGTTTTCCGGGTTTGGTGCTTTCAAAGAGCAGCCCCAGAAGGAACCAGACAGGGAAAAAATCCAGACGTATCAGACCGTTTATCTGAAAACGGCTCTGGCTGTAATCCCAGGGACAGGCATCAAAAAGCCGGAGAAAACTGCCGGAAAGGTATTCCATTATGAAAATCAGAATGGCATAAATCGTTCCGCGCAGAAACAGGCCCAGCTTTTTCAGATAACAGGAGATGAAAGGAATCAGCGTGCCCAGACCGTAAATGGGAAACATGAGCAGGGAGGTCTGTCCGATCAGCCGTTTGTCATTGGTGTCAGCCAGATTATGGAAACAGGAAGCAAAAAGCTCCATGGACCATCCGATCAGGCCGCAGCGGATGAAGTTTTTTCTGAAATATTGGAATGAGAATCTGTTGTTTTTCATGGAGTCAGTATGTGCAGAAGCAGCAGAAATATACCGGCTGCTGTTCAGAGCCTGTACCTGCCGGAGACATCAATATTCGTTGTCACACTTGCAATATTGTGAAAAAATGATAAGATAAAAATAAATATAGACAGGAGGACATGTCATGACATACGAAGAAGCAAAAGATTATATGGAGGAAGTGTCCCACAGCGGAATCGTTCTGGGACTGGATTCCATGCGTGAACTGCTGAAAAGGATCGGTGATCCGCAGGAAAAACTGAAATTTGTCCACATTGCGGGTACGAATGGAAAAGGTTCCACACTGGCATTTATCAGTACCATACTTCAATGTGCAGGATATACGGTGGGACGCTATGCTTCTCCGCGCGTATTCAAATATGAAGAGTTTGTTCAGGTCAATGGAGAAAATATAGCAAGAGAGGCTTTCTGCCGCTATGTAAAACAGATTAAAGATGCCGTTGCATCCATGGAAGCAGATGGCTTGCAGCGTCCTACGCTGTTTGAGGTTGAAACAGCCATCGGATTTCTGTATTTTGTAGAGATGGAATGTGACGTGGTTGTGCTGGAATGCGGCATGGGCGGACGGGACGATGCCACCAATGTGGTGGATAATGTCCTGTGCAACGTTCTGACTCCCATCGGGTTGGATCATATGGGATTTCTCGGAGATACGCTGGAAGAGATCACAGAGGTGAAAGCCGGTATTATCAGAAACCGTGCGCCGGTCTGCGTGGGAAGACAGCAGAAGCGGGCACGTCTCGTAATCGAAAAGATATGCGGCCGTATGGGCTGTCCGCTGATTTTGACGGATGATACCAGACTTCACGTATACGATGAGATGGAGTACGCGGAAGACGGTGCTCCGATGATCCGTTTTGATTACAAATATCTGACGGATATGCGGATCCGGCTGATCGGACGGTATCAGGTGGACAATGCCTGCCTTGCCATCGAAGCGGCAAAAGCGCTGGATGACTGGGGGCTGGATATTTCCACGGAGCAGATTCGTGAAGGACTTGCAAAAACCACATGGCCCGGCCGTTTTGACACGATTTCCATGAATCCCCGGATCATTGTGGACGGTGCTCACAATCCCCATGGTATGACACAGCTGAAAGAATCGCTGGAGTATTATTTCCCCGGCGAGCATCTGATCGGAATCATGGGTGTGCTGGCTGATAAAGCCTACGATGAAGAATGTGAAATGATGGCTCCTCTGTTTGACCGGATGTATACCATCACACCGCCCAATAACCCCAGAGCGCTGGAAGCTGAAAAGCTGGCAGAGGTACTTGGGACATTTCATGATGATGTTTCAGCCTGTGAGACCATTGAGGATGCTGTGGACGCTGCTTTGAAGGCAGCAAAAAAGGAGGATACCATTATTATTTTCGGTTCTCTTTCCTATATCGGGGAAGCCTGCCGTGTTGTGAAAAAAGCGGTATCGGAAAAATAACTGAACAGTTACCTGTATTTAAGAAAATAAACTGAAAATAAGATGATTGGTGAAAAATATGAGTGAAGAAATGAAAAAGAAACCGGTTCAGGAAGATGCATGTGCAGATACTTCCGAAATGAATGAAAAGAAAGAAACGGTGCTGGATAAGGAGATGAGTCTGAAAGAGGTCCGTGCAAAGCTGGATGAGGTAGACAGACAGATTGTTGAACTGTATCAGCAGAGAATGGATCTGTCGATTCAGGTGGCAGAAAGCAAAATGCGTTCCAACAGGCCTATCCGCGATGTGCGCCGTGAAAATCAGAAGCTGGAAATGGTAAAATCTCTGGTGGAAAAGGGCAGTGATAAGAAAAATGTGGAAGAACTGTTCCGCATGCTCATGTCCGCCAGCAGAAAATATCAGTATCATCTCATGAGCAAGTACAGCAATGGCGGATGCCGTATTCCCTTTCAGGAAGTGGAGAAGCTGCCTGTAGAGAACTGCCGTGTGGTTTATACCGGTGTGGAAGGCGCATTTGCCCATGAAGCAACGCTGAAATATTTCGGTAAGGATGTAATCAGCTTCCATGTTCCCACGTTTGAAGAAAGTATGAATGCGCTTTCCGGAGGACGCGCTGATTTTGCTGTCATTCCTATTGAGAATACCTCAGCAGGCGTGGTGGCCGATGTGTACGATCTTCTGGTAAAATGTGACAATTATATTGTGGATGAAATGGATCTTCCCGTTGTTCAGTCTCTTCTGGTGGTTCCGGGCACGAAGCTGGAGGAAATAGACACCATCTATTCCCACCCCCAGGGAATTTCCCAATGCAACAAGTTCCTTAACGAGCATAAGGAAATTCATGCTATCGAGAAAAGCAATACTGCTCTGGCGGCAAGAATGGTGGCAGAGGAAGGCATCCGCAGCCATGCGGCCATTGCCAGCGAGGTTGCCGGTGAACTGTACGGACTGGAAACGCTGATTTCGCCGCTGAACCATAATCTGGCCAATATGACGAAATTTGCGATTATTTCCAATAAGAAGATTTTCAGAAAAGATGCACAGCATATCAGCATCTGCTTTGAAAGCGAGCATGATCCGGGCTCTCTGTACCGCCTCATGTCCCATATCATCTACAACAATCTGAATATGATCAAGCTGGAATCAAGACCGGTGCCCGGTCAGACCTGGGAGTATCGTTTCTTCATGAACTTTGACGGAAACTTCAACCAGTCAGGTGTTAAGAATGCTTTGACAGGAATCTCCGAGGAAGCGGTAAGCTTTAAGATTCTGGGAAGTTTTTAACCGCCTGGACAAAGGAAAAGGAGGAATACAATGGCAGTATATTTATTTGCAGCGATTGATGTGGGCTCCTATGATCTGGGTATGACCATCTACCAGATATCGGAAAAAGGCGGCATCAAGGCCATTGAACATCTGAGGCAGAGTGTTGCTGCAGGACATGATACGTACCGTGAAGGCCGTATCAGTTATTCACATATCAATGAAATGTGCGGGATTTTAAAAGATTTTGCCGAGGTGATGAAGAGTTATCATATCAGCAGTTACAGGGCATATGGCACAAGCGCTCTCAGAGAGGCGGAAAACCGGGAAATCGTGCTGGATCAGATCAAGATCAGAACCGGTATCGAGGTTACTGTTCTGGGCAATGCGGAGCAGCGTTTTCTCTGCTACAAGGCTATTGCCATGAAGGAAACAGAGTTTGAAGCGATCATCCAGAAGGGGACCGCTATTGCGGATGTGGGATCCGGAAGTACGCAGCTGTCACTTTTTGATAAGGATGCGCTGGTTACGACCCAGTATCTGAAAATCGGTTCGGTACGTTCTCAGGATATGCTGGATTTTGCGGGAAGCGATCTGCAGGATCGTAAAAATCTGACAGAGGAACTGATCGACGCCGATATGGAGACCTTCAAACGTCTGTATCTGAAAGACCGGAAAATCCAGAATCTGATCGTAACGGGCATGTGCGCACCGTTTCTGGGAAAACGGCCTGACGGTTCCCAGAAGGACCGGCTGACAGCGGGTGAATTCAATGAAATTTACGAAAAAGTGATTACCATGACGCCGTATGAACTGAGCCGTACCATTGATATTTCCATTGAACATGCCTGTCTGATGCTGCCCAGCGTTATGATCTACAAGAAAATTCTGGATATCACCGGAGCGGAGCTGATGTGGATTCCCGGCGTGTCTCTGTCAGACGGAATCGTAGCGGAATTTGCCCTGAATAAAAAACTGATCCATTTTAACCATGATTTTACGGAGGACATTCTGTACTCTGCAAGAAATATTGCAAAACGTTACAAGTCCAATCAGAAACACGCCCAGAGTCTGGAAAAGCTGGCTCTGGTTATCTTTGACAGTACGAAGAAATATCATGGTCTCGGAAAGAGGGAACGTCTGCTGCTGCGGATCGCTTCGATCCTTCATGACTGCGGCAAGTTTGTCAGCATGACGGATCCGGCGGACTGCGCGTATTATATTATTATGTCAACGGAAATCATCGGTCTGTCTCAGGCAGAGCAGCGGCTGATCGCCAACATTGTAAAATATTATCCGCAGGATTTTGATTATGAGGTACTGAAGGAAGAAGGTGTCGAAAGGCGCAACGTCATCGCGAAACTGGTGGCAATTCTGAAGGTTGCCGGAGTGCTGGACCGCAGCCACAGGCAGAAAATTGATTCCATTCGCTGTACGATCAAGGATGACCAGCTGATTCTGACTACAGATGCAGTAAAAGATATCACGCTGGAACAGAATCTGCTGTCTTCCAAAGCTGACTTTTTTGAAGAAGTGTACGGCATCCGTCCTGTCCTCAGACGGAAACGTGCATCCCGGAGCTGAAGATGAATATGTCTGCTGCGCAGACCGGATTCGGCGCCGGAGCTTACATGTGTCGATTTAAAATGGAGGTAACTGTTCAGAGCCAACTTTGAAAACTGCCTGGCTCTGAACAGTTACTAATGGAGGAAAATTCATGGTTGAAACAAAAAATGAAAATAAAAAAGATTTTACAAAATATGAATATTACAGAAACCGCGAGCTGAGCTGGCTGGCATTTAATGAACGGGTGCTCAGCGAAGCGAAGGACAAGACGATTCCGCTGCTGGAACGCTGCAAGTTTCTGGGAATCACCGCATCCAATCTGGATGAATTCATCATGGTCCGTGTGGCTTCCCTGAAGGATCAGATCAGCGCCGGATATGAAAAGCGGGATATTGCCGGCATGAATGCCGCAGAACAGCTGGAGGAGCTGATGCCCGCCATTCATGAATTTACGGAGCAGCAGTATCAGGTCTATAACCGTTCTCTTCTGCCCGCTCTGAAAAAGGCCGGTATTGAAGTCATTACGGCTCATGAAGATCTGACGCCGGAACAGGGCAGTATTGTGGACAAATATTTTATGGAATCTGTTTATCCTGTACTGACCCCCATGGCGGTGGATTCGTCCCGTCCCTTCCCTCTGGTACGCAATAAATCTCTGAATATTGCGGTCCTTCTTCAGTACAAGAAAGAGAAAAAAGAGGAAAAAAAGGTGGAAAAGGGCGAGAAATCCGGAAAAAACAGTGGAAGAGGAAGCCTTTTAAACCATGCCAAGGAAGTGGAATTCGTTACGGTACAGGTACCTTCCGTGCTGCCGCGGATTTTCCGTTTTCCCGGAGAAGGCTGCAGACTGATTCTGCTGGAGGAAATTATCGAGCGCAATATCGGCAAGCTGTTCCTGAATTATGATATCATGTGTGCATATCCTTACCGTGTCATGAGAAATTCCGATCTGGCTATTGATGAGGAAGAATCGGTGGATCTGCTGCGTACCATTGAAAAGCAGCTGAAAAAGCGTGCCTGGGGTGAAGTCATCCGTCTGGAGGTACAGGCGGATATGGATAAACGCCTGTTAAAGTATCTGAAAAAGGAATTCAACATCCATGAAGAGGATATTTTCAAAATCAACGGACCGCTTGATATCACCATGATGTCCAAAATCTCCGGTGCTGTGGGGGATGAATTTGCACATCTGAAGGACCCGAAGCATGTTCCTGCACCGATTCCCCGGTTCCAGAATGACGATGATATTTTCACCAATATCCGTAAAGGTGATATTCTGATGCACCATCCTTATCAGACATTTGACAATGTGGTGGATTTTGTCCGTCAGGCGGCTGTGGATCCTACTGTGCTTGCCATCAAGCAGACTCTGTACCGCGTCAGCGGCAATTCGCCCATTATTGCGGCACTGGCAAAAGCAGCGGAAAACGGCAAACAGGTGACGGTTCTGGTGGAACTGAAGGCACGTTTTGACGAGGAGAACAATATCCACTGGGCGAAAAAGCTGGAGAGGGCCGGCTGTCATGTCATCTATGGTCTGCTGGGACTGAAAACACATTGTAAAATCACACTGGTAGTCCGCATGGAGGAAGACGGCATCCGCCGTTATGTTCATCTGGGGACCGGTAATTACAACGATTCTACGGCTAAATTATATACGGACACAGGTCTGATGACCTGCAATGAAAAGATTGGTGAAGATGCTACGGCGGTATTCAACATGCTGTCCGGTTATTCGGAACCTCTGTACTGGAATGCGCTTGCCGTTGCTCCGCTGTGGCTGAAGGATAAATTCCTGTATCTCATCGGCAGAGAACGTGATCTGGCGCTGGAAGGAAAACCTGCGCGCATTGTGGCCAAAATGAACTCTCTGAGTGACCCGGTTATTATCAGCGCTCTGTATGAGGCTTCTTCCGCCGGTGTGAAGATCGACCTGATCGTACGGGGAATCTGCTGTCTGAAAACAGGCATTCCCGGTGTCAGCGAAAATATTCGGGTTCGCTCCATCGTAGGCACGTTTCTGGAACACAGCCGCATTTATTATTTCCTGAATAATGGATCCGAGGAGGTTTATATGGCCAGTGCCGACTGGATGCCCAGAAATCTGGACCGCCGTGTTGAAATCATGTTCCCTGTGGAAGATCCGGATCTGAAGGAAGAGGTAAAGGAGATTCTGCGGATTACTCTGAAGGATAATCTGAAAGCACGTTTCCTGCAGCCGGATGGTTCCTATGAAAAGATGGACCGCAGAGGCAAAACACCCTTCTGCGCGCAGGATTATTTCGTAAAGGAAGCTGCCGAACGGGTACTGCATCCGGAGAAAACAGCAGATACGAGACGTTTTATCCCCATGACTGCATTTGAAGAGAATCAGGAAGGTGACAGCGATGCTGATTGATATGCACTGTGATACCATCCATGAGCTGTATATGCACCCGGAGCAGTCGCTGCTTGAGAATCAGCTGGCCATAGATGTGGATAAGCTTCGCAGGGGAAATTATCTGCTGCAGAATTTTGCACTGTTTGTATATAACAGGGAAGGAACCGATCCCTATGAAACATGCCTTGGGCTGTACGACTGCTTCAGGAAGCAGATGGAGCTTGCCGGGGGAGAAATCCGGCAGGTGACAACAGTGGAAGAGATGGAACAGAATCGTCAGGAAGGGTATCTTTCTGCACTTCTGACCATAGAGGAAGGCGCTGTCTGCCGCGGACAGACCGATCTGCTGCAGGAATTTTACGATAAAGGCGTGCGCATGATGACACTGACCTGGAATTTTGAAAATGAGATCGGTTTTCCAAACTGTATTATTGATCACAATGGGAAAAGAAAGCCTTTTGCCAATGAAGAGCAGGGGCTGAAGCCTGCCGGTTTTGAGATTCTTGAGGCTATGGAAAGTATGGGAATGATCGTGGATGTTTCACATCTTTCCGATGCCGGATTTATGGATGTGGCATCGAAGCTGAAAGTTCCGTTTGTGGCCAGTCATTCCAACAGCCGGGAAATCTGCCCCCATCCCCGGAATCTGACGGATCAGATGCTGCGGATACTGGGAGAAAAAGGCGGTGCTGCAGGCCTTAACCTGTACGGCGCTTTTGTCAATCCCATGCTTACCTCCGGTGAGACGGACTGCCATATTGCCGATCTGATGAAACATGCGCATCATATGGCGGATGTGGGCGGCATGGATTGTGTTGCACTGGGAACGGATTTTGACGGTTTTGAAGGGAAAGGAGAGCTCTGCAGTGCGGCGGATATGAAAAATCTGCCTGAATATCTGCATCAGAGCGGCTTTACCTGGGATGAAGTGGACAAAATTACATATAAAAATGTAACTCGTGTATATAGGGAAGTATTGAAATAATAAAATGTATTATACGTTTAAAAGCAGAGTTCGATACAGCGAATGCGGCCGGGACGGCCGGCTGTCGCTGGCAGATATGATAAATTATTTTCAGGACTGTTCCGTATTCCAGTCTGAATACGTGGGACAGGGAGTGGAAAAACTGGAGGAAGAAGGAAAAATATGGGTTCTTTCTTCCTGGAAGCTGGAAATCGATCAGGTTCCCGTATTGGGAGACGAAATTGAGATTGGCACATTTGCCGTGGGTTTCCGCGGTTTTTACGGCTTCCGCAACTTTTTCATGAAAGATGCCGATGGAAATTATCTGGTAAAAGTATATTCCATCTGGACATTCCTTGATATGAAAACAGGCCATCCAACAAAGGTGGGACAGGAGGATGTGGAAGCCTATGGTGTGGAACCGGAGCTTTCCATGAAAGATAAAAGCCGGAAGATCCCGGCTCCCGAACCGGATGTGCGTGTGGAGAAAAAAGATCCCGTGGAAGTATGCAGCTACCATCTGGATACCAATCAGCACATGAATAACGGAAGATATGTGGAAATCGCCTCTGCTTATCTGCCGGAGAATTTCCGGACAGGAAGCATGCATGTTTCCTATAAAAAAGCTGCATTGATGGGAGATATGCTGTATCCGGTGGTATACTGCATGAAAGACAGATATCAGATTGCTCTGAGAAGCCGGGAAGGCGAAGATTACTGTGTCTGTGAATTCTGCAGCAGTTGGCTTTGAACAGCAGCCGGAATAATGCTGTTGTTGAATATAAGATTAGAAAGGTTATGGATTTATGATAGAATTAGGAAAGACGCAGGAGCTGGTTATTCACCGGATCAATGAGCACGGAGGCTTTTTGGGGGAGGCTGATGACAGCAAAAATGTGGTGCTGCTTCCCGGCAGACAGCTGCCTCAGGGCGCCGGCGAGGGCGATAGGATTCAGGTGTTTGTATACCGTGATTCAAAAGACCGTCTTATTGCTACGGTGCATAAACCGGCCATGGAACTGGGGCAGATTGCCCGTTTGAAGGTGGTTTCCGTCAGTAAGATCGGTGCATTTCTGGACTGGGGTCTGGAAAAGGATCTGTTCCTTCCTTTTAAGGAACAGACCGGTAAAATCCGGAAAAACGATTACTGCGTTGTAAAGCTTTACATTGATAAAAGCGACCGCCTGTGTGCGTCCATGAAAGTTTATGACCTGATGGAGGCGCCCAGTCCCTATAAAACAGGCGATCAGGTGAAGGGTGTTATCTACCAGCTCAGTGAAACGCTGGGTGCGCTGGTTGCTGTTGATATGCGCTACCACGGGCTGATCCCGCTGAAGGAGTTGTTTGGGGAGCACAGAGTAGGTGATTTAGTGGAAGCCCGCGTTACCAGAGTACGTGAGGATGGAAGATTGAATCTTTCCATTCGTGAAAAAGCTTACCGCCAGATGGATCTGGACGCAGAGGCAGTGTATGAGAGAATCGGAGAAAGGGGAGGACATCTGCCGTTTACAGATAAAGCGGCCCCTATGGTAATCGAAAAAGAATTCGGGCTGAGCAAGAATGCATTTAAGAGAGCGGTGGGACGCCTTCTGAAAGAGAAGAAAATTCAGATAACCGAAAGCGGCATTGATCTTTTAAAGCAATAGATTTTGCAGCTTTTACAATTTGATATTGTTAAAATTACGTGCTTTATTAGTGGTATCAATATCCACAAAAAAAGTTTGCAATTCTGGCAAAAAGTTATAAATCGGGCGGTTTTTTGGTGTAATTCCGGCCCGATTTTTAATTTTTACCAGAAAACCCTTTTCATTTTCGACATATCTGAGAAAAAAAAAACCTGAATGAGAAAAGATTGGCAGAAAGAACAATGATTTCAAAGGCGATTTGGCAAGTTTGGGTGAGTTTTAACATGAAAATAAAGACCAGTCATAAAATCCACTAAGATGGGAAAGTTTTTTTGGTTAATTACCACATGGTAAAAAAACGCAATTTCATGTAGGATAAAGCTATCACAAAGGTTAACAGGCTGTAAGCGGCAGCCGGAATAATTTATTAGCAGAGGAGTATTAAAATGGCTGGTTTAAAATTAAAACATATTTACAAAAGATATCCCAATGGTTTTGAAGCTGTAAAAGATTTCAACATGGAAATCGAAGACAAGGAATTTATCATCTTCGTAGGTCCTTCAGGTTGTGGTAAATCTACTACACTTCGTATGATCGCAGGTCTGGAAGAAATCACAGAAGGCGAACTGTGGATTGGCGATAAGCTTTGTAACGATGTTGAACCCAAGGACAGAGATATCGCAATGGTATTCCAGAACTACGCTCTGTATCCTCATATGACAGTTTATGATAACATGGCTTTTGGTCTTAAGTTAAGAAAAGTTCCGAAAGATCAGATTGATAAAGCAGTTAAAAACGCAGCTAAGATTCTTGGTATTGAACAGCTGCTGGATCGTAAACCGAAGGCTCTGTCAGGTGGTCAGAGACAGCGAGTTGCTATGGGACGTGCTATCGTCCGCAGCCCCAAGGTATTCCTGATGGATGAACCTCTCTCAAACCTGGATGCAAAGCTTCGTGTTCAGATGCGTATCGAAATTTCCAAACTGCACAAAGATCTGGGAACAACCATCATTTACGTAACACATGACCAGACAGAAGCTATGACACTGGGTACCAGAATCGTGGTTATGAAAGACGGTGTTGTACAGCAGATCGATTCCCCTCAGAATCTGTACGATCACCCTTACAACAAGTTCGTTGCAGGTTTCATGGGTTCACCGCAGATGAATATCCTCAATGCAAAATGCGGCAAAGACGGCAATCAGGTTACTCTTACATTCGGCGGCGGTACAATCAAGCTGGATAAAGAAAAATCCGCCATGCTGGAAAATTATGTAGGCAAGGAAGTTTCTTTCGGTATCCGTCCTGAAGACGTACATGATGACCCTGCATTCATCGCTGAAAACCCTGATATGGTTATCAACGCTACCATCCGTGTATACGAAATGTTAGGTGCTGAAGTTTACCTGTACTTTGATATTGACGATACCAACGTAACTGCAAGAGTTAAACCTGATACAACAGCAAGACCCGGCAGCCAGGTTAAATTCGCTCTCGATATCAAGAAGATTCATGTATTCGATAATGAAACAGAACTGACTATTTTCTAATAGTAAGATTTGACATTTTGAACAGAATTGTAATACGGTTCTGAGCTGTGAGGGAGGAAATATGGAAAAATTTCATATTTCCTCTTTTTTTTTTCCGGATTTTAGAGTATCATATACAGTGATGGATTCTATGAATCCAATTTTGAGAATGGAAAAACATCAGAACAACAAAAAGGAGATGTAATTTTATGATTTCAAACCAGATTCTTCTGAATACAATTGAAGGACTGAAGGCGATTACCAGAGTGGATCTCTGTGTATCAGATACAGAGGGAAAGATTCTGGCATCAACTTTTCAGGACGCTGAAGATTACGAACAGGCTATTGTTAATTTCGTAGAGTCTCCTGCCGACAGCCAGGTTCTTCAGGGATATCAGTTTTTCAAGGTATTCGATGAAAATCAGCTTGAGTATGTACTGCTGGCAAGAGGTGCCGGTGATGATGTGTACATGGTAGGTAAAGTGGTAGTATTCCAGATTCAGAACCTGCTGGTTGCATATAAAGAGAGATTTGATAAGGATAACTTTATTAAAAACCTGCTTCTGGATAACCTGCTTCTGGTGGATATCTACAACCGTGCCAAGAAGCTTCACATTGATATCAGTGTAAGACGTATTGTATTTGTAATCGAGACACGCAATGAGAATGACAGCAACGCACTGGAAACTGTCAAGAGTCTGTTTGCGGCAAGAAACAAGGATTTCATCACTGCGGTGGATGAAAAGAATATTATTCTGGTGAAGGAATTAAAGCCTACCGAAAGCTATGAAGATATGGACAAGACAGCCAAAGTAATTCTGGATATGCTCAATACTGAAGCAATGTCCAAGGTTCATATCGCTTATGGTACCATTGTTCATGAGATCAAGGAAGTATCACGTTCTTACAAGGAAGCCAAGATGGCTCTCGATGTAGGCAAGATCTTCTACAGCGACAAGAATGTGGTTGCCTACAACAATCTGGGTATCGGCCGTCTGATCTATCAGCTCCCCATGTCACTGTGCCGTATGTTTATCAAAGAGATTTTCGACGGCAAGTCACCTGATGATCTGGATGAAGAAACCCTTACCACTATTAACAAGTTCTTTGAGAACAACCTGAACGTATCCGAGACATCACGTCAGCTGTATATTCACAGAAATACGCTGGTTTACCGTCTCGATAAGCTGCAGAAGAGCACCGGTCTTGATCTGAGAGTCTTTGAGGATGCCATCACCTTCAAGATTGCTCTTATGGTTGTAAAATATATGAATTATATGGAAACCCTGAATAATTAGTGTGGGTCATACTGGTACAGGTTGATGTAACTGCTGTCGGAGCATATCAGCTCCGGCAGTTTTTTGTATAACAGGAAACTGCGTTTCCTGATTATACAAAAATGCTCCGCGGTGGATCTCACTGTGGCGGAAAATGAAAATTTTGTGAAATCGAACATGAGTTCTTGATTTGCCCGGAGATTTGTGGTACACTGGTGCATGTATTATTATTGAAGAAAGAGGGAAGTTCAGTCCGGTGACAGATAAGCGGACGGGATAGAATTTCCGGAAGGGAGTGAATGGCGCATGACCGGAAGAGATGACTTGGAAAAGGAGAATCGGCAGCATCAGGGAGAAGACGCTGTGGAAGACAGGAGTACAGACGGCAGTACCGGCGGCAGAGCTGATAACAGTGCAGGCAATGGTCCGGGGGATGAGACTGGTATGGGAAATACCAGCCATGATAATGGCAACAGTTATAACTGCGGCTGGCTGGATCAACGACGTAGCGACGGAGAAAGCAGCGCAGACAAAGGATATGGAAACAGTGCCGATGCCGGCAGCAGCGCCGGATACCGTACCGCTGATGACAGAAGTATCAGATATGGTGCCGGTGATGAAAGAGATGATCGGAACGACAGAAGCAGAGATGGCAGCAGTCAGGAGCATAAAGATAAAAAGTCTGTCAGGAAAAAAGGCAGTACAGGTAAAGGAATCCTGATCGGTATTCTAATCGTTTTGATTCCGGTTTTTGCCCTGACGGGAGTGGGAATGTATATACTCCAATCCTCAGGAAGCCGCCTTGCAGTTGTATCAGACAGCGGTTCTGATATGTCAGCTGTGGAATCAAAACTGGATCTGATCCAGAGCGTAATTGATTCTGCTTTTCTGTTTGATTATGATAAGGATGAACTGACGGAAAGCCTTTATGCGGGATATGTGGAAGGCCTTGGGGATCCCTATACCTGTTATTATACAGAAGAAGAGTACAGGGATATGATGGAATCAAGTGAAGGCACCTACTATGGCATTGGTGTGATGATATCGCAGGAAACGGACACGGGACGGGTATATGTGATCCGTGTATTTTCCGGAAGTCCTGCCGAGGAGTCCGGCATGAAAGAAGGCGATATCATCATGGAGGTAGAAGGAAAAGAAGCTACCGGCATGGATCTTAATGAAGTGGTCGCAACAATTAAAGGTGCAGAAGGGACAACTGCCAGAATCAAGATCTACCGGGAAAGTGAGAATAAGGAGCTGACACTGGATGTGGAGCGGCGTCAGGTGGATGTGGACACGGTATATTACAGGATGCTGGACAACAACATCGGGTATCTGGAACTGACAGAATTTGATTCCGTATCGACAGATCAGTTCATATCGGCCCTGGATGATCTGAAATCTCAGGGGATGGAAGCTCTTGTTCTTGACCTGCGCAGCAATCCGGGCGGCATGCTGGACGTTGCGGTTTCCATAGCAGATGAACTGATTGACACAGGAACGGTGGTTACAATACGCGATAAGGCAGGCAACGAAGAGTCCTATTCAGCTGAGGAAGAAGGTTCCATCGGCATTCCTCTGGCGGTTCTGGTCAATGGCGACTCTGCCAGTGCATCGGAGGTACTTTCCGGCTGCATCCGTGATTACGATGCGGGAACTCTGGTAGGAACCCAGACTTTCGGAAAAGGAATTGTACAGAATATCATACCTTTTTCCGATGGAACAGCCATGAAGATCACAACAGCGCATTATTATACCCCGAATGGAACAGATATCCATGGTGTGGGTATTACTCCTGATATCGTAGTGGAAGACGATAAAACAACCGAAGATGTGGATGAGCAGCTGGAAGCAGCCATTGATGTGCTGATGAAAGAGAAACAGTAGGCAATCGAAGAGGTAATGATTGACGAATTAACGATTGTTTTCTATAATTCTTTTTATAAAAGAGTAGATTTTTCCGAAACGGACAGGAAGACGGGTTTGAGGAATCTTTTTGGTTTATATGATGGGTTTATATGATGAAGATAAAGTAAGTCTGCCCTGTCCGTTCGGGAGTGAATCAGGAGGAAGATATGAGTAATACCAAGATACCCGATACATATTTTTCCATGCTCAGTCTTTATGAGACGCAGGAAGCAATCGGGACAATTAAGACCATTTTTGAAAAGAAGCTGTGCATGGCTCTTCAGCTGAAACGAGTGACTGCTCCTCTCGTTGTAGATCCCCTGACCGGTCTGAATGACGACCTGAACGGTGTGGAGCGCCCTGTTGATTTTGATATTCCTGCTGTCCATGCAGATGCACAGGTGGTTCAGTCACTGGCCAAGTGGAAGCGTATGGCGCTTCACCATTATGATTTTCCTGTAGGAAAAGGACTGGTAGCCGATATGAACGCCATCCGCAGGGATGAGGAACTGGATAACCTTCATTCCATTTATGTGGACCAGTGGGACTGGGAAAAAATCATCCGCAAAGAGAACCGGAATCTGGAGTATCTTCAGGATACGGTAAAACGTATCGTTAATGTAATCTGCAACACGCTGGATGAAGTACGTTATCACTTTGAGAATCTGACAACGGAACTGTGCAGAGATGTCACCTTTATTACGGCATCAGAACTGGCTGCGCTGTATCCGGACAAGACCCCTAAGGAAAGGGAGAATCTGTTCACCAGAGAACATAAAACCGTATTTATTATGCAGATCGGTGATGTGATGGAGAACGGAGAACGTCATGATGGAAGAGCTCCCGACTATGATGACTGGAAGCTGAACGGTGATCTTCTTTTCTGGCATGATGTTCTGGGATGTGCACTGGAGATTTCCTCCATGGGTATCCGTGTGGATTCCCAATCTCTGGATGAACAGCTGACCAAAGCAGGATGCGATAACCGCAGGGAACTGCCCTTCCACAAGATGCTGCTTGCCGATAAACTTCCCTATACCATCGGCGGCGGAATCGGACAGTCACGTCTCTGCATGCTGATGCTTGGCAAAGCGCATATCGGTGAGGTTCAGGCATCCGTATGGGATGAAGAAACCATCAGAGCCTGCAGAATGGCCAGAGTAGAACTGCTGTAGAATAATGAATAACGAACAGTCCTGTATTCCATGTAAGATATCATTTTTGGTATGTATTATGAGGAATATGGGGCTGTTTTTACTATTCAGACTTCGGCCTGAACAGGGAAAGGCTATGAGGCAGAATGACCATAATATCCTGTACGGGGGCACGCTCCCGCTCGGGCTGATACGCAGCGGTACTAAGCTTTTTCGGCGCTGACGCTTGAAAAAGCAAGTGCCGGCGTATCCGCAACGTCCCCCTTTACAGGATACCATGGTCATTCTGCCGCGAAGGTTCTGTCCTTTCAGGCGAAATGAAGCTCTGAACAGTACATGGGATGGACACACATAAGAATTTCATTGTTTGTTTTTTCACATACTGTACAGGATATTACAGTCATTCAGCTTCAAAAACTGTACTCCCCCAGCCGAAGTCGGAATAGTAACTTTATGTTGAGACATGAAATTGGAGTGCATGAATTAGGCTTGCATGGGAACGTGGATTCTGATATAATGGCAAAAGAACAGGTGTTTTGATTTGAATAAGGAGAAAAATCGTGGATAAATTCATATTACACTCCGAATACAAACCGACCGGAGACCAGCCTCAGGCGATTGAAGCTCTTGTGAAGGGCTTTAAAGAAGGCAACCAATTCCAGACTTTATTAGGAGTTACGGGTTCCGGTAAGACATTTACCATGGCAAATGTCATTGAACAGTTGAATAAACCGACACTCATTATTGCTCATAACAAGACTCTTGCTGCCCAGCTCTACGGAGAATTCAAGGAGTTCTTCCCGGAGAATGCAGTGGAGTATTTTGTGTCATACTATGATTATTACCAGCCGGAGGCGTATGTTCCTTCTACGGATACCTATATTGAAAAGGATTCGGCTATTAATGAAGAAATTGATAAACTGCGTCATTCTGCGACGGCAGCGCTGGCGGAGAGGAAGGATGTTATTATTGTGGCATCTGTGTCCTGCATTTACGGTCTGGGTTCTCCTGTGGATTATAAGAATCTGGTGATTTCTCTGCGGCCCGGTATGGAGCGGGATCGTGATGAGATTATTGATCGTCTGATTGCTATCCAGTACACGCGCAATGATATGGATTTTCACAGAGCAACGTTCCGGGTGCGGGGGGATGTGCTGGAGGTTTATCTGGCAGCAGCTACGGATCAGGCGATTCGGATTGAATTTTTCGGAGATGAGATCGAACGGATTGTGGAGATCGATGTGATTACCGGGGAGATTAAAGCGGAACTGAGCCATATAGCGATTTTCCCTGCGTCACATTATGTGGTGCCGAAGGAGCAGATTGAGAAAGCGGCGGAGGCAATTGAAGATGAGATGCAGGAGCGGGCTGCCTGGTTTCGCAGCGAGGACAAGCTTCTGGAGGCTCAGCGGATTACGGAACGGACCAATTATGATGTGGAGATGTTGAGAGAGACGGGATTCTGCAGCGGAATCGAGAATTATTCGAGACATCTGACCGGTCTGGAGCCGGGTACGCCGCCTTATACCCTGCTGGATTATTTTCCGGATGAGTTTCTGATCATTGTGGATGAGTCTCATATTACCATACCGCAGGTTCGGGGCATGTATGCAGGAGACCGGTCACGGAAACAGACTCTGGTGGATTTTGGTTTCCGTCTTCCTTCTGCGCTTGACAACAGACCGCTGGAATTTTCCGAATTTGAGTCTCATATTGACCAGATGATGTTTGTTTCCGCTACGCCCAATGTTTATGAGGATACCCATGAACTCATGCGTGTGGAGCAGATTATCCGGCCGACGGGGCTTCTGGATCCGAAGATTGAGGTCTGCCCGGTGGAAGGTCAGATCGATGATCTGATCGGACGGATTCGTCAGGAGGTAGATAAAAAGAATAAGGTTCTGGTAACGACGCTGACGAAGCGGATGGCGGAGGATCTGACTTCTTATATGAAAGAAGTGGGAATACGGGTACGTTATCTGCATTCGGATATAGATACACTGGAACGTTCGGAAATCATTCGCGACATGCGTCTTGATGTATTTGATGTTCTTGTGGGTATCAATCTGCTGAGAGAAGGTCTTGATATTCCGGAGATCAGTATGGTAGCCATTCTGGATGCAGATAAAGAAGGTTTCCTGCGTTCGCGGACTTCGTTGATCCAGACTATCGGGCGGGCGGCACGAAATGCAGACGGTCATGTGGTGATGTATGCAGACACGATCACAGATTCCATGCGGGAAGCGATTGAAGAAACGAATCGGAGACGGGCAATTCAGGAAGCCTACAATGAAGAACATGGAATTACACCGCAGACGATTCATAAGGCAGTCAGAGATCTGATCCGCATTTCCAAAGAGGCCGTGCCGGGCAAGAAGACGCTGGATAAGGATCCGGAATCCATGGATCGCAAGGAATTGCAGAAGCTGATCGCACAGATAAAGAAAAAGATGACACAGGCGGCTGCGGAGCTGAACTTCGAGGAAGCAGCACAGCTGCGTGATAAGATGCTGGAATTGAAAAAGCATCTGGATTGACCAGTGCAGTCATACAGTATAGACGAAAAATGAAACGGAGACAGCAGAGCTATGGGAACAAAAATGAAATATATCAGCATACGGGGCGCTCATGAGCACAATCTGAAGAATATATCGATTGATATTCCGAGAAATAAACTGGTGGTATTGACCGGTTTGAGCGGTTCAGGGAAATCTTCACTGGCATTTGATACGATCTACGCGGAAGGACAGAGACGATACATGGAATCGCTGTCTTCTTATGCAAGACAGTTTCTGGGCCAGATGGAAAAACCGGATGTGGAAAGTATCGAAGGACTGCCGCCGGCTATTTCCATTGATCAGAAATCAACCAACCGCAATCCCCGTTCCACAGTCGGCACGGTAACGGAAATTTATGATTATCTTCGTTTGCTGTATGCGCGAACCGGTATTGTACATTGTCCGCAGTGCGGCAGGGAGATTCGGAAGCAGAGTGTAGATCAGATGGTCAATCAGCTGATGAAGCTGCCGGAACGAACAAAAATTCAGCTTCTGGCTCCTGTTGTCCGGGGAAGAAAGGGCCGTCATGAAAAGGTTCTGGAGAATGCAAAAAAAAGCGGTTACGTCCGGGTCATTGTTGATGATAATATGTATGAACTCAGCGAGAAAATTGAGCTGGACAAAAATATCAAGCACAATATCGAGATTGTGGTCGATCGTCTGGTGATCAAAGAGGGGATTGAACGGCGTCTGTCTGATTCCATAGAAACAGTTCTTGGCCTCACGGATGGGCTGATGGTTGTAGATGTTGTGGGAGGCGAACCGCTGAGGTTCAGCACCAGCTTTGCCTGCCCTGACTGCGGTATCAGCATTGAAGAGGTAGAGCCGCGGAGTTTTTCCTTCAACAATCCATTCGGTGCCTGCCCCAACTGTGCAGGTCTGGGCTACAAGATGGAATTTGATGTGGATATGATGATTCCCGATCCTTCCCTGAGTATTGCACAGGGAGCGATTATTGTGCCGGGATGGCAAAGCTGTATGGACAAATCCAGCTTTACTCACGCAATCCTTACAGCCCTTGCCGAAGAGTATCATTTCAGTCTGGATACCCCTTTCTGTGAATATCCGAAGGAGATTTATGACATACTGATTCATGGAACCGGCGGACATGAGGTAAAAGTTCATTATAAAGGGATGCGCGGCGAAGGCGTTTACGATGTGGCTTTTGAAGGATTGATTAAAAATATGGAGCGACGTTACCGGGAAACCGGTTCGGAAGCATCAAAGGCAGAGTACGAAAATTATATGCGTATTACACCCTGCAAGCTCTGCGGCGGCCAGCGTTTGAAACGGTCTTCCCTTGCAGTTACGGTCAGCGGCCTGAATATTTACGAGATGACACAGATGTCAATCGGCGAGTTTCATGATTTTCTGGGGCATATGGAACTGACCGATATGCAGAAAGCAATCGGTAATCAGGTTCTGAAGGAAATCCGGTCGCGGATTCAGTTCCTGATCGATGTGGGGCTTGATTATCTGTCACTGTCCCGGGCAACCGGTACGCTGTCCGGCGGGGAGGCACAGAGAATCCGTCTGGCTACACAGATCGGTTCCGGTCTGGTGGGTGTAGCATATATTCTGGACGAGCCGAGCATCGGTCTGCACCAGAGAGACAATGATAAGCTGATCCACACGCTGAAGCAGCTGCGGGATCTGGGAAACAGCGTAATCGTAGTGGAACACGATGAGGATACCATGTATGCAGCAGACTATATTGTGGATATCGGCCCCGGTGCCGGCGAACATGGTGGAGAAGTTATTGCGCAGGGAACAGCAGCCCAGATTATGAAAAGCCGGAAATCCATAACCGGTGCCTATCTGAGCGGCCGTCTGAAAATTCCCGTACCGGAAACGCGCAGGACTCCTGCGGGCTGGCTGCATGTCAAAGGCGCTGCGGAGAACAATCTGCGCCATATTGATGTAGACTTTCCGCTGGGTGTATTTACGTGTGTCACAGGAGTTTCCGGTTCCGGTAAGAGTTCACTGGTGAACGAGATCCTTTATAAAGCACTGGCACGCAAGCTGAACCGGGCTCATACAATTCCCGGCAAATACGACAGTATCGAAGGGGTGGAACAGCTGGATAAGGTCATTGTTATTGACCAGTCGCCGATCGGCAGGACTCCCCGTTCCAATCCTGCTACCTATACCGGTGTATTTGATCAGATCCGTGATCTCTTTGCCTCCACGCCGGATGCAAAAGCAAGAGGCTATAAAAAGGGCAGATTCAGCTTTAATGTAAAAGGCGGGCGGTGCGAAGCCTGCGGCGGAGATGGTATTTTGAAGATTGAGATGCATTTTCTGCCGGATGTCTATGTGCCCTGTGATGTCTGCAAAGGAAAACGTTACAATCGGGAAACACTGGAAGTACACTATAAAGATAAGAATATTTTTGATGTTCTCGACATGACAGTGGAAGAAGCCGTGGAATTTTTCAAAAATCTGCCTTCCATTCAGAGAAAAATCGAAACTCTGAAGGATGTGGGACTGTCCTATATTAAACTGGGACAGCCTTCTACCACCTTATCCGGCGGCGAAGCGCAGCGAATCAAACTGGCAACAGAATTAAGCCGGCGCAGCACCGGAAAGACGATATATATTCTGGATGAACCTACAACCGGTCTGCATTTTGCGGATGTGCACAAACTGATCCAGATTCTGGAGCGTCTGGCGGAAGGCGGCAATACGGTAATTGTCATTGAGCATAATCTGGATGTAATCAAAACCGCAGATTACATCATTGACATGGGACCGGAAGGCGGAAGCGGCGGCGGAACCGTTATTGCAAAAGGAACACCGGAAGAAATCGTGCAGTGTGAGCAGTCCTACACCGGAAAGTACCTGAAAAAATATCTGATGTCTGAACAGTAACAAAAACGTGCGTTTGCCGTGCGGAAAATATACGGAGAGGTTGACTTTTGTTTTTCGGTTCATTATAATTGGGATACATGTATCAAAAATTATGAATCTGCCTGACTCTGAACAGTTATACAAATCGATAAAATATCAGGTGTGGATGAAAGCGAATCGAAAAAGGAGGGGATTTGTGATGGCTATGGATGGTTTCAGTGAATTTTTAAAAGAAAATGGTAAAAAAGCGATGGATGCAGCCAGAGAAGCAGCTGCAATCGCAAAGATAAAAGCGGATATGAAAGCTGAAGAACTGAAGATGAGCAATACGTATGCGGAGATCGGAAAGCTGTTCTGTGCTCATGCCTCAGGAGAAATTGATGAAGTATTTATCCCGCTGCTTCAGAAAGTAGCTGACAGCAGGGAAAAAATAATTAATCTTGAAGCAGAGCTGGACAAGCTGAAAAAAACAGTAACCTGTCCGGAATGCGGAGGCAAATCTCCGGCAGGATCCCGTTTCTGCAATACCTGCGGCGCAGAACTGTCAGATGTGGAAGTAGAAAATGTCTCTGATGCGGCAGATGCGGAAACTGAAGAAGCTGTAAAAGAAGAGTCTGTAAAGGAAGAAACTGCAGAAGAGTCAGGAGCATCTGCGGAGGAAACGCCAGAAGAGCCGGAAACATCTGCGGAAGAAACGGCGGAAGCGGCTCCGGAACGGACAGAGATCGAAGAAGAAGATATCTTTGAAGATTAGATCACCGGAAGAGAATTGAAAAGGCGTGATTTGAGAGCTTGCGGGGAATGTATAGCTGAGTCGGAATCTGATATTTCGAAATGTATACATTCCCGAATTTACTTATGCGCCCTGCGGCGCAACAGGAGGAAAACATGGAAAGAGAGTTAGTTATCGTACTGGACTTTGGCGGACAGTACAATCAGCTGATTGCAAGACGTGTCAGAGAATGCAACGTCTATTGTGAAGTCAAACCCTATACCATGAGCCTGGATGAAATTAAAAAGATGAATCCCAAAGGAATCATTTTCACAGGCGGTCCCAACAGTGTATATGATGAAGCTTCACCTCATTATGAGAAAGCAATTTTTGAAGCTGGAATTCCCATTCTTGGTATCTGCTATGGTTCACAGCTGATGGCATATACACTGGGCGGCGAAGTTAAAACAGCACCGGTCAGTGAATACGGTCATACGGAAGTAACTGTTGATACAACAGACGCTTTATTTGAAGGTGTATCTGAAAAAACAGTATGCTGGATGAGCCACACAGATTATATCGCACAGGCACCCGAAGGATTTAAGGTTACTGCAAGTACTCCTGTATGTCCGGTTGCAGCCATGGCGTGTCCCGAGAAGAAATTTTATGCAACACAGTTCCATCCCGAAGTTATGCATACAAAGGAAGGTATGCAGATGCTGAGAAACTTTGTCATCAATATCTGCGGATGCAGAGGTGACTGGCAGATGGGCTCTTTCGTGGATGAAACAATCAAAGCCCTCAGGGAAAAGATCGGAGACGGTAAAGTTCTCTGCGCATTATCAGGCGGTGTGGACTCTTCCGTAGCAGCTGTACTGCTCTCCAAAGCAATCGGCAAACAGCTGACCTGCGTTTTTGTAGATCATGGCCTTCTTCGTAAAAATGAAGGCGATGAAGTAGAAGCGGTATTCGGTCCTGACGGCTCCTACGAACTGAATTTTATCCGTGTCAATGCACAGCAGAGATACTACGACAAACTGAAAGGTGTCGAAGAACCCGAAGCAAAACGCAAGATCATCGGTGAGGAATTCATCCGTGTCTTTGAAGAAGAAGCAAAGAAAATCGGAGCCGTTGACTATCTGGTACAGGGAACGATTTATCCTGACGTAATTGAAAGCGGTCTGGGCAAATCCGCAACCATCAAATCCCACCACAATGTGGGCGGTCTCCCCGACGTAGTTGATTTCAAGGAAATCATCGAACCCCTGCGTATGCTGTTCAAGGATGAAGTCCGCAAAGCAGGACTGGAACTGGGTATTCCTGAATATCTGGTATACCGTCAGCCCTTCCCGGGTCCGGGCCTTGGCATCCGTATCATCGGTGAGGTAACCGAAGAAAAGGTGAAAATCGTACAGGAAGCAGATTACATCTACCGCGAAGAAATCGCAAAAGCCGGCCTTGATAAAGGCCTTGGCCAGTACTTCGCAGGCCTCACGAACATGAGATCCGTAGGTGTTATGGGCGACTTCAGAACATATGACTATGCAATTGCATTAAGAGCAGTAAATACCTCTGACTTCATGACAGCAGAAGCATCAGAAATCCCTTATGAAGTGCTGTTCAAGGTAACCAACCGGATCATCAATGAAGTGAAAGGCGTAAACAGAGTAATGTATGACCTGACCTCGAAACCGCCGGGAACGATTGAGTTTGAGTAGCTTGAAAAATCGCGGAAAAGCCCATAAATAAAGGCTTTGCGGGGTGTCGAAAAGACCAAATGGAGTGCAAATGGAGTTTAAAAATTATTTTTTTCTCTTGTTTATATTCCAGATTCACCTGC
>JAQYDI010000120.1 GCA_028724245.1 Lachnospiraceae bacterium
AGGGATCAAATGCAATTGTGAGAAATCCTCTTTCTGCCATTGTCTGTGCATACAATCCGGAACACTGCTCCTTTACCGCACCGAAGGGACCGCTCACTGCAATTGCCGGAAGTTTACCCTCTACATTCTTTGGCGTATACATGTCCGCTACAAGCGTGATGCCGTATCGATTCACAAATGTAATCTTCTTATGCTCCACCTTTTCACTCTTTGGAAAGGTCTTATCCCACTCTGAAACCATCTTTAGTTCTTCTGTCTTCATAGTACTACCTCCGTAAAAAATTATTGAAAAATAAGTCTTTTTGCTTTATGATATTATCATAAGACCTAAACCTTACTTTAGGTCAAGTATTATTTTCAAATTTTGAAAGAAGGTATTTTTATGTACACAATTGGTCAGGTATCCGAGATGTTTCATCTTCCTATTTCTACTTTGAGATATTACGATAAAGAAGGCTTTTTCCCTAATCTGGTACGCAAAGGCAATATCCGGTACTTTAGTGATAACGAACTTGAAGCGCTCCGTATCATCGAGTGCTTAAAACGATCCGGTCTTGAAATCAAGGATATAAAACAGTTCTTTGAATGGGTTGCAGAAGGTTCCTCCACCTATACAAAACGGAAAGAATTATTTGAGCATCGAAAGGCTGCCGTCAAAGAGGAAGTCAAGCAGCTTGAAAAAACTCTTGCCATGCTGGAATTCAAATGCTGGTATTACGATACCGCAATTGCTGATGGCAACGAAGATAGAATTAATGCAATGCTCCCTGATAATCTTCCAAAGGACATTCAAAAACTTTATAACAAAGCTCACAAATAATATTTGCCAGGCAAACTGCCTGGCATTTATATATTATCTTTGCACGGAAAATATGAACTTACTCTTTTATATATTTCTTGTCAGAATCTGGAATTTCATCATCCAAAAGATAGCGCTCAACCTTCATATGAAGATTGTATTTTTCCCTTAATCTAAAAATTGTATCCATCATAGCTGTTCCATGATGCACATCTATCGCGTCCTGGTTTTCCCAGCTGTCAATTAACAATACAGTTTCAGCGTCATCAACAGGGTAAAAATAATCATATCGTATATTCCCCTTTTCGTTACGTATTGCCTCTACTGTGCCACTCGAAATCATCTCTTCAGCAAACTTTCGTGCTGCCCCCTTTTCGCCTGTATAATATATATTAACTGTTATGCTCAAACCCCCACCTCCTCGGTTAAATAAGAATATTTATTCCTCATCTGGTGACTGCCCATCATGTGCCAGCCACTTACAATCTGTTATTTCCATATTGGTAAAAGTTGCCTTGAACGAAGAATCCTCAGGACTGCACGCGTATATTCCAAACTGGATTTCATCTGTAGCTTTATACATATGACAAATTCTCATCTGCTTATATTTGACTCCATCCTCAGAACACTCGATGCAGTAATCATCTTCGCGCCTGCTGAATCTATACCACATGGATTTAATTCCTGCATCAATTTCTGTTGTTGCCCAATCGGAATACCCATTATTCGTTACTACACTTCCAAGATGCTGAAATTCTTCATTCTCATATTCAATAGATCCCTTAAGCCAGTTCTCGCTATCAAGGTACATAACCACGCCGCACTGGTCAAAACGCACCTGGCTTTCAAATTCTGTTTTCACTATAAAAGAGAAGAACTTCTCTGATGTTTTCAACTGAAGAACCGGTGCATTGTCGTTTCTAAAGTGGTAATAGGTTCTCTGCCACAAATCAGTATATGGATTTGTAATTATCTCAATCTTTTTCTCTGAAACTGAAAATTCTTTAGGTTCTCTTGTCCATATCCATTGGTCTTTTTTTATCTTCATTTTCATTTACCCTTTCGCGGTTAAATAAGAATTCTTTCTGCTTACCATTATATCGACATCAGTGCGTCCTGTCATTATAATCTTACAATTCTTTCAGAGTGAAACTCACAACCCACAACCCCCTATAGCTCGTATCCTTCTTAAGCTTCGCTTTGAATCCATCCACATACATTTCCGTCTGTCTCACACTTGCAGTCTCCGGGTCAAAGAATCCAACTCTTATCTTCTCCTGCTGTTTATACCCGGTAAGTAACCTTAGCCACTTCTGGGTAACAGAAAAGGAAACAGATATCGTAATAACACCAGTTCTCACCACATCCCTCTGCGTGGTTCCTGCCTCTGTTTCTCCACCGCTGTCTGCTTCCTTATCCGTCATATCCACTTCATAACTATCCGGCAGAGGAAGATCCACGCCGTCAAAGTTCAAATACTGAAAAAATGCCATCGCTTCTCTCCCTCCACTTCTTAGATTTGCCCTCTGCTGGGCATTTACAATCACTTCATCCAACATCGTACCGCCAAGGTACACAGGAATTACAATATCACCACTGTCACCGCCTACTGAAGAAACCGTATCCTTAATCGCCGATACAAAACTACTCATATCTGCATTCGATACGGTTCCACAGCCAGCCATAGCCATCTGACCTGCATTCACCTGAGGATTGACCACCATATCTGCAGCAAGTCCACTGACCGCATCCTTGACCATTCCCTTGCTCTTCTCAATACCCTTAGCCAGTCCGGACATATGTTTCGTGTGTCAGGCACCAATGGTATGCTCACAGACGGATCTCCAGCCGGCTTTCCTGTTTCAGATCCTTCGCCCCGTCACTTACCGTCCGGTTATTTACTTCTGGTATCTCACTGTAATACTGTTTTGTCATACCTCAATCCTCCTGCATATCTTTAGATCTCCAAAATAAAAAATCCCGTCCCCGAAAATCTCTTTTCAGGGACGAGAGCTGCGCTTCGTGTTACCACCCCGGTTTACCTGCACCTCACGGTACAGATCTTAAAAACTACAGAACTGCGGAAAAGCCGACTGTCGATAGTCCGGCACTGTAACGGGTGCACCCGTCGCAGCCTGAATGGACTCACAGGAATCCATTGTCGGTGCGCAGCTCCGAGGCCATGTTCAGTTACTGTATAACCTTCCTCACTCTCACCGCACTGAGGTCTCTGTATAAGCGCAAATAACCTACTCTTCTCTTCCTTGCTTTTCTGAATCTGTTTGTTTTTCATTATATCCGCATTTTTCCGGCCTGTCAATGAGATTCGTGCCCGTTTTTCTTCGGATCCTCTTCCTCCTCAGCCGCAGACCGTGCCCGATATCCTTTGATTCCCTGAAACAAAAGAACCACACCGCAGATGGCAAATACAACTGCTGCTATCGCAATGAACATCATTCTTGAATCCGGTACTGTGCCTGAAAGGATATCCCGGACCAGGCCCCAGGCCAGATACAGCAGATAACATCCTGCCAAAATAAACAAAACAGGGCTTCCTGACCATTTTGCATTCTTCATAAAGCATTTCCTTTCTGAATATATTTCATGCTTCTGCACCCCTGACACAGACGGATTCTCTCACAGTCAGCTCCGGTGTAAATTCATAGTTTGCATCAAACCCGGGATTCGAAAGCAGCCTCAGCATATTCTCGGCAACCTTTCTTCCCAGTTTCTCCATGGGATGTGATACAGAAGTCAGAGATACCGAATTCAGACTGGCAAGCTCGGAATTATCAATACTTACCAGAGATATATCCTCCGGGATTCTCAGATGATTCTCCTGTAAAATCGCTGTCAGTGAATGTGCCACATCATCATTGTAGCATACACATGCCGTGCATCCTTTCATCCGTTTCACAATCCACGGAGCAATTTCAGATAAATTTCTCTGGGTTTCTGTATCGATCCAGATGACCCGAGAGCTGTTTACAGGAATATCCGCCTGCATCAGTGCTTTCAGGTATCCTTTGTAACGTTCCATTCCCTGCCCGTCATCCACCTTGAAAATTGCTGCAATATTTCTGTGTCCCTGACTGAGCAGGTATTCCGCAGCGATCTGTCCGGCCATACTGTCATTGACAATTACATGCGGTATGGTGAGTTCCGGATAAAAGCTGTGGAAAAATAATATGGGAATTCCCCGATCCTGCAATCTCCTGTACAACTCCACATTGGGATTGGGCAGCCCGCTCATGACCGGCTCCGCAATAATCGCTTCACGTGAGTTTTCTGCAAGAATCCTCCTGAGGATCTTCCTTTCCGCCTCCAGCTGATTCTGGGTAAACATCAGGTTGATGCCGTATTCTGCTGCTCCCAGTGTCTGCCCCATACTCTGAATGATTCTGGGGAAAATATAACTGTCCACATAAGTACTGATGATATTGATGGTTCTGGACACGCCCCAGACATTACTGTCATCCTCCGGATTTCTGATATAGGTTCCGCTTCCCTGCCTGGTTACAATAATCCCTTCCTGATGCAGAACCTTCAGCGCATGACGTACTGTCTGTCTGCTGATCTGAAACATTTCACTGATTTCATTCTCAGACTCCAGCTTTGCCCCCGGATGCAGTTCCCTGGAAGAAAGCCGTGATTGTACCCAATCAACTACCTGTTGATATTTCGCCATTTTATTTTCTGCCTTCTCCTCACAAAACGATCTCCGGCACTTCCCATTCCGGAAACCGTCCCTCATAATCATTTTCCATAACCTGAAAAAACGCGTCACAGGCGCGTTTTCCGGGTATTATACCCGCCTGCCCTGCCTTAAAAAGCAGAGCAGCCAGGACTTATTATATACTTTTTTTATACTTTGTTCAATCTAAAATCAGCCTTTTTTCTTCTTTGTCAATACATCCATAACTACCGCCAGAAGAAGTACAGCACCTTTTACTACTTTCTGGAAGTCGGTGGACAGACCGTACATGGACATACCATTGTTCAGAACACCCATTACAAGAGCACCTACAACAGCTCCGATTATAGTACCTACACCACCGGCTGCTGCTGCACCGCCGATATAACAGGAAGCGATCGCATCCATTTCAACACCATCACCCATCTTCGGGTTTGCAGCACCCTGACGTGCAGAAAGAAGAATACCTGCTACTGCAGAAAGAACACCCATGTTAACGTAGATCCAGAAAAATACTTTTCTTGTATTGATACCGGACAGACGTGCTGCTTTGGCATTACCGCCCAGTGCATAGATCTGACGGCCTGCTACTGTCTGACTTGTAATAAAGTGATAGATTGCTACGATAATACCAACAACCAGCAGCTGAATCGGGATACCCTTATTCTGGCCCAGCTTAACAAAGAAGAACCATACCAGGGCGATGATAACCACATCTTTTACAGCAGTCTGCCAGGGAACAACATTGGCAAAACCGTATTTATTATTCGTCTTGATCGTTTTTAATTCATTCAGAATCAGACCAACAGTAATCAGGGCAGCAACACCGACACTTACCAGATCCAGCTTACCGGAAGCGAAGCTGATCATAACGGAAGGAAGGAAGCCTGTACCGATTACGGTGTAATTTTCAGGCAGAGGACCAACTGTTAAGGACTGCAGCAGAGTATATGTAAGACCACGGCCCATCAGCATGGTTGCCAGCGTTACAACGAAAGGCGGGATATCCAGATATGCAATGAAAAATCCTGCAAACAGACCGATAATAAGACCGATGACGATGGCAACCAGCCATGCAAGAGGTATGGACCAGCCCTGTTCAACAACAAGTTTTGCAGAGCATGCAGCTGTAAGAGCTACGATAGAACCAACGCCCAGATCGATATTGCCGGTCAATACGCAGAGCAGCATACCGGTTGCCAGTACGATAATGTAACCATTCTGCATGATCAGGTTATTGATATTGATCGGTGTTGCGTTTTTACCGCCTGTAATAACATAAAAAATTGCAAAAATAACAATCAGCGCGACAATCATACCGATTGATTTCACGTCCAGATTCACATATTTTTTCTTATTTTCTTCCATCTCAATTATTCCCCTTTACGATTGTTGTGCTGCATAATGCACTTCATGATTTCTTCCTGTGACAGTTTTTCTTTCGGTAATTCTCCCGCAATCTCACCTTCATTAATTACATAGACACGATCGCAGGTACCAATAACTTCGGGCATTTCGGATGAAATAACGATTACGGCTTTACCCTGTTTTGCCAGATCATTAATCGCACAGTAAATTTCGTATTTTGCACCCACATCAATACCACGGGTAGGCTCATCCAGAATCAGCACGTCCGGCTGGCTGAGGATCCATTTGGCAAGAACAACTTTCTGCTGATTACCGCCGGAAAGAGAACCCACCGTCTGATTAATGGATGTTGCTTTTACATTGATCAGCTTTTTGTACTTCTCTGCTTCCAGATTTTCTTTTCTCTGATCCACGATCAAACCGTTGGAGAAATATTTACGCAGAGCAGCCATGGTCATATTGTGTTTGATATCATCGATCAGGACAAGGCCGTATGTCTTTCTGTCTTCAGACGTGTAGGCAATCTTGTTTTCAATCGCTTCTCTTACGGTCTTTGTGCTGACTTTTTTGCCATGCATATAAACATCGCCGGAAATCTTCTGACCGTAGGAATGTCCGAATAAACTCATGGCGAACTCAGTACGTCCGGCACCCATCAGACCTGCCAGACCGACAACCTCACCTGCACGTACATTCAGATTGATGTTGTTCAGAACTTTCTTATCGGCAATTTCGGGATGATAAACGGTCCAGTTTTTAACTTCCATGACCACATCACCCACAGGACAGTCAACGCGTTCGGGATAACGGTTTGTCATTTCACGGCCTACCATGCCTTTAATGATACGGTCTTCGGTAAACTCATCAACACCTTTGTGAAGAGTTTCAATAGTATGACCGTCACGGATAACCGTAATGGAATCTGCAACGTAACTGATTTCATTCAGTTTATGAGAAATAATGATACAGGTTACGCCTTTTCTCTTCAGCTCCAGCATGATTTCCAGCAGCTGTGCGGATTCTTCATCATTCAGCGCAGCTGTAGGCTCATCCAGAATCAGCAGATCTACGTTTTTAGCCATTGCCTTGGCAATTTCGATCAGCTGCTGTTTGCCGACACCCAGGGAATTAATGGGCGCGTTCAGGTTTTCGTTCTCAAGACCTACATGGGCAAGCGCTTCCTTTGCCTTGCCTCTTGTCTGCGTCCAGTTGATGACACCCTTGATGGAAGTCTGCTCATTGCCCATAAATACATTCTCCGCGATGGAAAGATATGGACTTAATGCCAGTTCCTGGTGAATAATTACGATTCCTTTTGCCTCGCTGTCTTTGATGTTATGAAATTTGCACTTTTCGCCTTTGTAAATGATATCGCCTTCGTAAGTACCGAAAGGATATACACCGGAAAGTACATTCATCAAAGTGGATTTTCCGGCTCCGTTTTCACCGCACAGGGCATGGATCTCACCTTTTTCAACTTTCAGGTTGACGTCATCCAGCGCTCTCACTCCGGAGAATGCCTTGACGATATGGTTCATTTCCAAAATTACTTCAGACATGCCTTCCTACTCCTTTACTTTTATTTTCCGTAAAAACAGCGGCAGCTGTCTGCCGCCGCCATATTGGGGTTAAATCTTAAAATTACTGTTCAGAAACGGAAATAATTATTTTCCAGCGTTCTGAATCTGTTCTTCTGTGTAGTATCCGCTGTCTACTAGGATTTCCTTGTAGTTGTCTTTATCAACTGCTACAGGATCACACATGTATGTAGGAACAACCATAACACCATTGTTGTACTGTTCGGTATCGTTAACTTCGGGTTCTGTTCCCTGTAAAACGGCTTCTACCATGGTTGCACACTTGTCAGCCAGAAGTCTTGTATCCTTGTATACGGACATAGTCTGAGTACCGTCTACGATATTCTTGGCAGCCATAACTTCTGCATCCTGTCCTGTGATCAACGGCCAGTTGTCAGCTGTATAGCCGGCACCCTGCAGAGCTGCTTTAATACCGTATGCAAAACCGTCAAATGCGGTGCAGGCGATATCCAGATCTTCATCTGCATAGAAAGCTGTCAGAATATTTTCACAGTTGTTCTGAGCCTGTTCCTGAGACCATCTTAAGATACAGGTATCATCAAAGCTGGTTCTTCCGGATTTGCAAACCAGAGTTCCGTCATCCAGGTACTCTTTCAGAACTTCCATAATACCGTTGTACAGGAATAATGCATTGTTATCATCAGGTGAGCCCATGAAGAATTCGATTGTGTAGGATTCTTTAGCTGCACGGGCTGCTTCCAGATCTTTCTTTTCTTTAATGTAATTACCGATTACACGACCTACACCAACATTATCAAACGTTGCATAGTAGGAAACTGCATCTGTATTCATCAGCAGACGGTCATAAGCAATGATGGGAATGCCTGCATCCTTAGCCTGAGCTTCTGCATTAACCAGTACGTCGGAGTCAACTGCTGCGATTACCAGACAGTCAACCTGCTTGCCCACAAAGTTCTCAACCTGAGATACCTGCTGAGCTGTATCATCCTCTGCATACTGTAATTCAACCTTATAACCTTTTTCTTCCAGAACTTTCTTCATGTTGGCACCATCGTTGATCCAACGTTCGGATGACTGTGTAGGCATGCAGATACCTACAGTCTTGCCGTTTGATGCAGCACCGTCAGCTGAAGTTCCGTCTGAGCTTCCTCCACCGCTGTTGCCGCATGCTGCCAGTGAGAATACCATTGCTGCTGCCATAAACAGACTTACAAGTTTTTTCTTCATTTCTTTTTCCTCCTGTAAAATGAATATTAACATATACGTACAAGTTTTGACATTCGTTCAACTTGTACAGATCTGATGGTCATGTCAAAAATGCACACATCTTTAAATCGTATTTTTTTGCATACTTTTTTGTCATTTTCACCAGCTGTTGAATACATTATAAGCATTTATTATTGTTTTGTCAACATTTTTTTGTATGTTTTGCCATGTATTTTTATAAAAAAGTTGTACATGTTACAATACATGTACAACTTTAAAAACATATACAAGTGTATTATCAAATTTTCATCAATAAAAATCCCCTCGAAAAATCATCTCCTCTCCAGACATTTCATTACAAATGTATAATATTCAGGATTATATTTAAGAATATCTTGTCAATTATCCATATAAAAAAGTGCTTTTCTGTTTTTAATATGAAAACATTCGTTGCTGCTATACTCGTTCTTTCTTTCTCGTTACGATTTTATCGCAAACCGCAAGAATTCCCGGCAGGATAAAGAGAATCAAAACAATTGCACAGAAAGAACCTATGGAAAGGTTTTTTACTATTGCGAACACTGTCGCTTCCTCAAACATTCCGCCCACGATTGCGGTGACCGTTACAAGAATTAAGCCCGAAGTCATAATTGTATGAATGGAACCGGCATACGCTTTTTTCAATGCTTCTTTTACATCCATCGTCCTGCGCGATTCCTGATAGTAATTCGTAAACAGAATGCCGTAGTCGATAGTAGCACCCATAAGAATACACTCAATATCAGCTGTTTTGCGTGCCTGACACCTAATGGTTCAGAAAACATGTTATAAAACATATTAATCATTATGTTTTCAGTCTTATTTCCATCTGCAGCAAACGGAATCATGGCAACAACCAGAATTCAGTCTTCATAAATCACTTTATCAGTCATCAACTGTATATCCCTTTTGCTTCAGGACCTCCATTGCTTTCTGAAAATCTGTTTTCTTAACCAGTATATAATCCGTATTATAGGTAGATATGGCAAAGATACCGATTGTATTCCCGGCAAGCACAGTTGCTATTCCCGACAGAATCCCGATCAGTGAAAAATCCAATGTCCCCTTGATCCGAAAAGCATTCCATCCATCTTCTCTTTCCGCTGTATTATCCGGCACATTTTCCGTGAGACAAACCAGAGAGTTTTCCTCGTCTGTCCGCTGGGGAAATGTAAACGGCGCAGACAGATCCACCCGGGAATAATCCTCCACCTTGCAAACTGAAAAATCGTAAGGCAGAGGTTCTATATGAATCTGTGATTTCAGCAGGCTGCGCTCTTCCTTCTGTATCTGGCCATAGACCTTGTCAATCCGCCCGTTTCTGCTTCCAAAGAAACGCTTATGAATTTCCCCATACGGAATCCAGATATCTGCTTCTTCTATTCTTTCATAAAGACGATCCAACACCAGCTGAAAAGCCGCTTCTTTTCTTGGAAGCATCCCTGTCTCCTTGTAATAGCGTCGTATCTCTTCATTTAACCAGATGTTGATTTTTTCTTTTTGTCCCATTTTCAGGTTCGAATATTTTTTATCTGTCTGCAAAAGCTTTCCGTCCACCATCTTATGGTTCTTCCCGGACATATCGAATCAACTCCTTGTATTCTTTATATAACAATTACCTGATTTATGACATTCTTCCGTTTCCTACCTTTTTCCTGCTATTACATTAATCCATGTCTCACCGGCACGATCCGGCCGGACATCTTGGCTGTCTCTCATCATAAGAATGTCAAAATACGGACTCAGCAATGCCTGCAGAACCGCTTCATTTGCATCCGTGAAACGGCGTTCTCCCCGATACTTTTCTCCTTCCCCTTTTTTGAAAGAAGCATACAGGATCCCGCCGTCTTTTAATGCACCGTAGATGCGCCTGATAACCTCCGGCAGATCTTCCGTTTTTACATGAACTAATGACGCACAGGCCCAGATTCCATCAAATTGCTCCTGAAAAGCCATATCTTCAAAACGGCACTGCCGTACTTCTTTTCCCAATACTTTCGCTGCCCGTTTGCACATTTCTTCCGAAGCATCGAACGCCTCCACATGAAATCCACGTTCCAGAAAGACAAGGCTGTCGCGTCCGCTGCCGCACCCGGCATCCAGAATCGTCCCTCCGGCAGGTAAAAATTCCAGAAATGCCCTGATCTGCTCAGACATATCCGCATGAATCGTTGAATCAAAAAATGCATCTGCATTCCGATTATAGTATTCCACTGTATCATCCATCATAATGCCACTCCCTGAAACCGCAGTTCACCGCTGATTCGTATACCGGGCGGATCACATGTGCCAGACGTTCTTTAAACTGCGGTGCGCTTAAACCATCCTCATACAGTTGATTCCGTATCTCCTGATTGTTGAGATGATACATAGCACATTTCTCAAATTCCCTGGACACAGCATCATACTTTGTCCGCATCACATAGGCCCTGTATTCCATCTCCCCCAGCTTGTCAAAATACTGATGCCATTCCGGCAGTAAATTGCTCTTGCTGCTGTTTATCGTTCTTGTCGTGGGATGAAGATTCCATAATTCATCATGGGCCACATACTGCCAGGGAACAAAATGATCCACCGATATCGCCTGATCAGCAAGCACTGTATCACCGTAAATATCCCGCAGCGATGGATCGATCTGAATAATTACTCTCCAGTATTTCCGTACCCTTTCCATATCTCTGGCCACCGGAGGCTCAATCTTATCCGCAATTCCCGGGACACTTGGATTTTTATTCTGAAGGTATTGAATCAGCTTCAGCTTTGTCCACCCGGACAGAATCTCCCTGTGCTTTTCCAGATAAACCGCCCATGCCGGATTCACCTCAATGACGGTATTCAGGCCCTGAATCAAAACAAAATAATACATCAGCCTTTTCTGCTGATTAATTACAGCAGTCAGTCTCTCCTTCGGTCCATACCACATAGTTCCCTTAATATCAATAGAATCGTAGAACGGAGCCTGCAGACGATACGGCACATTTAAAGTGAGACTTCTTTTATATCTGATAATCTTCTGATCATCCGTATCCTTTAAAAATTCAAGAATCTTCTCACGCTTTTCAGAAGGCATGATCCGGTACTCCTGATAAATGTACTTCACAACCTCTTCCAGATTGTCCGTAACCCCAAGCGGCCCCAAACGGAGATGATACTCTGTCACCATATACCAGGCATCTGCAATCATTTCATCTATCAGCTCATCGAAAGTAAAACGATTATGATTTCTGTCAACCTTTCGAAGGATTGCCTGAAACCAGAAGAACTTGTAGCAGTTCGAGGTGTTATCAAACAGCCTGCTCAGGTAACCGATATTCAATTCTTCTGAGAATGGTAACTGCATGATAATACCCCCTTATCATTTGGACTTCAATCAGCAGCAAAATCAAACTATAAATGCATGTAACTGTTCAGAGCCAACCTCCAAAACACTTTGTGTTTCCTCGGTGCGGCGTATCCGCCAAATAGATTTGTACGAAAAAGTGCTCATGAATGCAAGCATTCATCACACTTTTTGTGCAAATCTGCTTGGCTCTGAACAGTTACAAATGCATATTTAAAACCAGCTTCTCTTCCATTCCATTTTCATAAGTATACAGCAAACGCCGCCTGTCAAAGGCAGGATTCACATCATGAATAATACTGTGATGATTCGGACATACAATCAACTGGTTGCATGCATCATTATTCAGGCTCTTTACAAAATAGTCGATATGGTGTGCCTCAACCACATGCGCACCATACTCTTCCCCTATCATCCTGCCGCATATCTGGCAGCGATAAGAATATAACCGTTTCAGATTATCCCCGATTTTCCTGTTCAGTTTTCTGATCTTCACAATCTGAGTTTTCGCATTTAAACCTGTTGTATCATCTGTTACATCGAAATTAAATTCCGCCTCCAGAATACGTTCCGAATGACCAGCCACCGTATTTCGCAATATCTCAATATCATCTGCCCGAATCGTTTCAAGTATGTAGGAATCATCATATTCTGTCGTGTAAATTGCCAGATACTCCTTTTTATCCTCAGGAAGCTTCAGCATCGTCCGATCACCTTTTTCACGGCTCTCACGCATACTTTTTAAATAACTGTAGCTTCGCAAAAAGCACCCCTGCAGTTCGTGTGACAATTCTCCATTTCTTAGATATCGAATCTGCATCATTCCCTTTTTGCGATTATGTCTCGAATCCAGATTCAAGTTCCGAATCTGTGCTTCATAGGATTTCCCATTTAAATACAATGTTATTTTCTTCGATTCTCCAGGCTGCAGAAATCGCCCTGCAATCTGTCCAAATATCACCTGATTCTCAACCGGCAGCGTAAGCCCCTCCATGAGAAGAGACCAGTCCACTTCTTTTTTATAAACATATTCATCAGCTATGTTTGAAATCATGGATGATCCTTCTTTGATTTAATAATATTCTGGTTTGTTTAAAACACATACCGCAGCCTTACTTTGCCTGCTCTGCTTTCCATTTCTTATTTCTTATATTCCTCCGGCATGTGTTGTATCCAATCGATGCCTGACATAATAAATGGTGTTCAAACCTCCCTATAATGTCAACCCCTTGTTTATAGTAATTTCAGTAAACTTTCATTTAATGTTTATTCTCTTTATCAGCTGTTTTGCGTTCCTGACACCATGTGTGCTGACACCATGTGTGCCCTTTTTGGCACAGTCATTTACAGTTACATAGTTTATGATATTATGAATGAGCGGACCCTTTTCTCGTACATTTTGCATCATTTCAAGAAACATCGTTTTTTCACCAATCCTTCTATTTTATAATACCGACCTAAAAATCGACGCCTGCAAAAATCAGCGCCGGATTATTCTATCATTTTACAAAATCCAGAAGTTTTTCTCCGGCAATCCGGTAAATGGTCCAGTCAGACAGCGGCTGTGCCCCAAGGGACAGATAAAAATCAATACTTGGCTGATTCCAGTCCAGACAGCACCATTCCAGCCGTCCGCATCCACGTTCAACCGCAATGGAAGCCAGTTTCTTCAAAATACCTTTGCCGTAACCTCTCCCTCTGTATTCCGGACGCACAAACAGATCTTCCAGATAAAGTCCGGCTCTTCCAAGAAATGTTGAAAAATTATAGAAAAAGAGGGCAAAACCGACTTCTTTCTGTCCCTCAAGGGCAAAAATGACTTCCGCTTTCTGTTTATCAAAAATCCATTCTTCCAGCAGTTCTTCATTGGCAACGACTTCATCTGACATGTGTTCATACTCCGCCAGTTCTTTAATAAATTGCAGAATCAGAGCAACGTCTTTTCGTTCCGCATATCGGAAATTTATATCTGTATTCATAGGGATACCTCTTTGTAAATACTATTTTGAGATCATCTGTATGGATGAATTCATAAATATCCCATACAGTTTACCAGAACACAGCAAAAATGAACAGAGGGTATCTGTAAAAATCCAAAGCAACTTTTTTCTTGCACCTTTGATTGAAGGTTTATATAATGATGATGATAAATCTATGGAAACATGAGGAAGGTGAAAATAATGCTGAATAGTTGGACAAAGAAATATTATCTGGAGATGAATAAACCTTCGGAAGAAGATAACAGGACCACAAAGGAACGCATCCTGGACGAGCTGAAAGCACAGGGCCATGAGGAACCAACGAAACTGGATCATAAGGTTCTTCAGGAGGCGTATGGACTCTGTGAGGAATATGAGTGGAGTGTGACCGCATCTCTTGTATACGATGGCATGATCTGGCATGTGAATCGCCTGGAAGCCGGAGATACCACAGACGCCCATTATGGGATTGCGGTGGACAATGGAAGCACCACCATTGTGATGGAGGTGTATGATCTGAATACGGGTGTGCGGGTGGCAAAAAAGACCGCATTTAATCCGCAGATCAAGTATGGAGAAGATATTCTGAGCCGTATCTTTTTTACCAGAGAAGATCCTGCAAATCGCATGAAATTGCAGAAGGAAACTGCTGAAGGCTACAACCGGTTAATGAATGAACTGACCAGAGAAACCGGAATTGACCTGACCAGCTGCGGTTTTATGGTAATTTCTGCGAATACCTGTATGGTTCATTTTCTGCTGGGTTATGATGCATTTCAGGTGTTCTCTTCTCCTTATGCGGTGCAGACGCTGAATCCGGATGTGATACCTGCTTCGGAACTCAATATCCATATGAACGGATATATCTATATCTATCCCAGTAAAGCGAACTATCTGGGCGGTGATATCATCAGCGGCATGATAGCAACCGATATTCCCAACAAGGAATCCATCAGTGTTTTTCTTGATATCGGAACCAATGGGGAACTGGTCATCGGAAATCGGGATTTTCTGATCTGCGGTGCCGGCGCAGCCGGTCCGGCTCTGGAAGGCGGTTCTGTGAAAACAGGCATGCGAGCGGATCGGGGAGCTGTGGATACGGTGGTAATTGAAAATGATGAAGTGAAGATTCATGTGCTTACCGGTCAGGGCAATGTGAAACCGGATGCCAGGTATGGAGAACCGGAAGATGTGGCCGAGCCAAAGGGAATCTGCGGCTCCGGTATTGTGGATCTGCTGGCGCAGCTGTTTTTAAATGGTATCATCGATATTCGCGGACAGCTGAATCCTGACAAGAGCCGCCATGTGGTGAAGGTACCCCATCCGGAGTATGAAGAAGGATCCAACGAAGAAGTGCTGGCCTTCGAATATGCACCAGGTCTTCTCTTCTATCAGTTTGACATTGACGAAATCGTGAAAACCAAGGCAGCAGCCATGACCATGGTGGAATACATGATGGGGCTGGTTGGGTTGGAACTGACTGACATCGGCGATTTCTATATTTCCGGTGCCTTTGGCACCCATCTGAACAAGGAATCTGCAGTTGTCCTCGGTATGTACCCGGATTTTGCAGACCGCAGACGGATCCGCCAGCCGGGCAATACCTCTCTGGACGGCGCAGTAGCCATGCTGTTGGATCGTTCCAATGCGGATAAGGCAGGTGCCATCATTGACATGATGGAATATGTGCAGTTTGGTGCAGTGGCAGAGTTTCTGCATCTGATGGTGGCAGCCAGTGCCATTCCACATACGGATCTGTCACGCTATCCCAGCGTTGTGGAAGAGTTGAAAAAACGGGGAAAGTAGTAAATAAAATCGAAATAAAGAACAACAGAAAGTCCCCCGGAATATGTTAAATGATCTGCATATTCCGGGGGCAACATCTCGATATTACAGCTTTTTACTTTCCCCTGTATGACAGATCTGTTCGATTCTGTCAGGATAAATCTTCCATGCATTCCCATAGACTTTTGTTTCTTCCGGAGTGATCATCAGGTAACTACCGTCTGCAAGGGCCAGGAATTTGTGACCGTCGCTGTCAGGGCATGTGATATCCCGGAACAGATGCATACCGTCTTTGTAATAATCATGTACCATGTTGTAATGGGGAAGAACATTGATGTCTGTAAGGGCCAGTCCGGGGATCCATCTCTGATAGGACGGGTCTGCTGCCTCTCCGTCCTCTTCCGGCTGGGCATAGACGATGTCTGCCGCATTCATGGAACCGGCACTGATGCCGATTACAATACCGTCAAAACCCCGGATTTTTTCTTTCAGAGAAAGCTTCTGAAAAAAATCATTCTGGGTTGGAACGTGACCGCCGCCAAGAATAATCACATCGTAGGAGTTCAGTGTTTCTCCGGAAGTATCACAGGTTCTGTCATCCCAGAGATCAAAACAGCTTACGGATAAACCGGCTTTCACTGTCACATCCCGGAAAAATTCTGTCATCTGATCGCTGGCTTCATGTGCAGAAGGAAAAGCAGTGATCATTAATACTCTTGCATTTTTCTTCCAGTATTTCTTCAAATTATCTGTAAATGAATTGGATGAATCCAATCCGTCCACCACATAACTGCCATCAAGGGCGCCTGTGGGACTGCTTGTAAGAAAAGTAATCATGGTAATAGTCCTCCGTGTCAGGAAAAAAATTCTGGATGCCCATACAACTCTTCCGTGCAGATTAGTAACTGATCTGCACGGAAACCGGCATATTGTTGAAATCTGTTCCTTCAACGATTACATAGTCATTATCATAGGTAATGTCTGTAACATTATATATATCTCTCAGACCCGCAAATCGTTCATCACTGACATCGATATCTTTTCCCCATATACGATTGCACTCGCCAATGTTCATGGTGTCTATCGTATAACTGTCTTCTTCATACCATCTCTGTGCGGTCATACCGAAATACCATAATGTATTATCCTCCAGTACATTTTTGTTACGTTCAGCTTAACAAATAACGAAAACATGAGTCAAGGAAAAAGCAGGTAAAAACAGAAAAAAACAAGCTGTACACGAAATATATTTCACTGTACAGCCTGTTCTTTGTTTATTAGAAAAATGTTTGCTTTCCAAACCGAATCCTGTGCCAGATCTCCGCGAACGTGGATATGAAAATCTGCATTATGTCATGCTTTACCGTATCATGACTGAAACACCGTCGAGAATCACCGCAATATGAGCATCTCTTCCGGTCATTTCCAGAGCCATGTTAAGCGCTTCATTTACATCTGCGGCCACCTCAAAGCCCATTTCCTTTGCCATTGCTCTGTATTCTTCACACATGACATAAATAACTCTGTGGTGCATCAGGATTCTTGCCTGGATCTGATATTCCCACTGATCCGGACGTGTCTGATCCTGCGGTACGGCAAGGATTTCCTTCATCAGCACTTCCGGGCTCTCACAGTTCTTTAATGCCTGGTAAAATCCTTCGCCGCCATGACCGTCATTGCAGCATGAAACCATGATGATGATACCACCATCCTTTGCGGCGGCTTCTGCTGCAGT
>JAQYDI010000121.1 GCA_028724245.1 Lachnospiraceae bacterium
TCAGGATTTGATTACACAGCTTGGCTATCTGGTTGACCGGGTCAGCGTCAATATGGAACTGCCCACCGACAGCAGCCTGAAAAAGCTTTGTCCTCATAAGTCTGCTTCTTCCATTCTGAAGCCCATGCGTTCGATCCAGGAACAGATCCATGCAGACAGGATGAGCCGTTCGTCCTGTAAAAGGCTGTCAGGAAGCTCCCGCCCCGGGATTCCGGATATGGTCCGGGAAAGCAGCAGCACATATGCCCGGTCCGACGGACATACAGGGAAAGTCCATGATACGATGAAGCCGGCAACTTCTGTGATGAGGCCGGGAAAAGACATGCTGATAACCGATTCTTCTGCTGACACGGATCTGATCTGCCAAAGCAGCAGTTATCAGGAACCGGTACCGGCTCATCGGAAGGAACGTGCCATGACTGTTTCATCCGGCAGCCCTGCATTCGTGCCTGCAGGACAGAGCACGCAGATGATCATCGGGGCCACTCCCGAGACAGATTATCAGATTCTGTCCGCTGCAGAGTCCATGTATGAGCAGTATGATATGAAGCGGGTATTTTACTCTGCGTATGTTGGCCTGAACGAAGATTCTTCCCTGCCTGACCCCGGACAGAAGCCGCCTCTTCTAAGGGAGCACCGGCTGTATCAGGCCGACTGGCTTCTTCGTTTTTACGGATTCCGTTCCGGAGAGCTTTTGTCGGCGGAAAAACCGAATTTCAATGTATTTCTTGATCCCAAGTGTGACTGGGCTCTGCGGCATCTGGAACTGTTTCCGGTAGAGATCACGATGGCAGATTATTATACGCTTCTGCGTGTACCGGGTATCGGCGTAAAGTCCGCCAGGAGGATTCTTGCTGCCAGAAGAGACTGCACACTGGATTTTCCCGCATTAAAGCGCATGGGAGTTGTTTTGAAAAGGGCTCACTATTTTATCACCTGTCATGGAAAGATGATGTATCCCATCCGTATGGACCAGGATTCCATCACACGCAGCCTGATCTGCAATGAACATGAAAAAAACTGGGAGATTGCCCAGGATATGAACTATCAGCAGCTTTCCCTGTTTCAGGACTGCAATCTGGAGGTGCGCGTATGAACAATATCATCTACCTGTGTGAGGATACACCTGACGGTATTCTCAGTGCAATCTATCGGGCCAATGCTGACAAGGCACCTCTTGGCAGTATACGGATCCGTACTTATAAACATCTGTCTTATGAACTGTTTGCCGAGTACCGGGAAGTTGTGTCAGATTATGTATCTGCGGTAAAAGTGATGGATGCGGTAAATTATCAGATTTCTCAGGAAGCCGGACAGATGGTTTACAGCGCACTGCTCTCCAGCCGGGAAGACCGGGGCGATATTGTACTCCGTTTCATGCTGACCGGTTTCCGGCTGGGCAGCCGTGTCTGTAATATGCTGGCCCTGCCGGAGATTGCCGATCTTTTTGAGCTGCAGAGAAACGTGAACAACGAATCCCATTATTTCCGGGAGTTTCTCCGGTTCAGTCAGTCAGAACAGGGAATTCTTTTTTCTCAGATTTCTCCCAAAAGCAATGTTCTGCCGCTGATTGCACCTTATTTCACCGATCGTCTGCCTTCTGAGAATTATATCATCTTTGCCGATACTTTTGATCTGGCTGTTGTCCATCCTGCTGATTCCGGCTGGTATCTGGCACCCATGGAGCAGGAAGAATTCCATCAGGTATTGAAGAAGGATAAAAAAGAAGCAGACTGGGAAGCCTGCTTCAAAGCGTTCCATAGAACCATCGCCATTCAGGAACGTACCAATCCGGTCTGTCAGCGGACCCATCTCCCGCTCTGGTACCGGAAGCATATGACGGAATTTCTGTAGACGTGTCAAAGAAACAAAAAATAACGTATCACTTTTACAATTTCTTACTTCAAATCTTTCTTCCTTTTTTCCCATCTTTTAATATCCTCCATTAAATATTTAATAATCTCTCGGAATCTTCAGCCCAGTAAAATCAAGTCTTCCCGATCCCGTTTTTATAAAAATCCCCCACTTTTTCGCAAAAAAAGTTTCCTGCCGGAATTTCACAATGAATGGCTGCGTTTCCTCATTTCTTCCAGCATTCGTATTTCTTTTTCGGTTTCCGGCAATACCCAATCGTACAGGTGGGAATCTTTATATTTTCGATAACCACGCTCAACCACCATACCAAGGCGTTGCCAGATGCGGTAAACTTGAATTCGTACCTGTTCATCAGCATCAAACATTTCCTTGCCGTAGCCTCTTAAAAACCACGGATTTGGGGATGCTCCGAAATCATGGAAATCGTGGCTGAGAAGCGGATCCCCGTAATAGATAGCGGCATAATCCACTAACCCTGCAAATTGACCGTTCCGTACCATGATGTTGCCCGCCCAGGTGTCTGTGTGGGCAAGAACAGGTTTTTCTGCACTATCCAGCTCCGCCGCACAATTCTGAATCAATCTGCGCAAATCATCAGGATGAAGGTATGGAATAGAAATGCGCTCTTCCTCTGCATCCAGCAGGAGCCAATCAAACAGCAGATTCACAAATTCACTGTTTTTACTGCAATAACTCTCCGGTATTAATGGGATACCGAAACACTCAGCTGGAATGTTACAGATTGCTCGTGTAATCCGTCCAATCTGATTATATATCTCATTTCTTCTTGTCTCTGATAATTTACCACAATTATTAAGAGGTGTTCCATCCAGGTAACTCATAAAGAAGTATGGTACGTCCACAATAGTCTTACTGTCATCATAGGCAATCAGTTTAGGCATGAGAATATCTGTTTTCTCCCCAATTTCTTTCAACATTTTTGCTTCGGTGGCAATATACTGGATTTCATGACGCATAACTTTGACATTTGTATTAGTTCCAACTTTCAGAACAAATTTATCCTGTTGCGTTTCCACTAAATATACCGCACTGCAAAATCCGCCGGAGAGACGTTTAATACTTTGTACGACAGTAGATGCTCCAATTGTCGCACAGGTTATTTGTCTGATCATCTCATCTGATAGAGATGTTTTTGTAACTGCATCCATCGGAATATTTTTATCACATTTCATGTTTAACCTCACTGTTTTTGTCCTTTTATATTCCTGTTTCCGTTAGAAGAGTAAGTATTTTCAGCATACTATTCTCCTTTTTCCATTCCACATCCTAAGTATACTTATTCATATTTTTCAGCAGTTTTGTTGCAAGCTGTGCCTGTTTCAAATAGATTATCTATAGCGAAACAAGAAATTACTGCAAAAGTTCAGTGGCTCAGAATATGCATGACTGCGTTATCGTCCTTGCCGGGCGTTTAACCCGCCTGCGTCCTCTGCCTTGTCCTGCGTATTCTGGAGCTTACTTCCTTTTTTGCATTATTTTCTTGTTTTGCTATAGATTTCTCTCAATTTATGGTAACTCATATTAATATTGTACCAAAAAATGGGCACTGCATATAGACAGATTTTGCATCTAAATGTGTTTGTTTTATAGGAAGCTTCAAAACTCATCGTATTAACTCCTTTCATTACATCCGTGATCAACTCCAAATATAAATCTATTTTAATGGGAAACAGATGTCTATTTCCATATAGCCATCTTCTCCAATCTTTCTATAAATATCAAAGATTGGTCTGTCATCCAGCTGATTTCCTGTCTTTGAAAGCCATCTGCAGAATATCTCCTGATACACCATAAACAAAAACTGCGGAACTCCTTTGAAATGGTAAACTGCGTATTTTCCGCCCTCAAATTCCCGTACCAGCAGATCCTTGTTTTCTTTCAGTGCCGGATGATCCGGAGAAATCGTCTGACACAGTTCATACATGCACTGATTATGGTCTGTGATGGAAGGGTCATCGATGGTACATTCAATATACAAAGTATCTTTCGACGCCAGATGCCTGTACTTATCCAGAAAAAGGCACCACTCATCCGGCAGATCGTGGTAGTTTCCCTTCTTCCTTTCGTAAATAACCGTGAAGCCTTCCAGGTTTTCAACGGTAATCAGCCGGCCTGCATCATCCAGATCATCCAACGTCAAACCATGAGAAAATGAACTCTGTTCTACCATCTGCTCACTGAATTTCCGAAAATCTGCAGGAGTGACAGCCATATGCTTCTTGAAAGCAGTCGCAAAGTTTGACGAAGAATATCCATACCTTCCGCCAATCTCTGTAATGCTCTTTTCCTTCTCCACCTTCAGACACCAGGCGCTCCTCTCCAAACGTATGCGCTTGATGAACTGGTATAATGCCTCATCCATATCTTCCTTAAACATGCGTGTCAGATGGTATTTGGAGTAGGCACAATGCCTCTCAGTGACGAAAGGATTGCCGAAGACTTTGCATCCCCACAGCTTGTAAAGTACATGGAGTTTATCACATCGTACCCCATAACAAGGAAAGTAATGGCGTATATCCGGAATCCGGAAGCAACCATATCGGCCACTTCCTCACTGCATCCAAACATAGCCGCATAGTCCTTACCGGCAAAGATGAAGACAAAAGCGATCACTGCACCGAGTGGAAACAGGATTTTATTCGTGTCTTTCCGTATATCGATAGCAGTATCTGTCTCTTTCGCGCCCCAGCATATACTGATCAGCGGAACAATTCCCTGTCCAAAACCAATACAGACCATGCTGAATCCATACACTGCAAATCCAAGAATGGTAAAGGCCGCAACCCCCTCAGAGCCCACATATTTCATCAATACATAATTGAATACAAACATAGATATCGCACTGGCCATTTCACCAATAAACTCAGAAGAACCATTCAGAAAGATTTCTCTGTTCACCGACTTGTCAAAGGAAAATCTTTTGAACCGGATTCCTGCATTCCTGCTCAGGAAATAGAACAGCTGTGCCAATACAGTCAGTGCCTGAACCAGCAGCGATCCTATGGCACTCCCCTGAACTCCCATGTTCCTGACTGCCACAAAATAATAATCAAAAATGCCATTCAGGATGCATCCGGCAACGCTTACAGCCATGCAGATCTGTGGTTTCCCATCTGTACGGATGAACATTCCGAAAATGGTTCCCAGTACCATAAGCGGATATGCGAACAACATGATTTTGTAATACTCTGTGAAATACACAGACAGATCACCATCTGCCTTCAGCACACGCAGAATTGGAGAAAAAAACATCCATGCGGCAATCGAGATGATCACACACACAAAGATTGCTGTTGTGATCGTCTGGGAAAATACTTCCGATGATTTACTTCTTTCCTTTGCACCAAGAAGCCTGCCGCTGATCACAGAACCTCCTACACCAACGCAGAGCCCTGCTCCAAGAAAAAAGTAAAGGATTGGAAGCCCCAGATTAACTGCCGCCAGGGCTTCCTGTCCTACATAGTTTCCTGTAAAAAAACCATCCGTTATGGTTATTACTGTCTCCAATAACATAGCGATGATACTTGGTATGGAAAAACCCAGTATCATCTTCATCCTGTTTTCTTTGATTTGTTTCATATCCATTCTTACACCTCACAATAGTTTTGATACTGCCTATTATAGAGATGTAAGTTTTTTGACGCTTCTTAATTCGTGCGGTAGTTTGCATATCGTACAAAACGATACCAAAAGAGCATTCCTGCAGCATTCCGACTTCTTTTTCAACAGAACATTCCCTGTCAAGCTTTCTGCGCTCTTTCCACAGTTCAATATCTCTGTCTGTCAAACCACTGCTATGTAATTGCTTTTCCCACCAGGAATCAAACCATCTGTTCATCTCCGGTGTTCCGGCACAAAAAGACCGAATCAGACAGCCGGAACATAAAGTCCGAGCGAGCTGATTCAGTCCTAAAAAGATGACTATATTTAATTATCACCGCTTTCGTGGTATGTAAATCCATATCCAGTGTTCTGGATTTATATTAATTCCTTATTCAAACTTAATCATGCAGATACCAGTATGAAGGCATACCGGCTACTTCGTGGCGTCTTTCATACTCTTTACATAATCATACAGCGGTCCGGCTGCGTCAGAACCATACTTCTGTATGATTTTTACGATGGCACTTCCTACGATGACGCCATCAGCAATCTGTGACATGGTGTGAGCCTGTTCCGGTGTACTGATACCGAAGCCGATGGCTGCCGGACAGTCAGTCGCCTCTTTTACCAGCTTCAGGATGGAATCCAGATCTGTTGTAATGCTGCTGCGAACGCCGGTTACACCCAGTGAAGATACGATATAGAGGAACCCCTTGCCCTCCCGTGCAATCATCTGGATCCTCTGGGCAGAGGTGGGAGCAATCATGGAGATCAGATCGATTCCATAGGTCTGAGCGATGTCAGACAGTTCCCCTTTTTCATCATAGGGCAGGTCAGGAATGATAATGCCGTCAATACCCACCTGACTGCATCTTTTAAAGAAGGCATCATATCCATAATAGTGCACCGGATTCAGATAAGTCATAAAAACCAGCGGGATTTCCGTCTTTTTTCGAACGGATTCCACCATTTTGAATACTTTTTCTGTTGTGGTCCCTGCACTCAGGGAACGAATATTTGCTTCCTGAATGACTACACCTTCCGCAATGGGATCCGAAAAAGGAATTCCGATTTCAATCAGATCCGCACCGGCCTTTTCCATGGTCAGGATATATTCCTCTGTCTTGTCAAGGCTGGGGTCTCCTGCTGTTAAAAATCCGATAAATGCTTTTTTATTCTCAAATGCTTTTCTTACTCTACTCATGAAGATCAATCCCCCTGTATCTGGCAATGGCTGCCACATCTTTGTCACCGCGGCCGGACAGGCAGCAGATAATAATTTCATCTTTTCCCATGGTGGGCGCTATTTTTCTCACCTGAGCAACCGCATGGGCGCTTTCAATTGCACAGATAATTCCCTCTGTCCTTGCCAGATATTCAAATGCATCCACTGCTTCGTCATCCGTAATCGGTACATACTGTGCACGGCCGGTGTCATGAAGATAAGCATGCTCCGGTCCGATTCCCGGATAATCCAGACCTGCGGATATTGAATAAACCGGTGTGATCTGACCGGAATCATCCTGGCAGAAGTAGGATTTCATACCATGGAAGATACCCAGCTGGCCCTTTGCAATGGTAGCTGCATGTTTTCCGGTTTCGATACCCCTTCCGGCAGCCTCACAGCCGATCAGCTTTACTTCTTTATCATTAATAAAATTGTAAAACATACCCACGGCATTGCTGCCGCCGCCTACACAGGCCAGCACCGCAGAAGGAAGTTTTCCCTCCTTTTCCAGAATCTGTTCTCTTGCTTCTTTGCTGATGACAGACTGAAAATCACGTACCATCGTGGGAAAAGGATGAGGACCCATAACAGAACCGAGTACATAAAGAGTATCATCCACACGGGAAACCCATTCCCGCATGGCCTCATTAACTGCATCTTTCAGAGTCATGGTTCCTGTTTCCACCGGATGTACCTTTGCCCCCAGCAATTCCATACGGTATACATTCAATGCCTGACGGTCCGTGTCTTCCTTACCCATGTACACTTCACATTCCAGATCAAGAAGCGCGGCAGCTGTAGCAATAGCCACTCCGTGCTGGCCGGCTCCAGTTTCTGCAATTACTCTTGTTTTTCCCATTTTCTTTGCCAGGAGTGCCTGTCCAAGTACATTATTGATCTTATGGGAACCCGTATGATTCAGATCTTCCCGCTTCAGATAAATTTTAGCGCCTCCCAGATCTTTTGTCATCTTCTCTGCATAATACAGAAGAGAAGGACGTCCTGCATACTCTTTCAGCAGCTGATCCAGCTCTGCATTAAACTCCGGATCCTTTCTGTAATATTCATAACATTCTTCCAGGTGGTTTATTTCATTCATCAATGTTTCCGGTATATACTGACCACCGTGAATTCCAAATCTTCCTTTTGACATTGGTTTTTCCTTTCGTTATTCCTGCGTTTTGTATCTATATCACACTGCTTAAGGCCAGACAGATTTACACAAACAGTGCGGCAAATGCCTGTATTCATGAGCAGTTTTTTCATATTTTACGAACCAGTTCCGTCAATTCTTTCATTTTTTCAAAATTTTTTACACCATCTGTTTCCACGCTGCTGCTGGCATCCACCGCAAACGGATGAAAACGTGCGATTGCTTCTTCCACATTCTGCGCAGAAATCCCTCCTGCCAGAAAAAACGACTTTCCAATGATTTGTTCCAGTTCACTTCTTTCTGTTTCTCCGGTAAGCAGTGACCAGTCAAATGCTTTACCGGTTCCTCCTGCCCCCTGATCAAGCAGCAGATAATCTGCTTTCAATTCTCTGCATCGAAGAATATCTTCACGTTTTTTTACAGAAACCGCCTGAATAACCGGCAAACCTGTTTTTGCCCGGATCTGCTGAACAAAATCCGTACTTTCCTGACCGTGCAGCTGAATCATCTGAATCACCTGTCTTCTCACAGGCTCCAGAATCTCTTCTTCCGATGCATTGACGAAAACACCGACTGCCGGTATTTCCGGTCTCAACAGCTGTCTCAAACGCTGTGCCTCCTCAACAGTAACCTTCCGTTTACTGGGAGCAAATACAAATCCCACAAAATCAGGCTGTATTTCATTGGCAAAACGAATATCTTCCTCTCTGCGGAGTCCGCAGATCTTGATTCTGCTCATAACGTGATATCCTTTCCATTCTCTGTTTTGCAGATCATCATTTATCAATTCTTTTTTCGCCGGATTATTCTGCAGTCCCTTTCAATTTGTCCAAAGCTGCTTTTTTATCAGGGCTGCGCATCAGCGTCTCCCCAATCAGGACAGCATCCACATGATTTTCTCTTAATGCCGCAATGTGTTCTGCATTTTTGATGCCGCTTTCCGATACGTACAGAAGATTGCCGGGAACCTGACTGCGCAGCCGGATGCTGGTGTTCAGATCAACCGTAAAGGTTTTCAGATCCCGGTTATTTACCCCTATGATTTTTGCACCTGCATGAAGCGCCCGTTTTACTTCTTCCTCCGTATGTGCTTCCACCAGCGCCGAAAGCCCCAGACTGTGTGCCAGCTCCAGATAGCGTTTCAGTTCTTCATCATTTAAAATGGCACAGATCAGAAGGACTGCTGAAGCACCGTATAATTTTGCTTCATAAATCATATAGGGATCCACTGTAAAATCTTTCCGAAGAACCGGGATGGAAACAGCTTCTGATACTTCCTTCAGGTACTGATTGGAACCCTGAAAATAATAAGGTTCCGTCAGGCAGCTGATGGCTGCCGCACCAGCCTGTTCATATTCCTTTGCGATCTGCAGATAGGGAAATTCCTCAGCAATCACTCCCTTTGAAGGAGAAGCTTTTTTGATCTCGCAGATAAAAGACATCCCTTCTTTTTTCAATGCCTTTTCAAATGGGTAGTCCCGGCTGACCGGAAGAGCTTCTGCAAGGGTCTTGATTTCCTCCAGAGAACGTTTTTCCTTTTCCCGGGCAATCCGTTCTCTTGTTTTCGCTGCAATTTCATCCAATATCATCTTTCCATACTCCTGTTCCGATATTTATGCTGCTCCCTGATTGGATTCCCGGATAAACGCATTCAGTTTTTCCTTCGCTCTGCCGCTGTCAATCATTTCCGCTGCCATACGGATTCCTTCATTCATGGAAGATACCTTGCCTGCCACATACAATGCAGCACCTGCATTCATCAGAACCGCATCGCGTTTTGCACCTTTCTCACCATCCAGAATTGCTTTGGTAATCTGTGCATTTTCTTCAGGACTTCCGCCTTCCAGTTCCTCTTTCGCATAACGTTTCAGACCAAACTGTTCCGGGGTGATCTCATATGATCGGAAATCGCCGCTTCGGATCTCGCAGACTGTTGTAGGAGCACTGACGGAAATCTCATCCAATCCATCCTGCCCGTAAACAACCATACCATTCTCCACACCCAGCTTTGCAAGAACATGCGCCAGCGGAACTACCATTTCCTCGCTGTATACACCCATGACCTGCATAGTGGCGCCCGCCGGATTGGTCAGCGGCCCCAGAATATTGAAAACCGTACGGATTCCCAGCTCCTTGCGGACAGGACCCACATATTTCATGGATGTATGATATTTCTGTGCAAACAGAAAGCAGATGCCAATATCCTTAAGCAGTTTTTCACTCTGTTCCACAGGAATGGTAATATCCACTCCGAGAGCTTCTAAAACATCAGCTGCTCCGCATTTGCTGGAGGCCGCTCTGTTACCGTGTTTGGCAACAGGAACGCCGGCTGCTGAAATAACAAGAGAGGATGTGGTGGAAATATTGAAGGAATTTGACCGGTCGCCGCCGGTTCCAACAATTTCCAGAACCGGAAAATCATGTTTTAACTGCAGCGCATGTTTTCTCATACCATTGGCGCAGCCGGTGATTTCCTCAATGGTTTCCCCTTTCATGGCCAGAGCCGTTAAAAAGGCGCTGGTCTGAACCTCGGTGGTTTCGCCGCTCATAATCTCGTCCACAACCGATTCTGCCATTGCATAGCTCAGGTCCTTCTTATCAGTCAATTGAATAATCGCATCTTTGATCATCAGTGCACCTCCGTCTGCTTTCTTTTTATTGTAATTCTGTATTTTCAGGAAATTATCAAGGATCTGTCTTCCGTCAGGTGTCAGAATGGACTCCGGATGAAACTGCAGACCGAATATGGGATATTCTCTATGTTCCACTGCCATGATTTCGCCGTCTTCGCTGGTCGCAACGATCTTCAGGCACTCGGGAGTCGTTTCCTTCAGACCGGAAAGGGAATGATACCGCGCCGCTCCGAAGGTGGAATTCATATTCCGGAAAATCGCCGATTCCAGATCTACCGTTACCTGAGACTGCTTTCCATGCATCAGTCGTCTGGCATAGGAAACCGTACCGCCAAAAGCTTCAAAAATGGCCTGATGTCCCAGACAAACGCCAAGAATGGGGATTTTTCCGGCAAAATATGTAACACAGTCTTTGCAGATACCCGCATCAGAAGGTTTTCCGGGGCCCGGTGACAGAATAATATGAGACGGATTCATTTTCTCGATTTCGGAAAGTGTGATTTTATCATTGCGTACCACCCGGATATCAGGATTTAATGTTCCCACCAGCTGGTAAAGGTTATAGGAAAAACTATCATAATTATCAATCAGTAAAATCATCAGTCCAGCCCTCCATCTGCAATTTCCAGCGCCCGAATGACTGCTTTTGCTTTATTCAGGCACTCCTGATGTTCCTTTTCCGGTACGCTGTCGGCCACAATTCCGGCACCGGAACGGATAAATACCTTGTTATTCTTTTTAAAACAGATCCGTATGGCAATGCAGGTATCCAGATTGCCGGTAAAATCAATGTACCCGATTGCACCGCCGTAGATACCTCTGCGGTTCTGTTCCAGTTCACTGATAATCTCACAGGCCCGGATTTTCGGAGCTCCCGACAGCGTTCCTGCGGGAAGCACGGCGCCAATGGCATCCAGCGCATCCATATCCTCCCGGATTTTTCCCTCAACCGTGGAACCGATATGCATAACATGGGAATACATCAGCACATCCATGTAATTTTTTACATAAACAGAACCAAACTGACTGATTCTGCCCAGATCGTTTCTGCCCAGATCCACCAACATGTTGTGCTCTGCCAGCTCTTTTTCATCTGCCAGCAGCTCCCGCTCCAGCTGTTCATCCTCGGTAACGGTCTTGCCCCGCGGCCTGGAACCGGCCACCGGGAAGGTGGTCAGCCGCCCGTTCTGCAGCCGCACCAGCGTCTCCGGCGAAGTGCTCATGATCTCCTCCCCGTCAATGTGCATGTACACCATGTAGGGGGACGGGTTGGTG
>JAQYDI010000122.1 GCA_028724245.1 Lachnospiraceae bacterium
CAGTTTATTTAAGTAACATTTATCATCATCTGTCAAAGAAATAGTTTTAATTGTATTAGGCATAATTGAGACCTCCGATGGTTCAATTATACCATACCGGAAACATATGCTCAAACAGTTTGTTGTTTAAAGCGAATTATAATAGTCATTGTATCCAATATCCTTATCACAGATGGAATTGCCAAACACCTGATTCAAAATCAGCATCCGTTTTCTGATAAATGCATACTGCGCCGGATCCGACTTCTGCGAAGCCTCCAGTAAAAGCTCCTCCAGGTGTTCCTGCACCATATCCGGCGTAACTGTATAATAAGTCAGTTCCGGATAACGGACAATTGCCCAGTCACAAAAATCCCACAGTATTTTCCTGGTTGAACGGTCTTTCCTTTTCAGTTGAATCAGCATATCAGCAAACAGCAGTTTGCCAGAGTCATTCTTTGCCATTTGTTCTCCTCCCTGGTATTCATTGGTTTGCAATTAATATTGGGGAAAACGGAAATGGAATTCAGAAAAACGCTCTGTGCGGGTCCAAACAACCAGTCAGTTCCTGTATTCTTCCATCTGTCTCATCTCCAGGACAAATCCATTGTTCAAATCAAAGATAACCGGCCAGTACAGCCTGCTTTCCCTGCTTTTCCTCTGCAGCTCCTGCAGGATATCCTCATACCGTTTTGTAAACCAGCTGCAAAATTCCATAACCTGATATTTTTCCGGGTCAGCCACGCCGGAAGGGGCAAACCTGGTATCAAGCAGTTCAACGTCAATGTCCGATAAAGCATCCAGAACCCGGTCCAGATCCGGCTTTTGACCGATACAGATGATATCAGCAGGACCTTCCGATTGACCTGTTTCGCCAAAAACCTCTTTACAAAACAGATTGATATACTTATTCTTTTTCAAAGTTCATTCCTCCATTCATTCAGACATATCGCCCGGGTACATGTACGTTCTTCATCTTAACCGAACTGTCTTTTATTGGTATCTACCATCATAACTCAATTTTACTTTTTGTGTTTTCTGTAGAATGAATCACGAATGACAGTTGCCGTTTCCCGCGGGAGAACCATCATAAAATCCTTGACTTTTTCGTAGGATCACATATGCTTTGAGCGGAACGGGAAACGGCTTTTGGGCGCACTTTCCCTGCCAAACAGTGGAAAGTGCGTTTCTAACTTCCTTTGATATGCTCGTCGCATCACCGGGTATCCGTGTTAGTGTGTATGTACTCTGTTCCGTCTTACAACTTCCCAGCACTGCTTTTTCCATGCACCTCATGCCTCATCCATATGGCGGCTGTTTCCGGCCTTTGCAGTGTTCCCTGTGACCTTCCAACCATAGCCACAAACAATCAGCCCTTGCGCTTCCGTCCGTCTTTTCCATGCTTATAAAAGTTTAGGATTTCCATACTGAAATGGCGGAGGCCTGGCTTTTTCGGACTTTCACCCCCATACTCCGGAACAGCTGCATACACCAAACGCCAGCCCTTCCGATTGCTGGATTTATTGAATCGGCTCCAGCTCACCCGGATTCTTTATACTCGTTTTCCTTATCTGCGAGATAGCCGGACAACCTGCCTGGTTGAGAAGCAGGATGGAACGCCCTCCCATATCCCCCATGGGCAGGGCAACAAAAAAAGGCGTCACTGCCTTTTTTGTTGTTTATGACCGGAACCGGCATTGGAACCAGGTTCCGTACTGCAAAAGCCGGTCCACACACACTGACCAGTGCCTTGTCATAAACAATATGGGAATTTTATTCCGATTCAACCATTGGGTTCGACCACCTCCCACGGCATCATATCATCCCGGAATCCACGGAAAACCGGCTGCCGTAAAGCATTTCTGGTATTGGGCATATATTCCACCCGGCATACCTTTTCCGGCTTAACCCAGACCACATCCCCCTTTTCTTCTGCCGGAATCAGAGGAAGAAACACATCATCCGACGGTCTCAGATACGAAATAATATCTCCGGTCACACCGCTGGATAAATGTCCTTTATAAATCAGGGTTTCATTCCGGTATTTTGCCAGTATGAGTCTGTAATGCCCTTCCCCTTTTTGGATATATCCTGCCACGATATACTCCTCATCCGCCATCCGCTTAAACTTGATCCAGTCTTTGGTCCGTTTCCCCATGCGATACAGGCTGCCTTTCCTTTTGGCTACCACACCTTCCAGCTTCTGCTCCTCACACAGCTGATACAGAGCACGTCCTCTCCCGTCAATATATCTGGACACGGCAAAAAACGGCATTTCCTGTCGGATCAGCGCTGCCAGCTGCTCTTTCCGTGACATAAGCGGGACATCCAGTAATTCTTCTGAGTTACAATACAGACAGTCATACGCAACAAAGGCTGCCGGGAACCGCTCTGCTACCAGACGGATTTTAAAGGGATCCGTCAACAGGGTGCGCCTCTGCAGTTCATAAAAATCCGGCACCCCGTTTTTCATGACCACGATTTCCCCATCCAGAATACAACACTGGGAAACATAATTTCCAAGTCCCTGCAATTCCGGAAATTTGCCCAACATCCTTACATTCCTCTTGTTTCGCAGATCGGTCAGAGCCGTTTCTCCCTCCAGATAAGCCAGGCACCGGAAACCGTCCAGCTTCAGTTCGTAGATCCAGTCCGGATCATCAAATGCCTCCTGCTGCTGTTTGATCAGCATGGGCTCTGCTTTTCGGTCCTCAAACAGATCCGACAGATTCATGACACATGCCCTGTCTGCTTCCTGGAAGCGGGCTGGTTGATCAATTCCAGACTTCCCTGCAGCGCCTCCATCAGATCGATCACATTGTTGCCTGCCCCCTGGTCCACCTGAAGCACATCTTTTCCTTTTATTTTCTGCATGATCGCTTCCCGGAGCCGCTCCTGGTATTCGTCATGGAAATCAGCAGCCACAAAAGGCTTTGTCATGCTCTGAACCAGCAGCTTTGCCATATCCAGTTCCTTCTTATCCAGCTGCATTTTCGGAACTTTTCTGGGAATCTCAGCAATCTCATCGTAATAATACAGAGTTTTTGCAATGAGACCGTCCTTCAGCGGATATAGAACAATCGTTTTTTCCGTCTGTCCGATCACGGTTTTCGCAATTCCCACCATTTTCAGGGAAAGCAACGTCTGTCTCAATAACTCAAAGGCTTTCTCTGCCCCTTTATCCGGCACCGCATAGTAATCCTTTTCATAATAAATCATGTCGATCTCGCTCATTTTGGAACACTGTACGATATGGATGGTCCGGTCCTTATTGGTTTTCAGCCGGTCCAGCTCCTCCTCCGTCATGGTAACATATTTTCCCTTTTCGTACTCATATCCCTTCACGATATCCTGCGGGGTAACTTCTTTCCCGCAATGGGAACAGTATTTTTTATATTTAATCCTTGCACCGCTTTCCTTATCCAGCTGGTTGAAATGAATGTCGTTATCTACTGTCGTTTTATAAAGTCCCACCGGGATCAGAACCAGCGACATGGAAATACTCCCTTTATGTGCTACTGCCATTTTGCTCACCTCCACAGCTAGTATCTATAGAAACGCATCAGAAAATCAATCCTTCAAAATATTACCATTGACTCAAGAACATTTGTTCAGTATAATAAACGCATACAGGTGAACGTAAGTTTGTAAAGATGATATTTCATGTGAATTCTGCGTTTCTTTTCCTGAAAAAGAACCGTTGAATCTATGAAAACAGACAGAGAATAAAGGAAGGATGAATATGGGATTTTCACTGGAACAGCAAAACGAAAAAATGCAGGAAAAAGCAGTCAGAGGACACTATCATAAAAGTTGCTGTCGGATGCTGGTTTACCGCATCCGGCAAATCCATACCCCAAATCGCAAAATATGAAGAAGCCGACGGAAGCCTTCACACCCTGCACCCGATTCAGGTCCTGAAATCGGAACAGAAATATTATGCAGGAATCCTGAGCAGAAAATATGTCTGCCGCGCTGTGGTGGATCAAATAGAATCAGGGTTTATACTGCTTTACCATCCGGAGTCCGGAATCTGGGATATGGTTATTGCTGAAAAATAAGCCTTTTCTCTTTTTCATTCGATCAGATTGACCATTTCCGAATCTTATGGCATCAGCATCGGGAATATATTTTCTCTTAAAGTGTAATTTTCCGGGATCTGTCTTAGAACCGATCAATAATACTCCTGTTTTTTTTCATATTGATAAGGAAAACACACATACACCAAGGAGGAAAGACGATGAAACTGAAAGAATTATCTGATGGAATGACAGAAGATCTGAAACTGATGGTAAAATCATCGGAGGAAAAACAGACAGTAAAACAAAGCCCCTACGTAATTGCTGAAATGACAGATGGGGACAGTGTGGCTCAGATCAAATTCTGGGGGATTGATAAAAGCTTTTTCGATGAGAGGTTCTCTGTGGGCTGTGTCATGAATGTACCGGTCAATTGTAAAACATACAAAGATACTCTGACTTATTCAGCCTGCAACGGGTATGGACTGCTTCATGAAGAAGAGTATGATATTCATGATTTTCTCATTCTGCCGCCGGTGGATCCGGAGGATATTTATCAAAAATGCCTGGACATCATTTCGGCTATGAACGAGCAGCACGCAATGTCAAAAAAACTGCTCTCCTGCATTTACAGTGAGCACAAATATAAAGAACAGCTGCTCATATGGAGCGGTGCCAAGTCACTTCACCATAACCTGCGGGGTGGCCTGATCTGGCACATGTACCGGATGGCTGAACTGGCGTTATTGCTGCCGTACCGCGATATCTGTATGAATGCTGATAAATATGAAAACTTCATGCAGAAAGCCTATGCGAAATACCCCCATGACGCTCAGCCTACGGCAGACTTTATTGCCAGGCACAGCAGGATTCCGGCAACCGAAGAACAACTGAAAGAATATATTGGTAATCTGGACTCGGAAAATCCATATATCAAACAATTGAGCCGATTTCAGGGAACCTGGCCGGATATTGCAAAAACACTGATCGCATGCCAGATTGCTGAAGCAGTTGCTAAAGTATATCCCACACTGGATCCTTGTCTGATGATAGCAGGAATTCTGATCCTTTCACTGAATCTGGAAGCTGATCATAAAAGCAGAGAGATTTACTCATCCGGTGTTTTAATCGGGGAACGAATGACTAAAAGCAAACTTATCAGTCATGACGAAACAGAGGAAGAAAAATGCCTGCAATCCATAATCATGTCCGCTGACATCGGCAGTTCTCCTTCACTTCATGAAAAAAATCTGCCGGAAGCATTTGTGATCTCACAGATATGGAAAATGGCGGATTATTCCTGTGCAGATAAACAGATGCTGGCAGCAGGATGTCTGATTCATGATATCGGCAAACTTCAGGAACTCACCACAGATCTGTTTGGCTGTGCCAATTATACGGTTTCTGGGAGCCTTTTCGGCCATACATTATTGGGAATCCATATGGTAAGCCGGATCATTCAGGAGCTGGAAATTCCCGGTGAAATCGGTGACATATATCTTCATATGATTGCCTCACACCATGGTAAAACAGAATGGGGAGCCCTGGCAGAACCGGCATTTCCAGAAGCTGCAATCATCCACTGTCTGGATATGATTGACAGCCGGATGTATACTTATGAAAAAGTAACTCAACAGCTGGAAACCGGAAGCTTATCTGAAACCATCTGGGGGCTCGGTACAAAAGTGTATCGGGCAAAATAAATAATCCCATCACGCATTCCCAAAAATGGAGTCTGTAATTTTGCAGGCTCTACTTTTGGTTTATCATAGTATTATCCTTAGTTTATTTCCCATCTCCCATATTATCCATGAACATACAGCATCCTGTATGTAATTTCATTTCAGAAAGGACATAAAAAATGAAAAGTAAACGTCTTGCATGTGTATTATTAGCATTGACAATGGCTGCAGGTTCAGGTATTCCTGCCGCAGCGGCTGGTAACTCTGTAAGCTGGCCCACCAATAATACGGAGGTTTCCGCTTCTGACTGGGGATCCTGGTCAGACTGGCTTGACAAATACCCATGGAATAATCCGGAGCTGCAGGAACCGGAAAACGGAAATTATACGGCCCCTGCCAATATTACTGTAACCTCTTCGATTGGTACCGCATCAAGAAGCATGAAATTTACATGGGACAAAGTAGAAGGAGCAGACAAATATATAGCACAGTTATCCACCTCTCCTGATTTTCCGGAAGATGACACAAGAGAATCTACCAATTCTAATACCTACCGTTCATATAGAATCAGCAGCGGTGGCGGAGTTTGGTACGCACCTGCGCATGCTACCTATTACTTCCGGGTAAAGGCAGTATATGGAAACCATGAAAGTGAATGGAGCGAAGTTGTTGTAAGTGCTGGAGATAAGTTCCCTGCCGTTCCGTCTGTAAATTAACCTTAGATCTTTCAAAAGAAGGCATCCTATCACAAGATTTATTATCTGTGATAGAATGCCTTCAATCATTCAATTTTAATTCACTTCACAAATTCGTAATCTATTTCCCTGTCAATTCCAATCAGTTTCTGCTTTTTACTCTGCTTCTTCGAAATGCAGTCATCCCTCCACCAATCAGTACAAATGCCAGTATCATGCTGACATATAACCAGCCAGGAGTTCCTCCTGCGACCGGAATGACCAGTTTTGTAGCATTGGCTACTTCATAAGTGATTTCATAAAAGCAATATACACCAGCTGCTTCATCCCAGACCGCTTTTGAAATATCGGTGCCCTGTTCCTCTGCTTCTTTCTCTGTCATTTCCAAAGGGATCGTGATGTCGATATTCTCTTTCAGCAACATATGTCCATCCACTGTTGAGATTTCCGTTAAAACATAATGCTGCGGAATCAGGTTCTCAAACAATACGTTTCCATTTCTGTCAGATGTTCCCTCGTATTCCGAGCCATCATCTCCGACCAGACGGAAGCGGACTCCTGCAAGAGGCGTTTTTCCATCCGTATCATATTTTACAACCCGGATTTTTCCTTTATACACTTTGTCGTAGGCATCAATCGACAGATTTTCTGCTGTAATGGTACTGCCGCCTGATACAATCTGTGCTTTTCCGTCATCTCCCTGGACAATCACCAGTTTGAGTCCTTCTGTTACCCCGGCCTCTTCTGACCGGTTTGCAAACTTCATGGTTCCTGCCAGCTGATAATACCGGGGAGCCTGAATTTCTTTCACGGTATACGTACCTAACGGATACACGATTTTCCCATCGACATCCCGATACAGTGCATCGGACCGATCTTTTACCAGGCAGGATTCATCCGAACAATCCAGCCGGCCTTTTTCATCCGTCTGAAATACCCAGGTATGAAACGGGGTTCCGGTTGCTGTCCCATCGGTATTCGCATAATAATCAATCTGGAATAAAGCACCTTCCAATGATGCCGTACCTGCCGCTGTGGGCTGCTTTGTTTCTGCATCCATTTTCTGCAGAATGAGTGCAAATGGATGATTCAAAGGAGGTTCCTTACAGCTGACGGTTGCTGTTTTCCCTGCTGTGACGTTGACTGTATGAACACCGGAAGCATTTGCCCCATCCCCCAGCTGTCCATTGCAGAGCATGTATCCGGGAGAAGCCGTCTTTTCCTTCACATAATACGTTCCTGCCGGTATGGTAATGGTATTTGTAGAACCATCGTCCGTTTTGGTCAATTCCCCGACTTTTGTGGTACAGCCGGAATCACTGTAGACATTATACACGGCCCCTTTCCGGCTGTAACAGCCATTCTGGTCGGTCAGATCTGCATTTCCGGAGCTTTTTTGCAGTGTCAGTTTGCCATGAGGGATATCGCTTACGCTATTATCTGAACCCAGTGTGGTCGTAGTATTGGATGTAATCTTCAACGTATAGACTTTTGGATTCAACTCATAACCTGATGCTGCTGTTGTTTCTTTCACATAATATGTGCCTGCATCCAGTTCCAGTTTATTGGAATACGGGGAATCTTTCCTAGTGGTAAATACTGCATTGGATCCATCGGTCGTTTTTGCAGCTGTTTTACATGCGGAATCTGTGTAGACCGTATACTTCGCTCCGGCAACGACCGTGTCGGAGTTGATACTGCTCACCTTCTTCATATAGGCGGATCCCGGAGACGGCTCATCTTTTACACTTCCGTCACCGCCCAGTGTCGTCGTTTCATCCACGGTGATCTTTAACGTATACACTTTACTGTTTAACTGATAATTCGCCGCTGCGGTTGTTTCTTTCACATAGTACGTTCCTGCCGCCAGGGTCAGCTTATTGGAATACGGAGAAGCCGCCGTCGTGGTAAATACCGCATTGGAACCGCTGCTTGTCTTTGCCACAGAGGTACAGGCCGAGTTGGTATAAACCGTATATTTGGCTCTGGGAACAACTGTGCCGGAACTGATACTGCTGACTTTCTTAATATAAGCATACCCATATTTCGGTGTTTCTTCCGTAGACGGCGGAGTAAGCCCCGGCGGTACCAGAATGACATCCTGATGGTCCGGATCCCCATATACCGTTGCATCATTCTGCTTCACAATGATACCGGACAGATCCGCTTCTGCAGCAAAGGCCGAAGGAAGGAGCATTTCCCGGATGGAGGCCAGGAACCCGGCTTTTTCCACTGCGGCAGTCGCACCCAACGTCTGGATTGCACGGACTATGGCGTCATAATTTGTCTTTACTCCCTTATTGCTGCTGCCATTACTGCCAAAAACGGCATTATAGATCTCATTATTGGTTCTCTCATAGGTGGTCACACTGCGGTCTCCGTTAATCAATTCCCAGATCAGAACCTGCGTAGCCACATATTTCTCTCCGGCAGACCCGGACAGTCTGCTGCTGTTCCCCGGTTTTCCCATCGCCATGGTGATCAAAATGGCATTTTTCAGTTTCGTACTCATGGAATTCCAGGCATCGGAATGATCTTTTGCGGAAGTATAACCACTGTACATAATCCTGCCCGGTTCCAGGCAGTACGCGTCTGCCCCGGTTGTGGTTCCATAATGGCGGATATTGGCTCCGGCTCCGCCAACCGCATAATCATTTAACGTATGGGATGGAAAACTGGATACATATAAAATATCATTTCCATTAGTATCGGTATTGTATCCGTTAGACATGGTGATCGAAGAGGGGGCCGCTGCAGAGGCCAGGGATATCTCTGCCTCATCCAAAGCAAACAGTGACGCCACACCGTCCAGCAGGCTCTCTTCTTCAGCCTTTATCTCCCCTTCTTCCGAATCACTTTTTGCTGCCGCGAAGGTGGGAACGACCGACAGATCACAGGCAGGCATACCAAAAATATACAGAGTATCCTGTGTATCGACCGATTGATAGTTCTCCTGCATACCGGTATGGAAAAAGGTAAGATTCGTAAGCTGGTATCCCTCATCCGGATGAACCACAATGACCACTTCGTCTTCCTCTCCATAGCTTCTGACCGGATCGGATCCGTTTACATTCCCGGAAGCTTTCGTTTCAGAAGCGTTTTCTGTCACTTCCGAATCAGGTCCTTCTGAATCTGCAGCCCCGGTCTGCCGGGCATAAGGATCATACTGTTCAAACTGAATCCGGCCATGCTCGGCCTGTGTAAGAGTCAGCGTATACCTGTTTTCCGGCAGTTCAACCGAAACAGCATCCGTGGCAGATGGCGTATCGTTCTCCTCCGATCCGGTTGTGATCGAAGCTTCTCCGGGTGCAGCATCGGTTTCTTCTTCCGTAGATACCGCTTCCATCCGGTCCGATGTGACAGAGGAAGATGCGCTTTCCGCGTCTTTTGCTTCATAAGCCAGACTCATACTTCCTGATGCCGCAAACAAAACGAAAGCCAGAACAAGACACAACGTTTTTCTGAGTAATTTCATTAAAATTTCAGCAGGATAACTCCGTTTTCCCTCAAGGACAACCGGTTCCTGCTCCCTCCTTTCCTGTGTATGAACACACCTGGTTCCTGTGGATCTTCTCAGGCGAGAAGTTTGACCGATGTACGGCTGTCCACACAGCCGGTTTTCCTATAATCATACAGGTATCCGTTTACTTCTTCCGGTCACGGAGCTTTGTATAAACAAACGAGAATCCTACGAGCAGAATCATTGCCAGGGCACTGACTTTTCGCAGCATGTCCTCCTGCCGGATAGCATTTTTTGAAGATTCATAGACCGTTCCATCCGAAGCGGTGATTCCTGTTTCAGAATCCGGCAAAGACCCCTCATCCGGATTCTGTTTTTGAGAAGAGCCGGACTTTTCGTTTTCCATAACGCCCTCCTCATTTCTTACGCAATAAACCAGATACCGGTATTTCCCACCAGACATGTAAGGGTGGCAGGTCACTAACGTGATCATATCCCTCCTTTCCTGGATTTTTACCGCATCCACATTGTCCGGAAGGATGATATCAATGGATTCCACCTGGTATGATAAGGTCTGCCAGGGATTGGTCAGATAAACCCAATCCCCGGGAGACAGTGTCTCAATATCCAGAAAGAAGTCGCCGGTGTTCCACCCGCGATGACCTGCAATTACGCTGTTCGTATTTTTCCCGCCAATGGGAATGGATGTCTGGCCCAGAATGACAGCGCCTTTAGCCATATTGGAATCCGACGCCCCAATGTATATGGGCAGGGTCAGATCCATGGTAGGGATCTGAAGATATCCGTATTTCCCGTCTTCCAGTCCTTCCAGAGAAACCGGTGACTGCTGATAACTCCAGGCATCCCGAAATCCAGCCTGACCGGATTCATAAATCCCGGCATTATACGCCTGAATTTCCTGGTACAAGGAGTCTTCCCGGAAAGAAGAAGATCCGGACGGTTCCTGATCCGGTATGGCGGTTTCCTGTTCCCAATCCCCCTGAGCAGCTGCTTTCTTCTCTTTAGAAGCCGGTTTTCCCTGGTCATATTTTTCCTGGAATTCCCGGATATACTGCTTCGTCTGCTGGTTCAAAAGCCATGTATTCACAGACGGGCAGGCATAAATCCCTACGCCGCATAAAACCAGAAGGATCCCGATAATTTTTCTTATTTTCTTCATACTGAACACCACTCCTTCTGTTCTAGTGCTTTCGGATCCGGTCAGACAGATACAGACAACAGGCAAAGAAAAACACAATCCCCAGGCCAATCAAAACGGCCTTTTTGTAGGACTGCATCCACAGTGAGCCGGCCTCACTGCTGCCCTTTTTTACGGTCTCTTCATGAATTTCTTCGGTATATTCTGTCCGCTTTCCGGTCACCAGCAGACGATGGGTGTTCACACCATACGGCGTACAGGTGACCAGGGTCACCAGATCGCTTCCATCCTGTATCAGCAGCCTGCTGGTATCCTCCGGCACCACGATATGGATCTCACAAACCTCATAAGCCAGCGTATCCCCCAGCACATGAATGAAAAACAGATCTCCCTGCGTAAGTTCGGTCAAATCCGTAAACATTTTCGCTGTATTCAAGCCGGTATGGCCGGATAAAACCGCATGCGTGCCTGTTCCGCCAATCGGCAGGGAAGACCCCTCCAGATGTCCAATCCCGCTCTCCAGCACGTCTCCCGATGTCCCGTGATAAACCGGAAGGTTCACTGATATTTTGGGAATCTCAATGGATGCCATCATTCCTCTTTCATCAAGAGCCAGCACCGAATGGTAATCAATGCCATCCTTTCTGCTTTCCTGTTTGGTGAAAGGATCCGTCAGGGTCACCTGTGCCTGGGTCAGCTGGGAATTATACTGCTGTGCCAGCGCAAGCATGGCGCTTTTCTCTTCCGCATCGGTTTCTTCTGAGACCGCTTCATAGGTATGAATTATGGAATCGGTCCGGTTATCAAACAGATACTGGCTGATCCAAGGATACCCCAGCAGCCCGGTTCCAAGCAGAATCAACCATACCGGAAGCAGATATCGTATTATCTTTTTCATCATTCTTTATTTAAAAAGGGACGGAAAATTCCGCCCCCTTCCGTTAGCTGATCAATAAACTGCAGTTGTCTCCATTATTTTGCCTTTTTCTTTTTTACGACAAAGTAGCAGCCCGCTGCCACGGTAATGACACCAATAATCGTAATGGCATATAAACCGCTTCCACCGGTCACAGGAAGCTGGAAGCTCTTACTGTTCGTGATTCCGATATTCACGACTGCATTTTCCGAATCACAGGGTGTTAATTTCTGGGTTTTCACGGTGTAGTTGTCCATATTGGCTGCTACGTGGTCAACCGCCGCGCAGGATTTGGTCAGTTCCCCCACTGCCATCGCGGTCTTGCCGGTTGTGCGTCCGCCGGTTGCTGTATGTTCCGGCAGGTCTGCATCCGTCTGTGCCCAGGCGATCCGTCCGGCAACAGCCGGTGTGATTTCTCTTTCAGCGGAAGTGATATCGATCACGATCTGATCCTTCAGAATGCTGTAACCGGTATCGGTTGCGATTTCTGTCAGCTGATAAGTATCCGCTTCCAGACCGTTGATAACCAGGGAACCGTTTGCATCCGGTGAGAAGATGGTTGCCTGTGCTTTATCGGTCGTTTTGCCGGTCATATAGTAAACCTTTTTGCCATCTTCCGTTGTCCCGGTTTCCCCTGCAACGACATAGTAGGCATCATCTTCATCATAAAGGACGAACTGAACCTTTGTCGGATCACCCTTGCCGTCACTGAATTCCTTGGTCAGATCCAGACCATAGGTATACACGATGCACTCATCTTCCAGAGTGTCGTAGTATCCTTCCGATGTTCTCTCCCATGTCAGGGTTACATCATTCGGGTTGCCCTCATCACCAAGAACTGCCGTGGCATCGGAGTTAACCGTTACGGTGTAATATACAACCACATAGTAATCAGAGAAGTTCTGGTTGACATATTCCAGACCTTTATCCGTGAAGGATACGGTCAGCTGTGTTTCCCCTGTTTTTTTGGTCGCAGCCATAACCTCAACATATTCTGCAGCAAAATTGTCCCTGTTTGAATCCTTGAAGGACCAGATCGTATGGGCATTGGTTGTATTGTTCACTGCGGCATCGGTCTGATTGTCATAGAAAGCGATCTGCACGTCCTGGTTGTAAGTCAGACCTTCCGACAGGGTATCCACAAATGTGTACTGGCTGAGATAAGTTGCTTTGCTGGTAATGTGAGGAAGTCTGGATACCAGAATATAATCCAGAACGTCACCTTCTGATGCAGTTACGGTAGAATCATAGGTATATTCCTCTCTCGCCTGGACAAATGCATCATTTGACTCGGAAGAATTGGTTACGATCCTGGAATAATCCTCATAAGCGCCTTTCTCTGTTGAAGGAGTCCCGTGGGCGTTTCTGACCAGCTTATCCAGAGTCGGGTTGCCGGTCTGGTTTTTGGGATAGCAGGTCATGTCATACAGCCATTCTTCGCCATCCACATCCGTGAAAGGCAGCTGCACAAACCAGGGATTGACGCTGTCCACTACTTCTTCCGGTACTTCTGTTTCAACCAGCAAATACAGGCCCAGCTGCAGGTCCTCCACACCGGTGTAGCCATTTTCATCCGTATCCGGCATGGCTGTTCCTCCATTGGTTTCCATATACTGTTCCAGGGCATTTTTGGCAGAAATATTGTCGGCCTCCAGCAGTGCCTTTAACGCATCATTGATCTGCTGGCTGGTAAAATGATAGATGCCGGGATTGGTACAGGGATTGGCACCGCCGCTCATATCAACGGCATCTGCCGCGGCAAGTTCCAGAATATCCGCCAGCGCTGTGGGAATTTCATAAACCAGCTGGACGTCATTTTCCGTGCCGTTTTCCACACTGTGTGTCTCCACATTGCCGACACGCAGATATTTGAATTCCACCCCTTTGATGGCATAATCCGCCAGTTTCTTCTCCAGATCGGAATCCGCTTCACCGGTTGCCGCATTGGTTCCGGCGGTGTATGCGCCATCTGCTTCTGCCGATGTGATGTCATATTTGTAGATCGACAGGGAACCGGTCTTTGACAGATCAATGATATCATGATCATTCAAATCATTGGTTGTTGCCACATTGTTGGCGGAATCCGTCGAGGATGCGGCAAGGGCGGGAAACCCAGCTGCTGCAATCATTGCGGCTGCCATAAAAGCAGCACCGGTTTTTTTGAAGAAAATCTTTTTTTCCATGTTGAAATACTCCTTTCGTTGGGAAACTTTTTTCCGGGTTGTCCACCCGGCTCAACGCTAATATGGAGTTTTTTCTTTCCCAACGAGCGAAGCCTTTACAAAGAGGGTGCTTCCGTATCGATTTCCCATTCCTGTGTTTCAGCTGATTGTATTTCCTCTTGACTGACCGCTTCATAGGGAATCTTTTCCCTCTCACTGACTGCATAGCGGGCCAGACAGGCATATGCCCTCTGGTCTGCTTCTCGGTCACTGCGTTTCAATCCTTCCAGAAGTTCTTCCATTTCTTCAGCGGAATGGGGCCAGACTTCACAGGTTTCCTGCCCGTGATCCGGTTTTACGCACAGCAGCGCCTTATTTTCTTCATTGGCAGCCAGATAACCGCTTTCATGCCAAAGGACCAGAGCAGTAACGGGTGTCTCCACTTCCCGGAATCTGGAACTGCATTTCAGCTTTGTATCCATATCTGCCAGGACATTCCGGATGGCAAAAGCATCATCCCGGGTTTCGATCCGGGTTTCATGCAGCAAGGATAGCACGGCACGCATGGATAGATCCTTTTCCTCCTGTCCCCGGATATACTCTGCCACCTCCCGGCCGGATTTCTGATAGACCTGCACTGCATCCCGGATGGAGGCCTGCTCCCGATCCATAGTGGACTGAAGGCTGGAAGAAATTCCAATCACACGTTCTGTCCGATCCAGAGAAGTGCTGACCATCACTTCTGCCGTTGCCTGATTTCCGGAAACCGTTACCTGTTCTTCACTCATGCTCCCATCCGCATGAAGCACCGAAACGGTTTCCGCATAACCAACCGGATTGCCCGGCACATCACCGGCATCCATCTCCAGGAATTTCAGGGTTTCCTCCATCAGGTTTTCCGATACCTGTCCGTCAATACGACGGATGCGGTCGTTTCTGTTTCGCTGTTCCAGCCCTGCCACCGGGCGGTAGCTTTCCGCCAGTAACTCCCGGTTCTCATGCGCTCCCTTTGTCACCACCCTGGCTGCCATGATCCCGGTTTTATTTAATTCCGGATTCTTCGGTTCGCTTGCTGCTTCAATAAACTCGTAAGATGCATAATCCAGTTTGAAATTACAAGCAGAGACATCCTGCCCCGGCTGATAACGGCAGGCTGCCCGGTCAAAATTGTATGCCAGAATCTGTTCCCGGGTCATATTGAGGGAAGCGGTGGTTTCATAAGGATGTCCGATCTGCGGTACCTCGATACTCAGACGGAAGGCATGGTTTCCATGATACCGATCTGCCTCCTGTGCCGTCATCCCATCTTCCTGCAGCAGCTTTTGAGAACCGGCATGCACATCCGGAGAAAAACGCAGCTCATCCATCCAGTCCCGTGCCCGTTCCATTTCCTGTTCATTTGCTTCCAGAATCACTGCACCGGTATCCGGAGACAAATCAAACTGCATGGTTTTCCCACGAAAACGGATATCCATGGCCGGTGTGACCCCATCCTCCTGCAGATGCAGCGAAACCAGCTCACCGATTCGTTCTTCCCTCAGGCTTTCCTGAAATCTCTGCCGGATTTCTGCGGGACGTAGACCGGGTTCGGCCTGTACCTGTTTTTCAATTTCCGCAATTTTTTCTGCAAAAATACGGCCCAGTATCTTCTCCCGGCTCTTGGTATCGGCCACCAGAAGTTCCATTGCCCGGTCTAATTTCCGCTCTGTTTTCATATGCAGCAAATGGTTCAGTTCATGATTCTGATAGGAACGGCCGGAAAACTGTTTCTGTAAAAAAGCCCGGCTTAATATTTCTTTTTCCGGTTCTGTCAGCTGTGCATCATGATGAATTGCACCGAGTGTCGGCATGAAATTCCTGCGCTCTGTGTTTTCAAAATTCCCATGCCCTTCCATTCTGGATTTCACCGCCTCTTCGTAAAACAGTTCCGCAGCGGCGTCCGGACATTTTTTAACCACTGTTTCCGGCTGCACTTCTTCCCAGCTGTTGACAAAAGGAATGGTCTGGGTCAGATACGCTTTCACATCCCGGGCATTTCCCTGTTCGATGATCAGGTCCATGATCTGCTGCCCGGTTCCGGTGATCTGGGCAATCAACTCCATATTTCCATAGGGAATTTCCTTCACATAAGACCGGTAGTGTTCGATGGAATCCAGATGAGAGCACACTTCCGTCCGCATAAAATGGATATTGGCATCCCGCCATACGGAAACATTGGCCGTGGAGGCATACCCCAGTGTATCTGCCAGCGGGGAATGTCCCTGGGCATCATAGGCGCTCAGTTCCATCATCGCGCGAATGATATGCGTTTTATCGGCAGCAAATAATTCCTGTTTCAGGTCATTGGATTGGGTGTCCGCACCTTCCCTTCCGATATTCCACAGCGCAGAACCGGCAACATGTCCGACCATTTCCTGAATCATGCTTTTGTACTCTGCAGCAAACGGTTCCAGAGGATCCACCCTGCCTTCCATCTGAACAAACAGCGGAACGCAGTCCGAGACCGCATAACCGGTGATTTCCGCAAACCGGATTCCATCCCTCATTTTTCCATCCATTTCTTTTTCAAAAAGCTGTTCCCGTTCTTTTGCTTCTTCTCTTGTCATGGACAGACATTCCTGCCCGGATGTCAGGATTTCCCTGACTTTCCCATCCTTTTGAAACGCATGGATTACAACCTCCGGGCTCACCCCGGTCAGCAGAAGCGAATGATCAAAATTGATCCGTTCCTTATGGTTTCCTGCATACATATAACCATCCGACAACAGTTCATCCACCCGGTTCTGCATCCCCAATACCTGCTGAGAAATCTGCTGCAGCTGCTTTTCATATTCCGCGGTATAGGAAGCCCCATATTTTCCCATCTCTTCATATTCCGTGATCGAATATTTGTCCTGATCAAAGTCAAGACCTCCGTCTTGAATCATCTGGCTGATCTCAGCCGCTGTATGGGATTTCAGCAGCCGGTCCAGTTCCCGCTTGTTTTTAATCTTTGGCATCGTTTAACCTCCTTGTTTTGTATCCGAATAGGCCTTTTTTCCAAAAAACGCTTCAAACGGCTTACCTGATAAAATGAAAGTTCTGCGGAAAAACGTTTTTTTCTCGCCCGGCTGTTCCAATTTATGGTATACTGATAAAAAATACTCAGAACGGAGGAAAAATACTATTGGAAAAAGACGGCTTAAACTTTGGAAGCTGTGAAAAGCATACACAGCTCCCTTATGCATATGTCAGGCCATCCTTCAATGTAAAAACGGGGATCTACGGGTATGGCGGAGTCCTAGACCATCCCGGCGATAGGGTTATCCTTCAGGGGCAGGGCTCCGACCCGGAAATGGCAGTGTTAAAAGAAGCGGCAGGCGAAGTACTCGGCATAACCGCAGCCATTGAAAAGGCAGTCTCCCTGAAAGTCCCTTCGCTTACCATCTATTTTCAATACGAAGGCATTCCCAAATGGGCAAATGGCGAATGGCCGCGGGAACAGGCGGGAATCAAAAAGTTCTATTCTTACATCCAGCTGATGCAGTCGTTTCTGAAGATCCAATTTGCACCGCTGTCCGGGCATTCCGGTGTTTATGGTCTGGAAGAAGCAGAGGCACTGGCAGAAAAAGCAGCCGGAATCCGGTAACATAAGATCAAAAGGACCTGCATGACGCAGGTCCTCCTTTATCCGTTTTTTGCAATCTGCTGGCATTCCCAGCAGATGATTGTTCCCTCCGGCAGATAACCGATCTTCCCGCAGGCAACACACTGGTAATCACTGGCAGGAACGGGATTTTCAACCTGCTGCACGGCAGGGATTTCCCGTTTTCTTCCTTTTTTCCGTTTTCGGATTCGGATCACATTCTCATCTCCCTGATGTTTTTTATCTTGTTTCGAAAAATTGGAACCTGGTTCCAATTCCAGCTACGTCAGATGCGGCTCATAAGACGCTTTCAGGATCTGGCTTACCAGATCGGAAACCACTTCCACAGGTCCGGCCCCAACCAGCACATAACTCCCTATCAGCTTTACTGCATAGCAGAGATCACCGTCAAGGATACAGGTCGTTTCCCCTTCCATTTGTATGATCCGGGTAATCTGTACATTCCGGTTCAGGTATTTATGAAGGAAAAACTTCATGTTTTTCACATAAACCGCTTCCGCTGCTGCAGCATTTTCCATATCATAAAACTCAAATGCACAGTCTTTTTTCCTGGCAAAATAGAATTGATCTCCTTTGCGTGATTCTACCAGAAAGCCGTTTTTCCGCATTATATCAGGAAAAAAACGCCGTTTTCTTACATCGAACACAAAAACATTCAATCTGTATGCACCCTCTTTCTCTTTTATCCTAACAGATTCCTGTAAAATACTGCCAATAATATGGTATTTCCATTCCTGCAAACATTCGTTCCCCAATCTATATTTCAATCTGTCGTTCCCTACACGAATCCGCACCCATATTTTATGAAAAAAGGGGGATGCACAGATGGATGCTTCACAAACCAGAAAATCAGAATTCTCTTTTCTTTCCGCAGATGGAATGACAGAAAATCACGCCGTTCTATGGATGCCAGAACAGGAACCAACCGCGATTTTACAGATTGTTCACGGAGTAACGGAATATATCGACCGATATGATGCCATCGCAGAGTATTTTGCCAGGAAAGGGATTGCTGTAATCGGACATGATTTACCCGGACACGGAAAATCCGTTTCTTCTTCCGCAACCCGGATGTATTTTGGACCGCCCGGAAGCTGGCATATGGTCGTTAAGGACATCTTTTCCTGTTATGTTCACACAAGACAACAATGTCCTGCGTCTCTGCCTCACATAATCCTTGGATTCTCCCTTGGTTCCTTTCTCGTCCGGGATTTCCTGATTCAGTATCCCGGCATCGTAAACGGCGCTGTTCTGGTAGGTACCGGGCAGCCTTCTTCCTTGGAACTTTTCCTTGCACGGCTGATCACAGTTCACGAAGGAAAGATCCATGGAGAATCCAATCCAACAAAACGAATCCATCAGATGACATTTGAACAATACAATTCGCATTTTCAGCCTGCCCGCACAGCCTTTGACTGGCTCTGCTCCGACAAGGACGTCATTGACGCTTATATGCAGGATCCCAACCGTGGAGAAGATTTCACCTGTGGTCTGTTTCGGGAACTAATCGATGGAATGGCGTATGTGGGCAAAAGAAACCATATCAGGAAAATGGACCCCCAGGTACCGCTCCTGCTCATTTCCGGGGATCAGGATCCCGTAGGAGGCTTTGGAAAAGGCATTGAAACGGTCAGAAAACGATACCGCAGGCAGGGAATCCGGACAGAAGTGGTTCTGTATCCCGGACGGCATGATATCCTAAGAGAGCCATGCGGGAACGATGTGCTGGAAAAAATCCATGAATGGATCCAGACACAGATTTCCAGATCAGAGTTGTAATTTCTGCCCCAATTTTCCATAAAATATAGAATATTTCCGCGGAGCAGATATTGAACCGGTAACTAAATTCCATGATGGAAAAAAACAGCGATCGATGGTATAATATAATTAATAAAGAATGAAGAGGAACCAAATGAACAAAAGAATCAAAGAGTTTGATGAACTGACAATCAGCGATGATTTTATGTTCGGGATCATTATGAGAGACCCCGTGCTTTGCAAGCCGTTTCTGGAAAGGATTTTGAATATCCCAATCCGGAAAATCGAATATCCGGAATCCCAGAAAGTGATTGATCTCACAGCGGACGCAAAAAGTGTCCGCCTGGATATTTATGTTGAGGATGACGCACATACGGTATACAATATTGAAATGCAGACATCATCCAACCGGAATCTGCCCAAACGAACCCGATATTATCAGGCAGTGATTGATTTGAATAATCTGGGAAAAGGGGAAGATTATCAGAATCTTTATCCGTCCATTATCATTTTTGTCTGCCGGTTTGACCCGTTTGGAAAAGATCACTATTTATACACCTTCGAAAATATGTGCCGGGAACTTCCGGAATTGAAACTGAACGACCAGACCAGGAAAATTTTTGTAAACACAAAAGGAAAACATGGCATGATTACCCCCGATCAAAAAGCATTGTTTGAGTATATTGACCATGGAAAGCTGTCTGATTCTTATACGCAGGAACTGAACCGGGCGGTAAACCGTACAAAGGCAAACGAAAAATGGAGGAGGGATTATATGACGTATGCATTAAAACTGAGGGAAGAATATTCAGAAGGCCGTGCGGAGGGCCGTGCAGAGGGCCGTGCAGAAGGGCGTACAGAAGGTAAGATTGAAACTTTAATTGAGTTGGTCGAAGATGGCTTCATCAGTGCAGAAGAAGCATCTTCACGGCTTAATATGTCTGTCTCCGAATTCAGGAAACTGATGGAAAAAAGATAAGATTATGATAATGAGATAATTAATCAAATTATATTATTTAGTTTATATTGTAAACAACTATCCGGGGATGCCGCATTTTCTGTTAATGTGACATCCCTTTAGAGATTAATTTAAAAAGTCAGCAATTTACACACTTCCCTGTCGCAGATGTCCTCTGGCACAGCCAACCTTTTTCCCTTCCAGCAGATATTTCTTTATTTTACGCTGAAGAGAAGTTCTTTCCGGCAGATTTTCATCAATACTCTCATATCCCGGAAAAATCCAATCCATAAACCACATTGCATCGTAATCTACGGAATCAATTTCAAACAGATTCTGGAAATCCAGGATATTGGAACCCTCGGCTAATAAATCTTTTAAGACAGGTGTCAACATCCATGAATCGCACACAAGGCCGGCATTTTCCCATTCTGGAAAATATGTACATCTGAATGCGTAAAAATCCTCTATTGATCTTAATACAGATTCTCTGCGCAAATCCGCATCCGATGGAATATGGATAGAAATCGATTTTCCTTCATTTTCCACAAACTCATATTCCAATGAACCGATACGAAACTCATTGAGTGAAATCTGTCTTGGGAACCACCAGGCCCAAACGAATTTATAACGCCCATAAGTTTGCTTGTGATCATATAAGAATCTTGTACAGAATCTCATCGTTGCAGCGAAAATACTGTCCGGTATTTTTTCCTTTTTATACTCTTCATAAGAATAACTGCTTACTATATTCAGCAATTCCCAAAATATTTTGATGCCATCCGGATCATCTCCCAGCAATTTCTGCAGTTCGTTTATTCCATCATCCCATGTGTCGCGCCTGAGCAGCTTCTCTTTTAACGAATCCTCACCCCGGATTGTCCTGCACAGTGCGTAACTTTTCAAACGAACCACTATTTCATAAGGAATTCCCAGTAATTCATATAACTTCAGATTATCCATATATCGATTTACCTCATTCTGCCATGTTTCCAGATAAGCCTCTGTATTTTCATAAGCATTTTTTATTGTATCAGACTTTTTTGTAAATCACAAACATTATCTGGGAACAAATT
>JAQYDI010000123.1 GCA_028724245.1 Lachnospiraceae bacterium
AACAAAGCGGATATTATTAAAGAAGCATTTTTCGGACCGGTAACACCTCAGGTTCCCGCGTCTATTCTGCAGATGCACCCTGATTTTACTCTGATCGGTGATGAAGAAGCACTTTCCAAAATCTGATACGCGTTCGGAGGAGTTCAAATGATTATTCAGAATGCCGGAGTTTTTGATGCAGAAAAAGGTTTTGTAAAAAAAACACTTTATCTGGATGGGGAAAAGATTACAGAAGATGTAAAGGCGGCTGAAAAAGACGGTCAGGTTCTCGATGCAGAAGGACTTATGGCAATCCCAGCCCTGGTGGATATTCATTTTCACGGGTGCGATGGCGTGGATTTCTGCGATGGAACGGAAGAATCTATCGCCCGGATCGCCGCATATGAGCTGAAAAGCGGAATCGGAGCCATCTGTCCGGCTACCATGACCTTTGATGAAGAACGGATCGGCCGGATCGCCGATGCGGCGGCAGCCCATGTAAACGGCACCGGCGCTGATCTGGTCGGCATGAATATGGAAGGCCCTTTTATCAGTATGAAGAAAAAAGGGGCGCAGAATGGAGCATATATCCACAAACCGGATGCGGAGATGTTTCTGCGGCTTCAGAAACGGGCCGGAGGACTGTTCAGACTTTGTTCTCTGGCACCCGAAGAGCCCGGCGCCATGGAATTTATCGAAGCGGTAAAAAACAGTACGGTGGTATCGGTTGCTCATACCTGTACCGATTATGAAACAGCATGTGAGGCATTTCAGAGGGGTGCTTCCCATGTAACACATCTGTACAACGCCATGCCCGGCCTGACTCACCGGGAGCCCGGCCCCATTGCGGCGGCCTGGGAAAATGGAGCATCGGTGGAGCTGATCGCAGATGGAATCCATATCCATCCGGCCATGGTACGCCTTGCATTTTCTTTATTCGGTGATGACAGAGTGGTTCTGATCAGCGACAGCATGATGGCAGCAGGACTTCCTGACGGTGATTATGAACTGGGGGGACAGGCCGTTACGGTAAATGGTTCAAAAGCTGTTCTGACAGATGATCCGCAGACTATTGCCGGAAGTGTGACCAACCTTATGAATTGTATGAGAACGGCTGTACTTTCCATGGGAATTCCACTGGAAAGCGCTGTAAAAGCAGCTGCATGCAACCCGGCCAAAGTCATCGGTGTATCGGATTCCTACGGAAATCTGACTCCGGGCTGTTTTGGCAATATTCTGCTGATCAATGACCGGCTGGAAATGATTTATCAGATTCAGCGGGGAAAAATTATGGGAGGAAAAAATGAGTAGAAATAAAGAAGAAATTTTTAATCAGATCAAAAATGGATTGATTGTTTCCTGTCAGGCTCTGCCCCATGAGCCCATGTACCGTCCGGAAGGCGGTGTTATGCCCCTGTTTGCAAAGGCAGCAGCCATGTCAGGAGCAGCCGGTATCCGTGCCAATACAGTACGCGATATTACGGAAATTAAGGAAGTGGTTGATCTTCCCGTAATCGGCATTATCAAGAAGGATTATCCCGACGTACGCCAGTACATTACCGTTACGATGGAAGAAGTGGATGCGCTGGTAGCCTGCGGCGTTGATATTCTGGCTTTTGACGGAACGAACGCACCCCGTCCTGACGGAAGCTATCCGGCGGACTTTATCCGCGCGATTAAGGCAAAATATCCGGACCAGCTTCTGATGGCCGATATTGCCACCGTGGAAGAGGCAGTTGCCTGCAGTGAAGCTGGATGTGATTTTGTAGGAACAACGCTTTGCGGCTACACGCCGGAAACAAAGGGACTGGATGAGCTGAATCTGGATCTGGTTAAAAAATTATCAGAAACCGTCAGCTGCAAGGTCATTGCAGAAGGACATGTCCATTATCCGGAACAGGCAAAACAGTGTCTGGAAGCAGGTGCATTTGCAGTCGTAGTCGGCGGGGCCATTACGCGTCCGGCTGAGATAACAGCCAGATTCGTTGATGCAATCACAAAATAATCAGGCAGATAACAGCAAGAGAAGTTTATCAGGAATAATATATTATTATGAAGAAAAAATATCTGGGAATTGATATTGGAGGAACAGCTGTAAAGCTGGGAATTGTGCAGGAAGACGGAGAGATTAAGGCGCGCATGGAACGTTCGGTCAGTTTTGACGGTTACCGGACTCCGATCCTGACGACGGTTCTGCAGGCAGCCGAAGATTTTCTGAAGGAACAGGGAATCGGTACGAAAGACCTGGAGGGAATCGGTGTCAGCGCTACCGGACAGGTGGATTCTTTGAAAGGAATCATTGCAGGCACCGGCGGGAATATTCCCGGCTGGGAGGGCTCTCCTGTCGGTCCGGCTCTGCATGAAAAATTCGGACTTCCCGTAACGACAGCCAACGATGCCAACTGTATGTGTCTGGGGGAAAAATGGCTTGGAGCCGGAAAAGACTGCAATGATTTTATCGGGATCACGATTGGTACCGGTATTGGAGGCGGTATTTTTACCGGCGGCCGGATTCTGGAAGGAAGCCGCGGCCTGGGCGGAGAAATCGGCCATTTTATGACACATGCGGGAGACGGCGTGGTCTGCAGCTGCAGAAACAGGGGCTGTTACGAGCGATATGCAGCTACGACGGCGCTGGTCAGAAACGCAGAAAAAATATCTCCGGAGCTGACGGACGGCAGGGCGGTTTTTGCCGCTGCACAGGCCGGAGATGAGAACGTGAAAAAACTGCTGACTGACTGGATTCACGAAATTGCAGTCGGTCTGATCGGATTGATCCATATTTTCAATCCGTCCATGATACTGGTGGGAGGAGGCGTCAGCAGCCAGCAGGAGCTTCTGATCGATCCGCTTGCAGAAGAAGTAAAAAGGATGGTGATGCCGGCTTTCGCACAGGGCCTGGAGATCCGTCCGGCAGCTCTTAAAAATGATGCCGGCCTGGTGGGAGCTGTATATTATTTTATGAGTAATGAATCGGGACAAGCCTGAAAAGCAAAATGATAATACACCGCAAAAGCGCGATGAATCTCTGTATTCATCGCGTTTTTGCGGTGATTTTTCCGTTTTGAACAATGAAGAATATCCTTATTGACATGAATAAAATTATATAGTATAAATGATATTTGAGATTCTGCCGATATTCCTGCAGATGGCAGGCTGATTGCCGGGAAATTGGCTCGAAGGAATCGGTAACTGCGTAGATACCCTGATTTTCAGGGGTGTTTTCGATTGAGAAAGGCAAAACTTTATGATGGAGAAAATACAAAAATATCAGTTTCTGTTTTCAGAGCTGGTAAAACGTGATTTTAAACAGAAGTACAAACGAACTTCACTGGGAATGCTGTGGAGTATTCTGTCTCCTCTGTTGAATCTGCTGGTAATGAGAATGGTCTTCACTGTCTTTTTTGCAAAGGACATGGAGCATTATACGACCTATCTGTTCAGCGGCCTGCTGGTATTCAATTATTTCAGTGAATCGACTAAGGGCGGCATGAGTTCTCTAATGGCGAATGCAAAAATCTTCACAAAAGTTAATGTACCGAAATATCTGTTCCTTTTGTCTAAAAATGTTTCTGCGCTGATTAATTTTGGATTAACGCTGGGAATATATTTTCTGTTCTGTCTGATCGACGGTGTTTCTTTCGGACCGCATATGCTGACACTGGTGTTCCCTGTTATATGCATGGTGCTTTTCAATATCGGAGTGGGCATGGTTTTGTCGGCACTGTTTGTATTTTTCAGGGATATTCAGTATCTGTATGATGTATTTATGACGCTGCTGCGTTATCTGTCTGCTATTTTCTATACAGTAGACCGGTTCGGCAATTATCAGAATCTGTTTCTGCTGAATCCTGTTTATACGTATATCCGATATTTTCGTCTGGTTGTTCTGGAACACACGATCCCCAGCCTGAGCTATCATCTGCTCTGTATTTTCTATGCGGCAATTATGCTGGGAATCGGCTGCTGGTTCTATAAGAAATATAATCATCAGTTCCTGTATTACGTATAAGGAGGGCAGAGATGGCAGTTGTAGAATGTAAAAATGTTTCAATAAGATATATTACCGGTGACTTTAAAGCAATTGGTTTAAAAGAATATGTGATGCGTAAGCTGACTCATAATTACCATGTAAAAGAGTTCTGGGCTGATAAAAACGTTACATTTTCTCTGGAAAAGGGCGATATGCTTGGCATTCTGGGAACGAACGGTGCGGGAAAATCGACCCTTCTGAAGGCGATCACCGGCATTATGATTCCTACGGAGGGAGAGGTAGTATGCAACGGTTCGATTGCAGCGCTTCTGGAGCTGGCATCCGGTTTTGACCCGGATCTGACAGTCCGTGAGAATACGTATCTGCGCGGTGCCCTGCTTGGTTATACAAAAAAATTCATGGATGAAAAATACGATGAAATCATCGAATTTGCCGAACTGGAAGAGTTTCAGGAGCACATGTTCAAACAGCTTTCCAGCGGTATGAAGAGCCGTCTGGCATTTTCCATCGCCTGTCTGGTTGATCCGGATATCATTATTCTGGATGAGGTTCTGAGCGTAGGTGATGGTGCCTTCAAGCAGAAAAGCGGAGACCGTATGAAGGAAATCCTCAATAATGGTGTGACAGGGCTGCTGGTATCTCATTCGGTTGCGCAGGTGCGTGACCTGTGCAATAAGGTTCTGTGGCTGGATCACGGACGGCAGATCGCTTTCGGAGATGCGTATGATATCTGCAATGCATATGAACATTTTCTGAATACGCCGAAGAAGAAACAGAAGGCTCCGAAAGACATGAACGAGATCATGAAAATATCTCATCAGTTTCAGATATACAAGCTGCTGGAGGAAGAAGAGAAAATCATGCGGCGCAAAAAGCCGAAGGATCCCTATGCGGTGCAGGAGAAGGCTGCTCAGAGAGAACAGCGCCTTATGAAAAAGGTGGCAGCCATGACACCGGAAGAACTGGCACCCTACGAAGAAAAACTGCGCGCAAGGAGCTGATCCGAAGGGAATCAGAAAAAGCAGCTGCGAATAATTTAATAAAGAATGGTTACCCTAACATGGTATTCT
>JAQYDI010000124.1 GCA_028724245.1 Lachnospiraceae bacterium
CGGAAGGGATAAACGCTGAAGGCATCTAAGCGTGAAGCCCCCCTCAGGATGAGATATCCAAGACCCCTTGAAGACGACGAGGTAGATAGGGCAGGGGTGGAAGTACGGTAACGTATGGAGCTGACTGCTACTAATCGGTCAACAGCTTGACCAATGTCTGGTGGATGGTCTGGTTTGGAAGGTTAAAATAAAAAAGTTGTTGACATGGTTTGAAAAATATGATATATTGTAAAAGTTGATATGCAGTTTTGAAGATATAATCTTCAGGTTATTCCTCGATAGCTCAATGGTAGAGCACTCGGCTGTTAACCGAGTTGTTGTAGGTTCGAGCCCTACTCGGGGAGCTAAGGACGAAAGTCCTGTGTTCGGATATTTTAAGGAACCGGCACGAAGATGAGGCTCCATGGTCAAGCGGTTAAGACATCGCCCTTTCACGGCGGTAACGGGGGTTCGATTCCCCCTGGAGTCATTTTGCCGATATGGCTCAATTGGCAGAGCAGCTGATTTGTAATCAGCAGGTTAACGGTTCGAGTCCGTTTATCGGCTTTGCTGGAAACAGCATCAATGCAAGTGTTGTGTAGCACTATGGTGTTGCCTGACTGGACCTTTAGCTCAGTTGGTTAGAGCACCCGGCTCATAACCGGTCTGTCCTGGGTTCGAGTCCCCGAAGGTCCATTTAACTTGCGAAAACTCGTAGAATTTATTATTTATAAAACGATATGGCCCAGTGGCTCAGTTGGTTAGAGCGCCGCCCTGTCACGGCGGAGGTCGAGGGTTCGAGTCCCTTCTGGGTCGTTTGGTAATTATTTGGGGTCTTAGCTCAGCTGGGAGAGCATCTGCCTTACAAGCAGAGGGTCATAGGTTCGAGCCCTATAGGCCCCATTTGCCAGCCGGCGTGGCGGAACTGGCAGACGCACAGGACTTAAAATCCTGCGGGTAGCGATACTCGTACCGGTTCGATTCCGGTCGCCGGCACTTGGGCGGAATCAGTCGAACACCGACTGATTTCGCCTTTTTTGTATTTTTCGATGTCGAAAGGCAGGGAACAGCGGTCATTGCTGTTATCCTGGCAGAAGTTGTATGTGATTACAATCCGGTCATCGAACAGGACAATTGAATGAATAAATGTGTTGATCAGTCTGATCTTGAATGCCAGGTCATCGACGGATCCACCCTTGAACTGCTCCAGCCAGAACTGCACCTGCTTTTCGGTCAGGAGCGGTTTTTTTATTTCTGCCCGTGCGATCTCAATTTTGAGAGCCTGTTTCTGGTTTTCAAGCTCCACCATTCGATCACGGGTAGTTTCCGTAATAATTCCCATTTCAACAGCGCGCAGCAGGTTACCCAGTGATTTCTCAATCTGCTTCATCTGCTTCTGCAGGGACTGCAGCAGGAGATTTGCTTCGTCTGCTTTCTGAATCTCTACCACTTTTTTGGCCAGATACTGAATCAGGTCATCTACCAGCACTGTGGAGGTTGTCACGTCTACCACATAAGATTCCAGAAATTCTTTCCGGACCGTTTTCTTTTTACAACGGTTTTCCTTATTCTTCCGGCCGGAGCATTTGTAATAGTAATAGGTATTTCCGTTCCGGCTGGTACCGGATTCTCCGATAATCGATTCACCGCACATTCCACAGAAAACTTTGCCGGTAAGCAAGAATTCTTCCGGAGCAGTGCATTTTTTTCTTGAACGGTTCCTGCAGTTGGCCGCAAGAATATCCTGAACCTTCTGGAAAAGCGCCGGTTCAATAATAGGTTCAATGGCGCCTTCTGCAACAATGGTACCGTAGCGATAGGTACCAATATATTTTTCATTCCGAAGCATATCATAAATCGTACTTTTCTTGAATTGAGTTCCTTTTGCGGTAGTAATACCGCGGGAATTGAAATCTTTCATAATATCTGTGGCAGTATCGCCGGCAGCATAGCGTTCGAACAGCTCCCGGACAACAGCAGCTCCGGCCGGATCCACGACGTACTTCTTATCCACGATCACATAACCGGTCATGGGATTGGCTCCCAGAGCGTGTCCTTTCATCATCGATTCCCGGAGTCCGCGGCGGACTTTCTGCGACAGTTCTGCAGAGTAGTATTCTGCCATGCCTTCCAGCAGGGATTCCAGGATTATGCCTTCCGGTCCATCCGGAATATGTTCTTTTGCATAAAGCAGTTTTACTCCATGCTTTTTCATCTTCACTTTATTCATTGCGATTTCTTCCCGGTTACGTCCGAATCGGTCAATTTTCCACACGATTACTGCAGAAAACTGATGCCGTTCACAATCTTTGATGAGTCGGTTGAATTCAGTGCGGTTTTCAAAATCCGTGCCGGAAATAGATCTGTCAATGTAGGTATCGATCACAGTCAAATCATTTTTCTTGGCATATTCCATGCAGTCACGGATCTGCCCTTCGATGGATTGTTCTGTCTGGCCTGGGCCATGGCTGTAGCGTGCGTAAATTACGGCGTTCATATATCCTCCTTCTCCCTGAATCAGGGTATAAAAACAACACCCAAGCAGAAACAAAAGTTCTGATTGACTGGGTGCCCAGCAAGGTGATATATTGATTATGGATTTAGGGCATATCATCTTGCTGGTATGCTGCCGCTCCGGTATAGCCAGTACCGGGGCGGTTTCTTTTTATGTTTAGGGTTTTAATAACTATTTTGTCAACGTGAATTTTTCGGAAGGGAAATAACGTCCATATCCGTTACTTTCCATATTTTCTTTTTTATTGATAATTTTACCCACATCTCCGAAATCAACGGTAATTGTGTTCCACAGACTATCATATTGATCAAGTCCAAGAATTGCATCGGTAATAGATGAAGTTCTTGATAATGCCAGATCTTCCATTGTCAGCGGGGCAGGATCCGCATTGCTGAAATCAACAGATACACATAAATCACCATCTTTGAATGTTACGTCTTTGTAAGTTTCTCCCTGGCCGAGCTGACCATCAATGGCTGATTCTACATCTTTAATAAATGCATCGTTGGAAACATCTGCAGGTGTTTCTTCGGTGTTTTCATCAGATTTTTCATCAGATGAGAGTTTAACAGCGTTTTCTGATAATTTAGTTCCGGAAAATAACAGTTTGGCATCGTGCTCCTCTTTGCTGACGTATTCATATACGGTCACGTCGAGGGAATCTCCCTGTTTTGTTATTTTCGTGGTTGTTTTAAGTGTGAAGTTTACAATCGCATGAATTTCGTCATCATTGGAAAATAATTTTTCATAATATTCTACCGCGTAATCACCAATGGCAGAGGGATCAGCCATTGTTGTGATTCGCCAGTTGCCTGTTGTATCGTTGCGGACAGAATCGCTAAAAAATAATGTCATGCCATTGGACAATTCATATGTACCACTCTTTACAGCAGAACTGCCGGTTTCAGTATTAACAGCTGGCTGTTCTGTAGTAGGGGCTTCTGTTGTTTCTGCTGCGGTAGTTACAGACTCTGTTGTAGAGACCGTCTGTTCAGGTTCCGGATCTGCCGGCTTTTCGGGCATAACTGCACAGATCAGAAGATAAATCAGGAACAACACTAAAGGAATTAACAGGAGCTTCTTACCAAACCGTTTTTTGACAGCTTTGATGATAATGTAAACAATGGATGCAATCGTGCCGATAAAAAATATTCCGGCAAGAATGTTGAAAAAATCGTACATGGTGTACTTCCTCCTTGAATAATAAATTTTGAGGTCAAAAGACATCTATAGTATTATCCTATATTATGACGGAAAAGTAACCATTTTTTTGAAAAAATTTAAATTTCGTTCAAAGAGTACGTGATAAATAACTTATCCCGAATTGTAAGCATCAATTGACATATGAACAAACGTTTGCTATAATTACAAAACAAACGCATGTTCTAAAACCTCTCTAACATGCAACAACAAGGGAGGCATACATATGAGTTACAGAGAGCTTATCATCGAGATGTTGGATAAAGCAACGGATCAACAGCTGAGAAGATTATATTACTTTATCCGGGCTTTTCTTGATTGTTAAGTATAGGCGGTTGGCGAAATCATTCGTCGGCCGCTTTTTCTGTATCATTAACCAATTCTGTCGCCATCTTTGCGAGCAAATCCCATTCGTCTTCAGACAGTTTGGATAACATCCGTACAAAACGTTTCTTGAAGCTGTCCGGTTCAGAAGCAAGGACAGTACCTGCCCACTGCATCAACTCGTCTTCCAAATCCATTTCTACAAACATTTCCCCTTCGCCAGTACGCAGCCAAATCTCATTTGCATTAAATTCACGACAGATTAGTGAAATAACCGCATCACTGGGAGCATTTTTTCCAACTTCATATGCAGCAACGTTTCCTCGGGCTATTCCAATTCGATCAGCAAAGACTTGCTGAGTAAGTCCCAATTTTTTTCTTAGTAATTTGAGCCTATCTTTGATAACAATCACCACCTTTCGAGTTCAGTATACACAAGTGGTGCACAATTGTCAATCAAAAAATGTTGGTAAATCACAAATAAAGTATTGACAAATGATGTAAACCAACATATAATTGCAGTATACCAACAAACGAGGAGGTGAGAAAAGCACATTGGAAGAGAAAATAAAAAAGGCCCAGAAAGTGGTAAGAGCACTTACTGGGCTGGCTCTGGAAATCGGTACCCTGTTAGCTGTAATTAAGATGGTTATCGACTCCCTGAGTTAAAGCAAAACGGGATATGGACTGTACATCCATATCTCGGATATATTCTATCAAATCCAATGTGATAAATCAATGAAAGATTTGATGAAGCTGATTTTCGACATCGCAATTTTTATTGTGGTAGTGGCAGGATTGGTAATTTTGTTTGCAAAGTGAGGTGACACATATGACAGAGAAACAGAAAGAAACATTAAAGATTTTTGAAAAAATCATTCCCAGATGTACGGAAAGACAGAGGGAAAAAATTCTGGACTGGGGAGAAGCGATTGCTTATATGCTTGACCATCAGGAACAGAAGACGAAGGAACCGGCGTAGGAGAGTGAGAACTCCGCATAAAGCGGAGTTCTGAAAAGAAGGGTAGAGAGAATTACTGAACACAGATTTTATAAAATAATTCTCCTAAATCAGTAATTTCAATAATTTTGTTTTTTTCGGATAATGTATGTCCTGCAAATTCTGGAGCGGCTAACATTTTTTGGACTGTAGATTTTGTAGCCATATATTGAGGTGTATTGGTTACTAACTGATAATTCTCTTTATGAACATAAATCCTATCAACAATTTTGATTAAATTCAAACGTTCTAGATTGCTGAAAGAGACAGCAAGTTGTTCGTAAGAGAAATCAGAAATCCATGAAATATTTTTGGAAAATATTCGTTCTCCGCTGCCTTCACTTGATGGTGATTTTATAAAAATATCAATTAATGGACGTAAAGCGGATTTCTTGATAAGTGAAAAAACTAAGGCGTCAGTGGGAGATAGTTGTTTAATGATTTCTACGAATGAAGGATGAACAGAATCTTTTGTGTCACTGTTCATGGATTTTGCTAGTAGGTTAGCGTAAAGTTCCCTGAGTTCTTTACTGTCCATAGAATATGATATAGCTTGGATAGCTGGTACTGCTACATATGCCTCAGGGGTAACAATTTTATCAGCAGAGACATTCTTAAGTTGTTCAGCCAATAGTTTTTCTGTTTCATCTAAATTGTATTCACGGTTTGCAATCCATTTCCGTAAAGGAACAAGGGCTGCATTTACTGTACGGGGAATTAAAGCAAGAAGTTTTCCAGATTCCTGGGCAGTTGGTTTTAAAACATCATCATATAATTCAGGAACTGCTTCAACAGCTTCACCAACTCCTTCAGCTAATTTATCTAACCCTTTGGGCATGTAAATCACTACCTTTCTATTTTGATAGTTATATTTTATCAAAATATAGGGGATTTTCAAGTTATTTGTAGAAAGGATTAAAACATGACATTTTTTATTTGGGTCAATAGAAAGAAAGGACATGCGATATATAACGGAAAGGCACTAAACTTGTTAACTATGTTTGTAGCGATTGGAAATATAGTTATCGAAGAAATTAAAAAAGAAACTCGAATGGAAACACAGGAATCAATAGACTTTTTGGTTGACAGTCTTAAGGTTGGACTGGATTCATTATGGAAGGAGAAGAATGGTACAAATTAATATTAATGCAATTCCGGAAGCAGATATGAATGTAATGGCCAGAGGGCTTTTGGCATCTATAACTGCATTTTACGAAGATCCGGAGAATATGCGCCGCTTCCAGGAGTGGGAACGGCAGCAGGAGGAAAAGAACAGAAAAATTGAAACAGTATAAAACAATTGATGGCAACTGGGCCAATGAATGCAACTGTGTAGCCTTCTGCTGTTTACGGAAACATAAAGGATATGTAACCGTGAAACAGATCAGGATACACAGGTGTCTGGTCCGGCAATGCAAAATGCTGAGAAAGCTGGAAGACCACAAGTATTGGAAAGACCGCCAGAAACGCAGAGCAGAGCGGAAGATAAAAAGAAAGGAGAAGTATGGGTAAGGAAAAGGACAAGGACAAGCTGGTGCAGAGATATACGGCGCTGGCGCTGCAGTACAGCCGGATACCGAACGGTGCAGCATGGAAGCCGGAATATGAAGAACTAAAGACAAAGTTAAAAGCTGAGATGAACCAGATCAGGAAAGAATTGGGAATGGATCCGATAGGAGCGAAATTAGAAAAGGAGTCGGAAGATGAAACGAGAAGAAATGATTGAACGGCTTGGATACTTGAAGGTATTCTGCGAAGAAAGCGCCAACGAAGATGATACACAGGCACTGACCATGGCAATTGATATTCTGGAGGAAGGATACATAGATGATGTAGCTTATATTAAAGACTTGGTCAATTTCATCTTCATTTTCCTGGGCTTCATTGCTCTGCTGATGCTGATCATTGTATGTCGATTGTAGGAGGAGAAATGTTCATAAATACTTCAAAATTTAAAAAAATGTGCAAAACCGCATATGATACATGTGGATTGCTGATGAGCCGGGAAGAAAATGACCTGTTGATTGGAGGCGGTAAATTTCTGATCAGGACGAACATGAAGTACATGACAAGAAAAGAGAAGGCAGTCTTGATTGAACTGGTTGGAAATTTTCCGGATAACCATGAAACTTTCCGGGCCAATAAAGGTGGTGAGCAGCAGGAGCTGAGGATGCCGGAATTCTGGAACATTGATTCCAGGTTTGAGAATGCGGATAGAAACTATAAGCCTACATATGTACTGGTAAGTACAATAACGGCATTGGTACGGGCGGTGCAGAATACAGAAAACAATTCGGTGCTGTTCTTCGATGACTTTCTGATGGGAGCGATTCAGGTGGAGGGAACCTATCCCGCTGAAACCACGCCGGATGGACCGAGAATATCAGAAAATATGGTACTTTGGAAAAATGACATATGCACATATGCAATATTGAAATTTGACTTGAAAAACGAACAATTTTCAAGACTGCTTGAAAATATGGAGCTGTATACATAATGCAAAGAGAAGAAATAATCCAGGTCATTCAGGAAATGGAAGACAAGCACATCAAATACAGGGACCAGTGTGGCATAGAAGATCATCGGACGTATTATTCCAATCAGGCAGTAGTGATCGCGCTGGAAGACCTCAAATTAAAAATCAAAAAAATGACATAAAAAAATGGAGCAGCCCGAAAAGCTGCTCCATAAGCCTATCGGCTCAAGAAAAAATAGCAATTTCAGGATAGCTGATACGGTGGAAAAAGTCAAGAAAAAACGGGGATTTTTCCCCGTTTGTAACTCGATAAAAGGTATTAACTTTAGGACAGGTATCAGAAATGCCATATCTGAAAAAGACTACACGGATAAAAAATAAGGTGTATGTAGAAAAAGTATATTCGGCCAGATATGGGAAGAACACGATACCCGGGCCGAAGGAGAAAGTGACCAGGGAATCGGTTCGGAAGGTGAACGAGAAGAACCGGATCAAAAAGCTGGCATGGCTGATTGAGTTGAACTTCGAGGCAGGTGACTGGCATGCGGTGCTTACATTCCGGAAAGAGAACCGGACAACAGACCGGATGCGGATCCGGGAGATCAGGCAGGAGTTCCTGAAGGCACTGAGAAAAATCTATCGGAAAGCCGGAGTGGAACTAAAGTACATCATAGTGATAGAACACCTGAAGACAACCGTACACTTCCATGTAATCCTGAACGATATCCAAAAGTTCGGAAAGCTGATCAGGGAAGCATGGACATATGGGAATGTGAACCTCTCTCCACTGTATGAATCAGATGATGGGTTCCAACAGCTGGCCTCATATCTACTGAAGGAAGCAGGAACCGGAGAAAAGGAAAAAGGAGAGCAGACCTACACCCGAAGCCGTAACCTTCAGGTACCAGTGACAACCGTGGAGGTAATCAAATCCCGGAAATGGAGAAAAGAGCCCAAGGTACCGAAGGGGTACTACATGGAAAAGGGATCATTCTATGAGGGAATCAACACATGGGGATACCTGCAGCAGTATTACACTCTGGTCAGATACGAAAAAGAAGAACCATAGGAGGCAGAGATGGGAACAGTAATAATCAAGAATTTGTCATACCTGGATGAAACAGCGGCGCTGATCAGGGTGGCGTACTACATGAACGGTAATAAAGAAGACGCAGAGCATGGCGGAGTGATTGTAAAAGAGGATACAAGCAAGAGAGATGAAGCTGCAAATATAAAGCGGTTCATCGTGTATGAGAGATAAGGAGGCAGCAGGATGTTTGAATTATTCGGAGAATTTGATTCTTATGAGGAAATCAATGAACTGGCGGAAAACCTTTTCAATGAGGGTGATATGGATAGTTTGAAGAAGATGGCAGCAGAAAACGGTATTCCGGAAGATATTACTGATTTATACATCGGAGCAGTACTGCCGGTACTCTGCGATCCGCTGACAGCAGCAATCGGGAAAATTGAAATAGAATGCCAGGAGCTGAAACCAAAAGAAATTATGGAGGATTGGGTGGAGTACCTGAAAGGGCAGTGCATGGAGAATGAGCAGATTGCTCTTCAGGTGCGTAAAAAAGGTAGGAGCCTGAAAGAATGCATTGCTGCCTTGTTGAAATGGTCGTTTAAAAACCAGCAGCAGGTAGATAAAAGCATTGTCAAAGCAGCAGGCGTAACAGCGGGTAAGGTGACTCTTGGCATTCCGGGTATGGGAAGAGCGAAAAGGATCATTCGCGACTACTATATGGGAAAGTAGGTGCTCCGAATGAAAAAGAAAGAGATTGAAAAGATTCCGTACAGGACAGCAGAAAAAGCTGAAAAGAAGTTTTCCTATATAGCAGCTTCATTTGTGCAAGAAGTGAAAGGGACAGAACATCTTCTGGTGGAAATTTACAGAAATAAGAAAGAGGGACTGGAAATTCCACATCTTAGAATTGCTTTTACAAAAGAGGACTGGGGAATATACTGGCCGGAAGAGGCGATATGGAGTTCAGCAAGTATTCGGAATGAATATGACAGAAATATCTGGGAATCTTCAACAGCAAAGAGAGATTCAGAAACTTACATGGATGAAGAAAGTCAAAATCTTATCTGGGAATTTTGCAGAGAGAATGTCTGGTATACAAGAAAATATTCAAGCTGGACAGATGCTCTGAAAGGGATGGTTGACAGCATCAGAAATAAAAGGAGAACAAAAAGAGATGAGAACCGAAGGAAACGTCTCGAAGAAAGAAAGAATAACACACCGGATCTGCCGGAAAATTTGAAGGAATGGGCAGAGACAAAATTGTTCTATAATTCCCATTTCCTGTATTACAAAAGAAATGGAAGATATGCCGACATTGCATGTTCGGCATGCGGAAAAGCGTTTATGAGGGCAACAAAGAGAAGCGATACATTTATAGGACAATTTGAATCTACCATAGAAATGCCGAAAAATGGAAAGATCGGGAAATGTCCTGAATGCGGAGCTTTGGGAACATGGAGAGCCAAGGGGAAGACGAAAGGAGTATATGGACTTAGGAAATACTGTTTTATCGGTCAGCCATACAAAGAAACCGGAGCGGTCATTCGATATGTTCAGATCGAAAAAATATACAGACTTGAGGAGCATGCTGTAGAAAAAGATACAGAAATGATAGGTGCTAAGGAAGACTGTATCATAACGGAGATTGCAAGACGGTATCTGGAAAAAGACAGGAAGCCGCAGACGGATTATCATAAATATTCATCATATTCAGGGGAATTCTGGGATGACTGCAATTTGTATGGAATGGACAATATCAGCATAAAAGCAGCGCTGGCATATGAAAATACATATCAAATGCTTCAGGAAACCATACTGCAGTATTCAGGAGCGCAGGAATTTAATAAAGAATGCAGGGAATATAACATGATGGATTATATGGAGCAATATATGATATGGCCTCAGATAGAGATCCTTTCAAAGATGGGGTTATATCGGGTGGTAGAAAGCATAGTAAACCGCAGATGCGGAATCATTGTAAATCAATATGCAAAGCGGCCAGAAGATTTTCTGGGAATCAGGAAGTGCAGGATCAGGCTTTTAAGAAGCAGGAAAGGGGACTTGAATCTTCTGAACGCAATGCAGATAGAGAGAAGAATGGATGCAGACTGGACGGAAAAAGAACTGGAAGTTGTGAGTGCGGCTGATATAAAGCAGGGAGAATTGGAAATTGCTCTGCAATATATGAGTATGCAGCAGCTGGTGAACAGACTGGAAAAATACGCTGAATGCGAGATTGCAGGAGGCCCGGAATGGCATGTATGTGAAAACGCCAGAGAGAGGGTAAAAACGGTATCCCGTACTTATTTTGATTATCTGGATATGAGAGAACAAAGAGGGTATGACCTGCATAATACTGTGTTCCTGTTTCCGAAAAATTTGCAGTATTCACATGACCTGATGGTAGAGGAAACTAACAGGACAGAAATTGATAAAAGAGAGGCGGAAGTAAAAATGAGATATCCGGATATCCGCAGAAATTATCGAAGTTTAAGAAACCGGTATTTTTACGAGGATGAATCTTATCTGATCCGGCCGGCGCGGAGTGCGGAAGAAATTGTAAGAGAAGGACGGATGCTTCATCATTGCGTTGGAGGGAACGGTTATCTGCAGAAACATAATGATGGGAAAAGTACAATTCTGCTCCTGCGGATAAAAGATACACCGGAGCAGCCATATATTACAGTCGAGATCAGAGACACACATATCGTACAGTGGTATGGGGCTTACGACAAAAAGCCGGATGAAAAGGTGATTGATAAATGGCTGAAGGAATACATCAATCACCTGAAAGAAACAGAAAGACTGCAGAATCTGGCATCGGCAGCAGGATGAGGGAGGTAGTTATGGAACAATATCATCAGATTACGATTACGGAATATCTGTCATGGAAAGAGGAGATCAAAGAAAGACTTTCCGGAGCAGCTGAGAATTTTGTGGTTGTAGGATACCGTTTAAAACAGATACGGGACACGGAAGCGTATAAGACAGACGGGTATGATACCATGGGCGCTTTTGTCCGGGCAGAATATGGATTAAACGAAGCAACGGCCAGCAAATTTATGAGAATCAATGATGTTTATTCAGAGGGCGGCAATTCCATGTATCTGCAGGAACAGTACCGGGGATTTGAATATAACAAGCTTTATGAAATGATCGCGCTCCCGCTGGAAGATAAAAAACTGATCACCTCGGACATGTCTGTAAGAGACATCCGGGAATTGAAAGCATTTAACAAGGATGCCAGGGCAGCAGGAAATATGGAGCCGGAAGCAATCAGTTACCAGATTCCTGAAGATGAGAAGGCACTTTACCTGAAACTGATGCAGGAAAATGAGCCGGTTAAAGAGTGGATTCTTTCAGGTGAAGGAAATGAAAAAATAGATGATATCCTGGATGAACTGGCTCCGTCAGGCAGCAGGACAATCAGGAAAGGCCTGCTGATACTGCTTTTAAAATCGAAACAGGAAGGCGTGGTACTGAAGCGGGTTCAGGCGGGAATGGAACAGATATCTTATTCGGAATGGTTTGAACGGGTGCGGGAAATCCTGATGCAGTCAGAAGCAGACAAGGAAGAATTGAAAGCAAATGAAGAATCAGGCGGTTTCGATGTCGAAAACGAAAATAATGCTGAAGCTGAAATTATAACAGGGCCTGCGGAGCAGGAAGTAAATGAGCAGGACACTATATCAGAATTTGCTGAAAGTGTGATCGGTAAACCGGAAAATGTGATGGAAATAGCGGAGAACGTGATTAAAAAGACGGAGAATGTGATTGAAACAGCAGAAAGCGTTCCGGAACTTCCGATAAACGTTCCGGTAAATACGGATCCTGTTCCTGAAACAGCAGAGGAAACCGTGACAGAATGTCACGAGTTGGAACCGGAGCAACCCGCAGAGAAAACCATGATCAGATATGAATATATATTGGACCTTACACCAAGCGGCATGGCATCGTATCTGTATAATAATTTGCCCAGAACCGCACTATCAGCGAGGAATGCAAAAATAGTGAAAAGCTGGTTGAATGAAATGGTAGATGAAAAAGGCAGAACATACAGCTCCTGAGGGCGAGCCCCTGGATTATAGATTTATCACACACCAATATTGTAAGCCATGGCTGCCTTCGGGCAGCCGGAAAGGAGAAAAAGTCAATGAAAAACGGAGAAGGGTATAAAGATCCGACAGCCGGTGAAGCAATCGGTAATGTAACAAGAGAAGAACGGTCAAAAGTAATCCATTACGACATGAAGAACTGCTGTGTAAAGTGTCCAACATGTGGACATAGATTGAATAAAGTAATCAAATTTAACATCAGATACTGTCCTTGGTGCGGCCAGAAAATGAATTAAGAGGTGATCAGAATGAAATCAATTATGAATACCAAAAAAGGAATCTGCTATGTATGTGGTCGGAGTTGTGACTCCCAGGAACATCATATCTTTTATGGAACGGCAAACAGAAGCCTGTCAGAAAAATATGGTCTGAAAGTATACCTTTGTCTGAACCATCATACAGCGACCAGAGAAGCGGTACATAATGGAAATTGGAAACTGGATATCCGGTTAAAACAGGAAGCCCAGAGAGCGTTTGAGAGTCGGCATGGCAGCAGGAGCGAGTTCATGGAAATCTTCGGGAAAAATTATCTGGAGGATTAGGGATGATCAACATCAGTTTAATAACCAGTCTGACCGAATCGGAATGTATTGCGGATCTGCGATACATTAAGCCAAACGGTGAAGAACACAAACGAAGCTATACCTGCGAACGGCATCCGGTAGATTCCACGCATCGGGCAGAGCTGAAAGCACTTGCAACAGGCCTGAAGGAACTCCGGTGTCCTGCCAGAGTAACCGCATATCTGAAGACACCGCATTCCATAGCTGCCATCAATCAGGACTGGATCCGGGGATGGAAAAACAATGACTGGAAGAATGCAAAAGGCAATCTGGTTCGGGACTGGGAAGTATGGAAAGAGATTTATGAAATCATTGAAGCAAAGGAAATCACACTGACAGGAGGGATGCGCAGTGACTCCATGGGAAATGAAGACCAGGAAATATCTGAATATCGTGGAGAAACAGAATCAGCTTGTGAAACATCTCCAGCAGGAAATGAAGCAGGCGGAAGAACTGATTTATTCCGTGGGCAGTCCGGGGAACAACGAGAAAGTCCAGACTTCAGCCTCAGCGGATCGGACACTGGAACAGCTGGTGGAGCTGGAGAAAAAGAGGGAGGAGCTGGCAGTAGCATGTAATGCGTATATGGATTTCCGAATCAAAGTGACGGAACAAATTCATAAGTTACCTAATGAGAACCAAAAAATGGTGCTGTATCAGCATTATCTGCAGTTTAAATCTTTCCGAACACTGGAAGAAGAGAAAAATTTCTGCTATGCTTACGTCACACAGCTGCACAGAGAAGGAATACGCTCTTTCTGGAGATTAAACAAAGAGATCATTGAAAAAATGCTGAAACAAAGTGTCAGTTGAAAACCTATCATAAAAGTGATAAATTACTACCATGAAGAGTTCGGAAAAAGGTTCCGGGCTCTTTTATTATGCCCATTATCGGGCAGCGTGCACAGCACCAGCGGTGATCAGGCAACACCGTACCTCCTGAAAAGATGGCAGCAGCCGGCTGTCATTTATGGTGCTGGCAGGACTGCTTTAATATAAAAAGAGAAGGTGGTGAGGATGCGGGAAAACAAAAGCCAGGAAGCAAGGAAATTATTTGAGAGCGGAATGGCTCTTGTAGATATTGCAAAAAAACTCGAAGTGCCACCGGGAACTGTACGAAGATGGAAGAGCACGCAAAAATGGTCAAGCGAACGTTCGGAAAAAGAGGGAGAACGTTCGCTGAAAAAAAGCGAGCGTTCGGAGAACGCGAGCAGGCAGCAGGGGAAAGGTTCAAAGAAATCAGATAATTTCGATGTCGAAAATCCGGAACTGACAGAGAAGCAGAGACTTTTCTGTAGTTATTATGTCAGATGCTTCAATGCGACGAAGGCGTATCAGAAAGCGTATGAATGCAGCTACGAATCGGCCATGAGACAGGGGAGCAGGCTATTGAGAAATGTCCAGATTCAGAAAGAGATTCAGAATTTGAAACAGGACAAATTAAATCAAACCCTGCTCCGGGAGGAGGACATCTTTCAGAAATACATTGATATTGCCTTTGCAGATGTCACGGATTACGTGGAATTTGACAAGAATGGTGTGCGCCTGAAGAACAGCGAGGAGACGGATGGAACCATTATCAGCGAAGTGAAGAAGGGGAAAGACGGGATCACGCTGAAGCTGGCCGATCGGATGAAAGCTCTGCAGTGGCTTACAGACCATATGGATTTTGCGACGCCGGAGCAGAAAGCAAGGCTGGAGCTCTTACGTGCCCAGACTCTGAAAGCAAAAGCAGCAGGAGGATATGAAGATGATGAGGATGACGGAGTAGAAATTATATTCAGGGGGCCGGAAGATGAAGAAGCAGATAATTGTTGATGACCTTCTGATTCCGAAATTCCGGAAACTGTTATATGACAAAGAGCATACGCACATTATATTGACAAGCGGGCGTGCCGGTACGAAATCTTCTGCAGTCAGTATTATGGCCAATGCAAAGCTGGTCAGCGATCCGAACTGCAGTATTGTGGTATTACGAAAACATCACAATAAACTTCGAAAGACGGTATATAAGGAATTTCTCCGGGCAATCAAGCGGATGGGGCTCAATAAGAAAAAACATTATAAGGTGTTAAAAAGCCCTCTGGAGATTCAGTATAAAAAAAACGAGAATACCGTATATTTCACCGGTAACGATTCCATCGATGATACAAAAGGTATCATTGATGAGAACAAACCCATTAAGATTGTTATTCTGGATGAGCTGACCGAGTTCTTTGACGATGGAGAAGGGGAAGACGAACTCTCCAATATCAGCGCAACATTTGTGCGCGGAAATGATGATGAGTTCAAAATGATTTATCTGTTCAATCCTCCGAAAAATCCAAATGCGCCGGTTATGCAGTGGGTCAGGAAGATGGAGCAGCGTCCGGATACCATACATATCCATGTAGATTATCGGGATGTGCCGGAAAGCTGGCTGGGAAAAAAACTGATACAGGAAGCGGAAGCTATGAAGGCTGTGGCCGAAAAAATGTATCAGTGGGTATGGCTGGGGCTTTGTACCGGCATCGATGATCTGATCTACCACATGATGTCAGCAAAACATATCAGGGTTCCGCCTCAGGATATAGGAATCATCGGGATCGGAGTGGATTATGGACAGAAGAATGCAACCACATTTCAGGCATTCGGAGTCGGGCATGATCATCGGCTCTACGGCTTGATGGAATACTATCACTCAGGCCGGGATGAGGGTGCAAAATCTCCGTCTGTATATGCAAAGGATTTTAAGGAGTTTTGCAGGAGAATCCAAGAAAAATACGGACATTATCCACAATATGTTTATATTGACCCGTCTGCTCAGGGACTTGGTGAAGAAATCGCCAGGGTATGCCCTGGAATTATCATCAAAAATGCAGATAACCGGGTCAGTGTGGGAATATCAAGAGTGCAGAAGCTGCTGAGTTTTCAGTGGCTTTTTTTAAGTCCGGAACAGAAGATGCTGTGGGAAGAAATGAAACAGTATCAGTGGGATCCGGACAGCGTGGAAAAGGGGGAAGAAAAACCGTTGAAAGTATTTGACCATGCCTGTGATGCCATGCGGTATGCGGCAGCAGGTTTATGGGTGTATATCAAAGACAGCATACCGTTTACGGAAAAGGAGGATTGAGGAAATGTACAGCGGAATCAAAGATGTATTTGGCGTGGAACCGATCCTTTCCGAGAGCATGGCTGCCCATCTGGATCTGTGCCGGAAAATGTACCTGAATCAGTCCCCGTGGATTAAAAACGAGGTAAAAGGTCTGAAGATTCCGTTTCAGGTTTGTGTAGAATTTGGACGTCTGATCTGTTCGGAGATGCAGGAAGAAATCACAGGTTCATCCAGAGCAGTGTATATCGAAGAACAGGCAAAGCGGTTAAGAAAGAAGCTGCAGCAGGCGGTTACTCTGGCATCCGGCGCAGGCGGCATGGTAATGAAGCCATATGTGGATGACCGGGGTCGGATTATAACGGACTGTGTGGCCGCATGGGATTATTATCCGGTAAAGATCATTGCAGATGAATTAAGGGGAGCGGTATTTCCGGAATTTCTTCAGAAGGGCAAATACACCTATGTCCGGCTGGAATATCACGACCTGACAGGAACTACATATACGATTCGGAACCGTGCCTTCAAAAGCAGGAAAATGCAGGTAACGCAGAAGGATATTCTGCAGCTGGGAGAAGAGGTAGATCTGAGCACGGTACCGGAGTGGCAGAATGTCTCAGAAGAAACGGTTTTTGATGGTGCAGATTCGATGTTGTTTGGCGTATACCGCGTTCCGATGGCCAACAACATTGACCTGACCTCTGCTGCCGGCCTTCCGGTATTCAGTAATGCCATTGACCAGATTCGGAAAGCAGATGAACACGATGCGAAACAGAACTGGGAATTTGACAGTAAGGAAACTGCTGTGCAGGCTTCAGCAGAATACTTTAAAGTGAATGCTGAAACGCAAAAGCGGGAAACGCCGAAAGGAAAAGAACGGCTGTACACTCAGATGGGAGAAAGCGGTTATGATGGAAAACCGATTTTCAATGTCTATTCCCCGGATATCCGATATGATGCTTTTTCCAGACAGCAGGAGGATAATAAACGGGAGATCGAATTCAACTGCCAGCTGGCATATGGGACACTTTCCAAGGCTCAGGAAATAGAGAAGACAGCCACAGAGATACTGGCCAGCAAGCAGCGGTCGTATTCTGCGGTAACGTCCATGCAGGGAGCGCTGGATGATGGCATGAATGAGTGGATCCATGCCATGGATATCCTGTGTGATCTTTATGGTCTGGCACCTGCAGGCGCAGTAGAAACAAACCGGATCTGGGGAGACAGCATCATGGCGGATGAAGATGCAGAACGGGCAAATGACCGTTCGGACATGGCGGCCGGAATTATGCGGCCGGAAGAGTACCGGTCAAAATGGTATGGAGAGAGTCTGGAGGAAGCACGGAAGAACCTGCCGCAGCAGGTAGAGGAACCTGAAATATGATGAGTCAGGGAAAAATCGAACAGGTTCCGGTGCCGATGCAAAAGGTATTTGCACAGATGGAACAGCGGATCCTGGATGATCTGGTGGAGAGGATCACAATCGCAGAGGAAATCACTTCTGTTTCAGACTGGCAGCTGAATCGCCTGTATGAGACAGGGCGCAGCCGGAAAGAGATTGATCAGGCCCTGCAGGAAGCACTGGGATATACGGATGCTGATAAACTGGAGGAACTGTATAGAAACACGGTTGGAGAAGATTATGTCCGGAATGTAGATCTGTATCAGAAAGCCGGACTCCCGGCCATACCCCTGGAAGAAAATCAGGAACTGCAGGAATTTATCAGGAGTGTAGCAGAGCAGACCTCCGGTACATTTCGGAATTTTACCAATTCTCTGGGGATGCGGTACAGCAAAAATGGAACTATGATTGAAAGAAGACTGACAGAAGCCTATATGGATATCCTGGATGGTGCAGTCACAGATATCCTTCTGGGTGCTGCAGATTACCATACGGTGCTTCAGAGAGCAGTAAAGGATCTGAAGAACAGCGGGATCCGTTATATTGATTTCCAGAACGGGAAAAGTTTCAACGTGGTTGGACATGCACGTACCTGCATCATGACAGGATTCGGGCAGATCGCAGGAAAAGCAAACGAATCTCTTGCACAGCAGATTGGAACGGATACCTATGAGGTAACGTGGCATGCAGGAGCCAGACCGTCCCACCAGCCATGGCAGGGGCGGGTATACCGTTATGACGAACTCGTGTCTGTCTGTGGTCTGGGAAGCGCCGGAGGCTTATGCGGAGCAAACTGTTACCACATGTATTACCCGTTTGTGGAAGGGGCTTCCACACGGACTTATACAGATGCATGGCTGGACCGGATGAATGGACAGGAGAATGAAAAGACTGCGTATAACGGAAAAGAATATACCACATATCAGGCCCTGCAGCAGCAGAGAAAGATGGAACGCAGCATGCGGGCACAGCGGCAGGAGATATCCATGTATAAGGCAGCTGAGGAGGATAAGCTGGTAATAGAGTCCAGAACAAAGTACCGCTCTCAGATGAAACAGTATTCAGAATTTTCAAAGGCCATGGATCTGCCGGAACAGCGGGAACGGATCTATATGGACGGCCTTGGAAGAGTATAAAAGCCGCCCGTCTGCCAGCGGGCATTTATAAATACTGGCAGAAGTCGGCAGACATTTAAAAGAGCCGCGCGGGCATTTAAGCGCAGATAGGAGTGTAATATGGGATTTTTTGATGGAATTTTAACACCGGAGCAGGATACACAGATTGAAGGATGGCTGAATGCATACAATGAGCAGCATAAAGACAGCCCGGTCAGACTGGCAAATCTGACTTCCGGCCAGTATGTAGACAAGAGAAAGTATGATACAGCCATTACAGAGCGCGACGGGTATAAAACGCAGCTGGATACGGCAGCAGAACAGCTGAAAGCCTTTTCCGGAGTAGATGCGGCCGGCATCGAAAAAATGAAAACGGATATCAAAGACTGGGAGACGAAATACAATGCTGATACGCAGGCTTTGAAAGCACAGCTGGAACAGCAGACCCATGAGAGTCTGGCCAGAGAATATCTGAGCGGGGTAAAATTCTCCAGCAATCTGGCAAAACAGGCAGCAATGTCTGGAATGCTGCAGGAGACTACAGTAAAAGACGGAAAGCTTTCCGGTGCAGATCTGTACATGGAGAGGCTGAAAAAAGAAAATCCGGATGCGCTGGTGGCGGAAGGGGATGAGGGGAACAGCCGGAACAACCGCTGGACACCCAGAACCGGAATGAGTGGGAATGACGGAAGAAAGAATAACCCTTTCGGACACTCGGCGGAAGCGGAATACATGAAAAACAAGTATGGAAAAAACAGATACTATAAAGGATAGGTGATGATATGGAATACAATGGCGTACATGTGGATGAGCGGTACAGCTCAATCATTGAACCGAATTTTTATTTTGACAGCATTTTTCAGCCCGGACTGACTTTCTCGGACCAGTTCCAGGGAGATGCGGCAAATGCAGGTGCCGTGCAGATTTACAAGCTGGCAGACGAAGAAGAACAGGATCCGAAGATGCCGGCATCTGATTTCAGTGATGAAAATGCAGAAAATGCTCTGATTCCTCTGCTTCTGAATAACATGCAGCAGAAGTCGAAGAAAATTTACAATATTCAGGAAACAGCAGTGCCTTATGCGATGGCGGAGGCACATCTTTCCCAGAGTACCCGGATCTGCCGCTCCGGATGGCAGCGTTCCGGTCTGGCATGCCTGGCAACAGAATTGAACCAGTCCAATGACACAGAGGCGATTACGGCGGCAAATATCGAATCTAAAATTATCGCCAGCAGAAAGGACGTTCGGCTGGGAAAAGCAGCCGCAAATGTGGTTCTGGCATCCGTAGCAACTTATTCAGCAATGCTGGAGGCAGCAGGAAGTCGGTTTACCCCGATGAAGAATGATGAGATCATCGAAACCGGTCAGGTTGGATACTGGCTGGGAATGTTATGGGTAGAATGCAATCAGATGGATCTGACCAAGGCAGCGAAATATTATGATTACACCGGTACCCTGAAAACAGCGGACCTGTCACTGGTGGATTATATGATGTATGACTGGAGAGGCATGCACATCGTGGACAACCTGTCCATGGCGCGTTTGAAAGATTCCGAGAGGTTCAACGGCACTCTGGCGCAGGTGGAAATCTGTTCCGGATACCGCGTTGGCAATGCGGCATACGGCATCGTGAAGAAACACGCAGTGTAGGAGAATGAACATGGTGTACGCAGATGCAGATTTTTACTGGAATAAATATCTGGCCGCAGGAAGTATGAAAATTCCGGATGACGCAGTATCCGGTTATCTAAGAAAAGGTTCTGTGATTCTGGACCAGTACACATTCGGCAGGGTTGCAGAGCTTCTGGAGATACCTGAGGAAGTCAGGTTGTGTGTATGTGAACTGGCAGAACTGCAGTATAAATCCGATACACTGCAGAAGGATGGCGGCATTGTTACCAGCTGGAGCAATGACGGACAGTCCGGAAGCATGGATATCAGCAGTTCCCGTTTTACGGGAGCAGGGTATCATAAAGCAATCCGTGAGATTGTAAACCGGAATCTGCATCGGTATCCTGATCTGATCTATACAGGGGGCTGAAATGAATCCGAATTATATTCATACCATTACGGTGTACAACCGGATACGGCCTCAGGATTCTCCAACAAAACGGGATATCTGGTACAGGACCGTACTGCAGAGCTGCTTTTGGCAGTGCAAAACAAAAGAACAGCAGATGGCGGGATCCACACGGATGACACCGGAAAATACATTTGTGGTACGGGTTCCGCGAAAGCAGGATTGCCCGCAGAATCCGGATTATCTGCCGTATCGGGAATGGATCCGGAGTCCCGATGGTTATTTCACACTTGCAAAAGGGGATATCATCGTGCATGGAGAATGTGATGAAATGATATCCCCGAATTTTCCTGCGGCGGAGCTGTTGAAGAAATATGCAGATGAGGCTTTTATTGTTACGGCTACAGCTGATAACACAGGAAGTCTGTTCGAAAAACATTACCGGGCAGGTGGATAAAATGAAATACCGGGTAAAATTATACAATAGCCCGCAGAAAACCATTAAGCTTGCCAGTGGTGGCAGTAAAACCATGATGTTTGCCGCCACCACACTGCACAGACTGTCACAGCCCTACGTGCCGGCGAGCCAGAGTAATGTGCTGTATCGGAATGTCCTGCTGACATCAGATGATAAAAAGGGGTATATCTATTACCGGTCACCGTATGCACGTTTTCAATGGTATGGCGTCGTGATGATCGGCCAGGAAAGCCGCAGTCCGTATGCAAAACGTGGTGAAAAGAAAATCACCACAAGTAAAGCACTGGTATATAAAAAACCGACAGCAACAAAGCAGTGGACAGAAGCCGCAAAAAAAGAACGCGGAAAAGATTTGATTGCAGCGGTACAGAAATATATAAAGCGGGGATGAAAGTGGAATATAACAAACAGCAGATCATGCTGGATTATGTGTCGGAAAAGCTTGCAGAGCTGGTCGGCACATATCCGGCATTTAATTTTCTGGACAGTCTGGACGGGTCAATTTCAATGCAGACAACAACTTCGATTGTACCTGTGAAGCGGTATATGAGGGGAACCACCCAGAAAAACCGCTATGATTTTACCCTGGTATTTGCCATGGCATACAGCCGATACACCGATAAAGTAAATATGCAGGCGATTACGCTTTGCCAGGAATTTATTGACTGGTTCAACCTTCAGGGAAGACGGAGAAATTATCCGGACTTTGGCCCGGCCTGCAGGATACTGCAGATGGAATGTGCAGAGAGCAGTGAGATTGCCCAGATTGACATTGAAAACAGCCTGGCGCTGTACCGGATACCGTGCCAGGTCACTTATATGGAACAGTATGAGGTGTAAACATGAAAGTTAGTGAATTGCTGAAAAGCGACTGGACAGCAAAAGCAGATTTTACCGGTCCCAGAGTACACAATGATATGATCCTTGCGATTAATACAACACCTGGAACAGCAAATGTGAAAGTAAGCGATTATGCGGTGGTTCAGATCCAGATCGAAGGGACGGATGCGCAGCTGAATCCGGAGACCAGCGAGAAAGTATATATCCGTTCTGGAAAGAACACCAATAAGACGGGAACGCAGAGAAGCTTCAGTGTGACAGGAGAACGGTATATTGGAGACGAGGCACAGGATTTCATGCTGAGTCATGAAATCAAATATGGTTCGGGCTCCGATGTAATCACAGATTATGCATATTTTGACATGTTGACCGGAAAGGGAGAAAAAGGGACGGTTGCAATCATTGTAAACAGTGATGGTGGCGGTGATGCCTCAAGCGGCCTGGAAATTGATGTAGAACTGATGCAGAATGGTGGAAATCCAACAAAGTTTACCTATAGTGCAACGGCATAGGAGGTAAGGTATGGTTATCAATGGCGTAGAATTTGATTTTGACATATCCGATCTGAAAGATCACGAAAACTATGTAAATGCTTTGAAAGCATATGATGCGAAGATTCCTGAAATGAAGCAGACAGAAGGAACAGATACCTTGCGTTTTGGTATATCCATGATCCGTGATTTCTTCTATGACGCCACCGGTGTAGATGTCTGTGCAGACGTTACAAGTCTGACAAAAGCGGTAGGACTCTATAAAGCGTTCATTGAAAAAGTTGCAGAACAGAGTCAGGAACTGAACAAAATGTTTGACGAATTCAAAACTGATAAGAAAGAAAAAGCTGTACCGGTATATCCCGTTGGATACATGGGAGGAGCAAGGCCGCCTAGAAAATGACAGAAACAGGGATTTTGCTGGAGTCATATCCGGAGACAGTTGTTATTGATGGCAGTGTATATTCAATCAGCTATGGATTCAAGTCGGGGATGCAGATGGATATTGCCTATCATGATGAACGGTATACCATGGAAGAGCGCCTGTTGAACATGCTGAAGATTTTTTATCAGGATAAGATACCGGAAAACCTGCAGGAAGCTGTGAACCGTATGCTCTGGTTTTACACCAGAGGAAAATACCAGCCGGGAAAAGAACAGGAACAGAAAAACGCGCAGAACCCGTTTAAAAGGGATTTGCGCGAGTTTTGTTTTATACAGGATGGAGAACTCATATTATCTGCATTCTGGGCAGAATACGGCATCCAGCTGCACAATACGGAAGATAATGATATCCATTGGTGGGAGTTTATGGCATTATTTGCCGGACTGCCGGAAAACACTGAGATAAAACAGTATATCTACTATCGGACCTGCGACCTGAAAGGAAAGACAGGTGAGGAGAAAAAGAGAATCAAAAACATCCGGAATAAAATAGCAATCCGGAAAAAGGTTTCAGATGCGGACATGTCACCGGCAATGCGTCTGCAGAAAAGAAATGAGGGAATGTTGGAATATGTCAGACGAAGAGAATACGAGTACAGAAAAGGACAGAATGCTCAGAATTAAGTGCCCGTATTGCGGATATAGAATGCCGGTATATTTTGATCCGGATAAACCTCCGGCAGAAACCGGAATTTATATGCGCTGTAAACGGCGCTCATGTAAAAGGATTTTTGAATTAAAAGTTTAGGACCAGTGCCAGAGGCTGCCCGTGTCCACCAATCAGAAAAGGCAGGTGGAAAACATGGCAGCAGATGGCACTGTGGAAATTGATCTGGAGCTGAACCAGGATAAGGCAGAAAAAGAACTCAGCAGTCTGAGTAAAAAAGGATTCGGTGCGCTGGAAAAAGCAGCAAAAGCAGCGACAACTGCGGTGGCAGCAGGAGCAACAGCAATCGGCGGATATGCCCTGAAAGTGGGTACCAGTTTTGAAAGTACCATGTCCGAGGTGCAGGCCATCTCCGGAGCAACCGGTGATCAGATGCAGCTGCTTTCAGACAAAGCCAAAGAAATGGGATCTACGACTTCCTTCTCTGCAACAGAGGCAGGGGAGGCTATGACCTACATGGCCATGGCTGGCTGGAAGACAGAGGACATGCTGGATGGTATCGGCGGCATCATGAATCTGGCGGCAGCTTCCGGGGAAGATTTGGCGACCACTTCCGATATCGTAACCGACGCTCTGACCGCGTTCGGAATGTCGGCTTCGGAATCCGGGAAATTTGCAGATGTTTTGGCGGCAGCATCTTCCAATGCAAATACAAACGTGTCCATGTTGGGTGAGTCCTTTAAATACGTGGCACCGGTTGCTGGATCTTTGGGATACAGTGCAGAAGATACGTCTATAGCGCTGGGATTGATGGCCAACAGTGGTATTAAAGCCTCTCAGGCAGGTACTGCGCTGCGCGCCGCATTGACCCGTATGGTAAAACCTACGGACAAAGCAGCTGCTCTGATGGATAAATACGGCATCAGCCTGACCAATTCTGACGGCAGTATGAAGACCATGAAAGAGGTCATGGACAATCTGAGAGGCAGTATGGGTGGCCTGTCAGAAGCACAGCAGGCGCAGGTAGCGGCGACTATTTTTGGTCAGGAAGCCATGTCCGGCATGCTGGCAATTGTAAATGCTTCTGAAGCAGATTACGGTAAGCTGACCGAAGCAATTTACAATTCGGAAGGTGCTGCTGAAAAAATGGCCAACATCCGTCTGGATAATCTGTCCGGACAGCTCACACTGCTGAAATCAGCTGCAGAGGGATTTGGGCTGGTTGCTTATGAGAGTATGGCAACTCCTTTGACAAATCTGGTGGTTGAAGGACAGTCTGCTGTAAATGGGCTTGCTGAAGCTCTGCAGATTGGTGGAGCAGATCTGATGTTCCGCAGCGGAGCAATCATGCTGACAAATCTGCTGAATGGAATTGCGGAAAAAGCACCAGAGCTGACAGTGAAAGCAGGAGAAATGATTTCCGGATTCATTGATGCAGTTTCTGATAGTCTTCCCGGGATTATCGATTCGGGCGTCAACGTCCTGACGTCATTTATATCCGGCATCGGTTCCCAGCTTCCTCAGCTGGTACCGCAGGCTTTGAGCATGGTGGTCACGCTGGCGGATGCGGTCATTCGGAATATCCCAAAAATCGTACAGGCTGGCATTGATCTGCTGACCGGTCTGGTGAAAGGCATCATCAACAGCCTGCCGACGCTGATCAAGGAAGGTCCAAGGATCGTAAATAAGTTTTCCGACGCCATTTATTCCGGAGTCGGGAAACTGCTTTCCACCGGTGCAAAACTGATCGTTCAGCTTGGCAAGGGAATTATCAGCAATATGCCGCTGATCATCCAGAATGGCGGTCAGATTCTGTTGGCGCTGATTAATGCTTTTTCGCTGTCGAAAATGCTGTCCCTGGGCAAAAACCTGATCACATTTGTGAAAAATGGCCTGAGTAACATGGGTCCGAAACTGGTCAGTGCCGGTAAAACAGTTGCCCAGAATACAATCTCTGCTTTTAAGGCAGTGGACTGGAGGAGTGCGGGCAGCAGTGTTCTGAAGATGCTGGTGAATGGCCTGAAAGCAGTTGCAGGGCTGCTTAAGGATGCGCTGAAAATCGCGGCAAAAAATGCACTCAATGCAGTCAAGAATATTGATGTCAAATCGGTTGGCGTTAATATTATCAAAGGAATTGCCAGCGGCGTGAAGGCCATGGCCGGCAGTCTGGCTTCAGCGGCCATGGATGCGGTTAAAGGCGCTGTCAACGGAATGAAGGATTTTCTGGGCATCCACAGTCCGTCCAAACTGACAGAAAAGCTGATTGGACATAACATGATGGCCGGCGTGAAGGTTGCTTTTAAAGGGGATACTTCAGAGCTGGAAAAATCAGCGGTAGATGCTATGAAAGACGTGACATCTGCCATGAGTGACGTGGATTATGTAGCAAGGCTGAAAACAATTCAGATTCCGGATATTACCGGAATGACCGGAATCCGTGCAGGGATCCATAAAACAAAAGAAGTCCGGCCGGAGGGACAACATCCGGGTACAGATTCCGATGATATTAAAACAGCAGTGAAAGAAGGCGTCAGGGAAGGTATGAAGGAAATGAAGGTTGAAATGGACGGAAGAGAAACGGGCAAGGTTATAGCACCCTACGTTAATGAATTTATGCCGCAGCCGTCCTGGTAGGAGGAAATCATGGATACAACAGGAATTACGTTTATTCTGGATGATAACCTGCAGATCCACACCTATTTTGATTTGAAACTTCTGCAGCTGGCAGATATCACAATAAGCCCGCCTTCCCCAAAGCGCCACCTGATTACGGAGGTATTGGGGATTGATGGCCAGCTGGATGCGACACTCCTGTTCGGCCCGGTGCGGTTTGAAAACCGGACCATTACAGCGCCGTTCGAAGGCCAGGACCAGAATTATGACGAATGGTGCGAAGTCTGCAGCAGGACGGAAAATGCCCTGCATGGCAGGCATGCACAGATTATATTGGACATTGATCCGGACTGGTACTGGGATGGATTTGTTACGGTTACGCCTACAAAAGAGGCCATCGTCTACAGTGAGATGGAGATCTGCATGGATGTATTTCCATACAAACTCTGGAGGCAGGAATATCTGATGAAAGCAGCAGTGGCGGACAGTCAGCTCACGCTTAAGAATGATCGGATGCCGGTGTGCCCTGTAATCGTCTCAGACGCGGATTTACAGGTCACAGTAAACGGAAATACGTATAGCCTGACAGAGGGCCGAAATGAGCCGGAATTTGAGCTGACAGAGGGAGAAAATGTGCTGGAGTTTACCGGTTCAGGGAATGTAGAAATCAGCTGGAGAGGGGGCAGTTTATAATGGATGCTATTTATCTGATCACTCCGGAAGGAGAGAAAAAACTGCTCTGCAGTACTGCAGGCATGAAACGGGTGATGAGCTTCCACGAACTCAACTTGCAGCTGAACCAGCCGGGAGAGATGAAAATGCGGATTCCGGTCGAGAATCCCATGCTGCAGGATATTGCGTATCTTGCGGATGAAATCACTTTTGAACGAAATGAAATAGAGCTCTTCCGGGGAGAAGCAAAGCAGGATGAGGAAGATATCCTGAACACAGGTGAGATTACGGTAGAAGGCGCACTTGGGTATTTAAGAGCAGTCCATATGGAGCCGTATGAGTATTCAGGGACAGTTCTGGGGTATGTAACGATGCTGCTGGACTGGTACAACGCACACGTATCTCCAAATCGGCAGATTCAGATTGGCAGCGTTACGGTAACGGATCCGAATGATTACATTACCAGATCGGATTCGGATTGGGTAACCATCCTGAGCCTGCTGGAAGAAAAACTGGTGGACAAGCTGGGCGGATATCTGCGGATCCGGGTACTGGATGGCATCCGGTATCTGGATTATCTGGCTGATTTTGGCCGGGTATCTACGCAGAAGATTGCTTATGGAAAGAACCTGATATCTGTAAACCAGATCCGGAAATACGATGAGGTTTATACCGTGTTGATCCCCCTCGGTGCGGAAAATGAAGAGACCGGGGAACGGCTGACAGTGGAATCTGTAAATTACGGGTCGATATACGTGGTGAATGAAGATGCCAGAACGCGGTATGGATGGAGAGAATGCGTTATAAAGTTTGATGACGTTACGCTTCCGGAGAACCTGCTGAGCAAAGCCCAGGCATTGTCAGAATCCTATGCAGGCATTGTAAAAACACTGGAGATAACCGCTGTCGATCTGTCGCTGTTTGGCAGGGATGTAGACTGTTTTTATCTGGGGGACATGATCCGGGTAGAAAGTTTGCCCCACGATATCGATACGACCATGATGCTCTCCCAAATGACTTTGCGGGCACTGGACCCGGAAAACGAAAGGTTAAATCTGGGAAATGTAAGGCAGACCTTTACGGAATCAACCAGACAGAACATACGGGATATGAATTCTGAGATTTCGACGTCGAAAAAGAATAACTGGAATCTGGCGGAACGGATCCGGAATGCACAGGGGCTGTATTCCACGGAGGAAACCGGCGCAGACGGTGCCAAAAAGCTTTATCTGCACAATAAGCCGGAACTAAATGACTCCATGGTGATCATAAGTGTGTCGGAGGAAGGCATTTTCACTTCCGGAGACGGCGGAGCTACATGGTATGGTCAGGAGATCGACGGGGATACGATCCTTCGTTGGATCGAAGCGACTGGAATATCTGCAGATGTCATTTATGGAGGGATGCTGTCCAGCATCGCAAAAGATAAAAATGATATGCCGGTAACCTATATCGATATGGATAAGGGTGAGGTGGCAAAGTTCGGAAACATTGCCTGGGTAAAACGGGACAGTGGAAATGAATCACTCAAGTGGATGGGAGAAACGTAAATGGCAACGCTGCTGAAAACACTGACCAAGGAATTTGGTACATATTATACTCTGCAGGTATATGTATATTATTCCAGCCAGAGTGTGACCAACAATACAACAACGGTCTATTATGACGCGTATGTGGATATCGGTTCCGGATGGATAAACGCTTCCGCAAGCAGGAAATGGTCCGGCAGTATTGGGGGAAACAGTGTTTCCGGAACATTTACTTTTGGAAATATCCCATCAGGAAGTTCCCACAAAAAGCTGCTGACATCTGGATCAAAGACCATCACGCATGATTCGGATGGCACGAAATCCATCAAAGTCAGCTGTACAATTAATGTAAATCTGACATTGGGCGGCAGTACGGTATCCACAGTAACGGCGTCAGGAACTGTTGACCTTCCGACCATTGCAAGAGCATCCAGTATCAGCTCTGCAGGGAATGTTACGGTCAATGGCAGTAATAAATCCACAGTAGGGATCAGCGCAAAATCATCCTCTTTTTCCCACAAAGTAAACTGGGCAATCGGGGATTACAGCCATACGGAAACGGTGGCAGCGGGTGGAACATCCGTATCTTACGTGATCCCGGTAAGCTGGCTGAATGCCATACCGAATGCAAAAACCGGTTCACTGAAAATTACGCTCAGTACCTATTCCGGAAGTACGAAAATCGGAAGTTCTGCAACTAAAACGATTACTATTACAGTTCCGGATGAAAGTGCATACAAGCCGACCTACACAGCTCTGCTTTCTGATGCAGCCGGGATATACGGGAAGATCGGCGCCTATATAAAAGGGAAAAGCAAGCTGAAAGCAAGCCTGACCAGTATATCTGCAAAATACTCCGCTACAATCAAAGAAATTGCAGTGACAATGAATGGAACCACCTATAAACCGACAGCAGGAAGTTCCGCATCGGCCACAAGCGGTACCTTAACAACTGCGGGTACCAACACGATCACGATCAAGGTTACGGACAGCAGGGGATATTCCACATCAAAAACATTAACTGTGGAAGTCAAAACGTATTCCAACCCGTATTTCTCTGCACTGACGATATCCAGATATCGAAAGAAAAGCGATGGAAGCTATGCAAAAGACGATGGAGGCGACTATGCAAAAGTACAGTATACAGCCAAGATAACCAGCGTGGGAAGCAATGTCCTGCAGAAAGTTGAAATCAAATATACGGAAGCAAAAGCAGGAGGATCATCAAGCACAGTTACATTAACAGACGCCAGTGGCATGATTTATGTGGCTGCCGATACCGAACTGGTTTATAATTTTGAGATTTCAATCACGGATAAGCTGTCCACTGTGAAATATACAAAACAGCTCTCAACGGCCGCAACCATAATGGACATCCTGAAAGGCGGAAAAGGGTTGTGTATAGGCGGGGTGGCATCCAGAGCGGGATTCGATGTATTATGGCCTATGTATGCCCCGTATAAGATGCAGGCCGGTACAGTAAATATTACTCCGACAGCAAATACACCAACAAAAACAGCAATTACATTTCCCACACCTTTTCCGCAGGCGCCGGTAGTAGTAGCGACAGCGGTATCGGAGAAACCGGGGACTGTAACCGAGGTAAGTATAAAATATATCACCACAACGGGCTGCAGCATTTACATAAATCGTACAGATACGACTGAAACAACAATAAACTGGATCGCCATGCTGGCAGATTAGGAGGGCAAAGTGGCAAGAATAAATTTTACAGTGGAGGATCACAGCATACGCGTGGACAATCTTGTGGAACTCACCCAGGGCTCCAATAATTTTGACGTATGCAATTTCGAGTTTGACAGCAGCTGGGACGGATATACCAAATACGGTATTTTCTATCAGAATCCGTCTGAAGCAATTAAAGTACCGCTGTCAGACAATTCCTGCAATATCCCCGCAGAGGTCCTGAGAACCGCGGGAAAGCTGTATGTTGGCGCAAGAGGCGTACTTGACGGAAACCATGTTGCCACGACACAGGTGGTATCTTTCCGGATCCGGAACGGCGCAGTTGACGGATCTACAGGAGCAACAGAAGAAATAACAGCATCAGAGTATGAAATTGTCATGGCAGCAGTAACTAAAGCCAATGCCAGGATAGACAACCTGATCGCACATAATGACGACACGGAAGGGAACAGTGAACTGATTGATATCCGTGTGGATGCAAATGGGAATGTACATGAATCGGCCGGGGAAGCTGTCAGGGCGCAGGTTAGTCAGCTTTCTGAGGAGATTGCGAACTTATCCGGTGGTGCGCCAACACCAGTTAGCGTTGTAGCTGATATGACAGATACTGCAAAGATTTATTTATATACTGGAGCAGAAGATGGTTATATAGCAGGAAATTGGTATTATTATGATGGTACTGCATGGGTTAGTGGTGGTAAGTACGGAGAAACCAATACAACGGAAGCTACAAGCATAGAACCAGAAAATGATGATATTCCAAAAGTATTCTTTGATGAAGATATACCACAGACAAAAGATGATGTGATAACAAAATTCAGATATATTTCTAAAACGCAAGACATAAGTGGATATGCGAAATTTAAAGCACAAGGCAATACATCCATGACTTTTCCCAAAAAGAACATGACTGTTAAGATGTATCAAGATGAAGCATGTGAAACTAAATTAAAAGTGAATTACAAAGGTTGGGGAAAACAATCGAAACATGTTTATAAAGCAAATTGGATTGATTTAACTCATGCTAGAAACATTGTAAGTGCTAGATTGTGGGCTGATATTGTCATGGCAAGAAGTGATTATGGTACGCTTCCTGGGCTATTAAAAACCAGTCCAAATCAGGGAGTAGTAGACGGATTCCCTGTTAAAGTTTATTCGAAAGGAGTCTATCAGGGTAGATACACGTTAAACATTCCAAAAGACGCATGGATGTTAAACATGGATGACTCACTAGAAATTAATTGTATATTGTGTAGCGAAAATTACGTTAGCGGTTGCTTTAGGGCAACAGCAAATATTGACGGTAGCGATTGGACGGACGAAGTGCATGATACAGTACCAGATATAATAAAAACACGTTGGAATGAAATTATTACTTTTGTGATAAATAGCTCTGATGATGAGTTCAAGAAAAATTTAAGTAATTATTTCGATGTTCAGAGCCTAACTGATTACTTGATTTTTGGAGTTGTATCTTGCGGATTAGATGGTTTTGGGAAAAATCAAATTTATTATACCTATGACAATGAGATTTATTTTGCCCAAATGTATGACATGGATGCCACTTGGGGATTATGGTGGAATGGATCTACTTTTGTGTCTAGTGATTACGCGAGAGAAAACTTTCAAGACTTTGCTGACGGCGAAGGGAATCTGTTATACATTCGTTTAGCAAAATTATTCTATGAAGAAATTCAAGCAAGATATGAAGAATTAAAAAATGGAGTTTTATCTATTCCTAATATTATCAATAAATTTGAAAGATTTACTGACATTGCACCATTGGATTTAGTCAAAGAAGATTATGCAAGTACAACAGGAAGTGGAAAATTCACGGGAATTCCATCTCAAATCACTAATAACATTCAACAGATAAGACAATATGTTGTTGACAGATATATTTATTGTGATGAATATTTTTCAAGTTTGACACCTAAAGAAGAAATACCTTGTACAGGAATTACAATTGATTTAACATCATTATCGCTTACTGATGAAACAACACAAGCATTAACTGCAATATTAATACCAAGTGATACTACTGATACTGTAATTTGGAGTTCAAGTGATAATTCCATTGCAACGGTTTCAAAAGGAGTGGTAACACCTGTATCGAATGGTGATTGTGTAATTACTGCTACTTGTGGAACTCAAAGTGCAACTTGTAATGTATCAGTAACTGCATTTGATTTGAGTAAACAAACAATACCATTAACTAATGTTGGTTTATGGAAAGAAACAGGCTTAGATTCAAGTGTTACTAGATGGAAAACAAGTGATATTATGCCATTACCAACAGGATTTGAATATGACACAATCACGGTTAAAGGTACAACTGAGCAAACGATTGTTGATGTGTTTGATAGCGAACAAAACTTTGTTTACGAATATGCAGGAACCCCTGCTAGTGCTTTATTGCAAGATGTTCAATATTATGCCGTTGCAAAGAGCGATTCAAGTGCTACTGAATTAGAAATTCAATTCACTCAAACATATCCTAATGCCATTAAAATACCAACACCAAATACCGGTTTATGGAAATCCGCAGGATTAGATTCAAGTGCTACGTCATGGCGTTCATCGGATATTGTGGCATTACCGACTGACATGACCTCAGGAATGATTGAATTCGCTGATGGTATATCAAGTGGAAGAATTATTACTACATTTGATGTTGACAAGAATTTCATTGCAGAAAATGCTAATATTTCATCGATTACTTTTGGCAGTAATGTTAAATACTATGCAGTTGCAATAAATAGTTCACAAATATTCAATAGGCAAACAACGAATCTGGCATTGTATGTGAATATAGATTAGTAAATCTATATATTGTGGAAATAGATTTGGAAAGCGCAGATTGCCAGCCTAAACGGACACCTGTGCCATATTAGGCGGACAGTGTGGGACATAATCGGCGACCAGCCATCAAGCATTATTCCACGGTGTGCTTGACATGAGCCTCTACCGCTCATGATTCATTGGCAAAAGCCTGAAAACCGCGTCAGAGACGGATTTGCCAGGGCTAAACAGCCTATCATGAGCTACTCATGTAAAGCACCTTTCGCGGCATAAGACTTGATGGCTTGAAATTTAACTGTCCGCTTATTGTGCCTCTGACTGGTCGGAAAATGTGGCCCAGCTGTCCGCCAAAACTGGCCATATGCAGAAAGAATAATATCTTCAATTGTTTCCGTTTTAATGTCATATAATTGTCGTATATTTTGAATTAAAGAAATTCGCTTTGCTTGACCGATTATCTTTGCAATAGTATAATTCTTGTTATCAAATAAGCTTTCGAATAGTAAGAAAGGATAAAAGATGAATTGCAATAAGAGAATAGAATTTTTTGATGTAGCTAAAGCGATTTTAATTATCATGGTTGTGCTCGGACACACAATAAGGTTAGTAGAAGAAGCTGGAGGAGGGTATGATATAACTTATGCTGAAAAGTTTATAAATTCATTTCATATGCCGGCATTCTTTATCATTACAGGTGTTTTATTCAATGAACAAAAATGGAAAGAAGCATCATGGAGTTCTTTCTTATTAAGTCGTTTCAAGACACTGATAATACCATACCTGTTTTTTGAAATAATAGATTCTACGCTGCAGGTTTTCGTCTACAAGATAGGAATTGAAGGATTTAAAGAATGTTTAATGAGAATGCTTACAGTTAATTGCAATAGTGGACCAGACTGGTTCTTGATAGCAATTTTTATAGGAGAAGTTTTGTTCCTGCTTGTACAAAAATATATGTCTAAATCATTTGGAATAATTCTTCAAATTACGTGTTTAATAATTTCAATAGCACTTCCAGACAACCATTTTTGTATTGTCATAGGCAGAGCATTAATTGCGTTTGTAATTATAATGGCTGGTAACCAATTAAGATTTGTTTTTTGTTGTGCTGAGAATTATAAATGGAAAAATATTATAATTGCATTTTTAATTACACTTGGAATATCTTATGTAAATGGAACTGTCAATGTTTCACATTGTGAACTTGGATTTGTGGTATTTTTCTTAATCAGTTCTATTTCGGGTACCTTTTTGGTGCTCGGCGTGTCGATCAAAGTACATAATGATTTTTTGTTATTCCTCGGAATGAATACATTGACGATAATGGGTATTCATCAGAGAATATTGTATTTGATCCCAAGGTATTTGCCTATGTGCAGGAGTATTATTTGGATTTTTCTTGATATGATTATTGTATTTTTAATAGCAATACCGTTTATCTGTATAGTAAATGAGTTCATGCCTTTTTTTGTTGGAAAAAAGTATAGGAGCAATCGACTTAAGAAGAATATGCTAAATTAAAGCATACGATAGTCAACTTTCGAAGGGCGGTGTGGGACTACCGGTGGCAGTAATGCTGCCGGTAGTTTTAAAAATTTATTGTAAATGGAAGGAAAGTATAGTAGAATAAGGGCAAGAAATGAAGCCCGACAGGGCATTGACACATGTCTCTATCAATGTTGAGTTCGTAAAAGAGAGCGTAGAAATGAAGTGAGGCTCGCCAGAGCACTAATCACTCCCAGAAGGACATGTATCCCATGTCCTTTCTTTTTAGTTTGCAAAGGAGGCACGTATGATCCGAGATGGACCATAGAATAATTTGTATATCAGAGCCGTAGAGGGCTCTTTTTTAATACAAAAAATTATAGGGTTACGGCCCGGAAAGGAATAACAATGAATGAAGTAAACAAAGTAATTGACACGTACAATGTATGCGTAGGAGCTATTGTGGCGATACTGAGCTATGTTCTCGGACCTCACTGGATCCTGTTCGCCGGTTTTCTTGGCCTCAATTTGATAGACTGGGTTACAGGCTGGATGAAGAGC
>JAQYDI010000125.1 GCA_028724245.1 Lachnospiraceae bacterium
GTCCGGTCTGATGAAAAATAGCCCGCTTTGCTGATATTCACCAGCATTTTCTCTGCCCATGCCATCCTGTCTGTATAATCCTCGAATGCCTGCTCTTTTTTCTTTCTGTAATCATGGAAATCCAGGAACGTCATAAACCAGTCTTTTCCTGCCAGTTCCCATTTCAGTCTGTTGAGATTTTCCGCACATCCCACTGCCATCATTTCCGGTCCGGTAATAAAATCTACCACTTTATGAATAACCGGATCATTTTGATAGTAATCCGCTGCTGAATAATCACCTTTTGCATAATGCGTGATAACTTCATCGCTGGAGGCACCGAAAATGTAAATGTTGTCATCACCTACAAGTTCATGGATCTCCACGTTGGCACCGTCTTCTGTTCCCAGAGTTACGGCTCCATTCAGCATAAATTTCATGTTGCCCGTTCCGCTTGCTTCTTTGGAGGCCAGAGAAATCTGCTCGGAAATATCACAGGCCGGAATCATTTTTTCCGCCAGTGTCACATTATAATTTTCCACCATTACCACATTCAGCCAGGGATTCACATCCGGGTCGCCTGCGATGATGTCCTGCAGACAGAGGATTGCATGGATAATATCTTTTGCAATGGTATAAGCAGGCGCTGCCTTGGCACCGAAGATCACCGTAATCGGTGTTTTGGGGATATTTCCGTTTTTAATCTCCAGATATTTGTAAATGACATAAAGCACATTCATCTGCTGTCTTTTATATTCATGAAGACGTTTGATCTGGATATCAAAAATGGAATTTTCATCAATATGAAGTCCCTGCGTTTCTTCCAGATAGACTTTCAGCGCTTTTTTATTCTTCTGCTTGATCTCCAGAAGTGTGGTAAGTACTGTTTTGTCCTTTACAAAATCCCCAAGTTTTTCCAGTTCCATGGCATCTTTTTTATAACCGTCCCCGATCCAGCCGGTGACAGCATCCGCAAGGAGCGGATTGCAGTGCAGAAGCCATCTGCGGAAAGTAATTCCGTTTGTCTTATTATTGAATTTTTCCGGATATAAACGATAAAACTGGTTCAGCTCCGACTTTTTCAGAATTTCCGTATGCAGAGCAGCCACACCGTTTACACTGAAACCGTAATGAATATCCATATGTGCCATATGCACCACGTCATTGCGGTCAATGATTGCAACGCTTTCATCTGCATATTTTCTTCTTACTCTGTCATCCAGCACCTCTATGATGGGAACCAGCTGAGGTACCACCTCTTTCAGATAATGCATGGGCCATTTTTCCAGTGCTTCCGCCAGAATGGTATGATTGGTATATGCACAGGTCTTCTTTACCGTTTCAATGGCATCATCCATATCCATTCCTTTTTCCATAAGCAGACGGATCAGTTCCGGAATCACCAGAGTAGGATGGGTATCGTTAATCTGGATTACCGCATAATCCGGCAGGTCATACAGATTGCTGCCTTTCGCCTCACACTCATCGAGAATCATCTGCGCACCGCTGCTTACCATAAAATACTGCTGATAAATTCTCAGTTTTCTTCCCTCTTCATCGCTGTCATCCGGATACAGAAACAGAGTAAGATTTTCGGCAATATTTTTCTTATCAAAGTTAATACCGTCTTCCACAATACTCTCATCCACAGAATCCAGATCAAAAAGATTCAGTTTGTTCGTCCTGTTATGATATCCGGTCACTGCAATCTCGTATTTCCTTGCCTGAACGGTAAAATCCTTAAACTTCACCGGATAGCACACTTTTGTTTTTGTCAGCCAGCTTTTTTCTGTAATCCACGGATTCCCGGTCTCCTTCTGCAGCTTATTCTCAAATTTCTGCTTAAACAGACCCAGATGATAATTAATTCCGATTCCAGCTCCTGTATACCCCAACGTGGCGATGGAATCCAGAAAACATGCCGCCAGCCTTCCGAGACCGCCGTTTCCCAGAGAAGGTTCCTGTTCCAGCTCCTCGATCCTGCAGATATCTTTTCCGGCTTTTGCCAGAATATCCTTTACTTCATCGTAAATTCCCAGATTGATCAGGTTATTGGAAAGCAGCTTTCCAATCAGAAATTCTGCTGAAATATAATAGATTTTCTTCCTGCCTTCCTCATATTCCTTTTCTTTCGCCATATCCTGAACCATTGTCAGAAGTGCATCATAAATCTCCTGATCCGAACAATCCTTTACCGGTTTATTCAACTGTTTAAGAAATTTTTCTTCCGTACTCATAACAGTCTCCCTTCGAAGCCATATTTGATTTGGTAACTGCCGCAGCGTTGTTTTATATGATCATATGCTTGAATTATACAATCAATTATAATCTGATTCTTGCAGAATACCCTCAAATAGTAGTACAATACTATTATCTTTTACTTCCAAAGTGAAGTCTGCATTATTTTAACGAAAAGCAGAATCAGGAGGCCCTATGAATCTTTCGGAATTTCAAAAATACAAAGAGAACAAAATACATACCGACAGTGCGTTTCCCTACAATACCTACCTGTGCAGCATCCACGGCAAACGCACGTTTTTTGCTTTAAACTATCCCCATGTTCGGCTGCCAGATTTTTATAAATTTGCATGTGTAGTCCTTTTTTAACTGTACAGCAAACAAACCCTGTTTCCCGGTCTTCCAGAAAATAAGATTCTTTT
>JAQYDI010000126.1 GCA_028724245.1 Lachnospiraceae bacterium
TGTTTTTTTGCCAGCTCCAGATCATACAGTCTGGAGCGGAGAACCTTCAGCGCCTTATCTTTATTCTTTAACTGTGATTTTTCATCCTGACAGGAAATAACAATACCCGTGGGGATGTGAGTCAGTCGTACAGCGGAGTCCGTTGTATTGACACACTGACCGCCATTTCCGGATGCACGGAATACATCAAATTTGATATCGTTCATATCGATCTGTACATCCACTTCTTCTGCTTCCGGCATGATTGCAACGGTACTGGTGGATGTATGGATACGTCCTCCGGATTCGGTCTCCGGCACACGCTGTACACGATGTACACCGCTTTCATATTTCAGCTTAGAGTATGCTCCCTGACCGGTGATCATGAATACCACTTCCTTAAAACCGCCGATGCCGTTTTCATTGACACTGACCATTTCTGTCTTCCAGCGGTTCCGTTCTGCGTAACGGCTGTACATACGATACAGTTCCGCAGAGAATAAAGCAGCTTCATCTCCGCCTGCACCTGCACGGATTTCAACAAAAACATTCTTATCATCGTTGGGATCCTTGGGCAGCAGCAAAATCTTCAGCTGTTTTTCCAGGTCTTCAATTTTCTTCTTTGCGTCTGTCATCTCTTCTTTGAGCATCTGACGCATTTCCTCATCGCTTTCCTCTTCCAGCATCAGCAGACTGTCTTCCACATCCTGTTTTGCCTGTTTATATGCTTTATACGCTTCCACAATGGGAGTAAGATCCGCCTGATCTTTCATCAGCTTACGGAACCGGTTCTGATCCTCTGTAACATAAGGACTGTTCAGTTCCTGCATGATCTCCTCATAGTGGATCAGAATATCCTCTAATCTATCAAACATAATTCTCCCTCTTTCTCAAATCCTGTCAATTTCATATCTGGCCATAACCACACGATCCAGCCCCGCCAGATCCTTTATTACCTCAATATCCGAATAACCTGCTTCTTTCAATAGTTCAGGAACGGATTCCCCCTGATCATATCCTATCTCAAACAGCAGATATCCACCATGTTTCAGAAAAGAACGGGCTTTATCCACTATCATGCGATAAAAATACACACCGTCCTCCATGCCATCCAATGCAATTCGGGGTTCATGGTCTTTCACCTCCGGCATCAGATGATCGATTTCACGGCTTCTGATATAAGGCGGATTCGAAACGATTATATCAAATTCTTCCGTATCTGACAATGCTTCGAAAAGATTGCTCTGCACCAGATGCACGGAACCAGCACACAACCTTTCATTGTTTCGTGCTGCAACGGACAGCGCCTGCTCTGAAATATCCACAGCTGTAACAGACAGCACTGCATGCTCATTTTCTGCCGCTTCCCGGGCCATGGCATACAGACTGATGGCAATGCAGCCGGAACCGGTACACATATCCAGAACCCGGTATTCCCTCTCACCATGCAGCGGTTTTGCCGGATTACCTGCACCATTCTCATGGCTGCTGCTGCACTCCTTTTTCTTTTCCAGATCACTTTTCATGATATCCAGTGCTTTTTCCGTCAGAACCTCTGTATCTGCTCTTGGTGTCAGCACGTACTCATTCACTTCAAAATCAAATCCCATAAATGGAGCTGTCCCTATAATATGCTGCAGAGGAATTCTGCTGCATCGCTGCAAAACAGCTTCTTCCAACTGTTCTTTCTGTGCATCCGGACATACACGATTCATATCCATATAATAAGAAGCCCTTGACATCTGAAATACCCAGGAAAACAGAAGCCAGCTGTCCGATGCAGCTTCTTCAATTCCTGCTTCCCTCAGCCTCTTCTCTGCTTCCAGCAAACATTCTCTATATGTCACGCTGCCCCTCCGTTTCAGTCATCCATGTTCTCTTCCTGCCATTCCTTCCAGTCAAATACCGCTTCCACAGCCTGAATGGCAACTTCAATCATATCATCTTCCGGTTCCATGGTGGTCATCTGCTGTAATTTCATCCCCGGTACACTGATCAGATTGACCAGAGGATGATCGCTATTTCCTGCCAGACGCAGTATTTCATAGGAGATACCTGCCACAACCGGTATCAGCAGAATGCGGCTGAGCATACGCATCCATATGGTTTCCGTCCGGATAAACATGAATAATACGATACTGATCACCATGACAAACAGCATAAAGCTGGTACCGCAGCGTTTGTGAAGTCTGGAACTCTTTCTCACATTCTCCACATTCAGCTCCAGTCCGTGCTCAATACAATTGATACATTTGTGCTCTGCCCCATGATACATGAATACCCGCCTGATTTCCTCCATTTTTGAAATCAGAAATACATAGAAAAGAAACAGCAGAATTCTGACAATACCTTCTACTACTGCAGTTAAAAACGGCTTTTTCACAAACCGTTCCAGAATACCGGCCAGAAATGCCGGCAGTACCATAAAGATTCCCAGAGACATGGCAATGGAAAGCACCACCGTAAATCCCAGCAGAAGCTTTTCCGCAGTCTCCTTTGAAAAATGCTTTTCCATGAATCCCTGACCGGATTCTCCGCCTTCTTCCTCTTCTTCAAAGAAACTGGCTGACCAGGTCAGTGTCTTCATTCCCAGTACCATGGAATCTATAAAATTGAATACTCCCCGGATAAAAGGCAGAGAAAACAACTTCTTCTGTCCTGCAAGGAGTTTATACTCATCCTTTAATATTTCGATTGTCTGATTTTCTTTGCGGACAGCAACTGCATAGGCATCTCCGTTTTTCATCATGATCCCTTCTATAACAGCCTGACCGCCGATTCCTGATGATCGCATCCCGTATCCTTTCCGGATTTCTCCAAACTGAAAAACCATTCCTGCTCAAACGTAAAAAAGTTGAGACCCAAAACAGCGGTCTCAACTTTTATGAACCTATCAAAATCCGATTGATTATTTACCGTACTTACGATTGAATTTTTCAATACGGCCACGAGCGGAAATTGCCTTCTGCTGTCCTGTGTAGAAAGGATGACACTTGGAGCAGATTTCTACGTGGATATTGCCCTTCGTAGAACCTGTCACGAATCTGTTGCCGCAGTTACATACAACTTCTGCCTGATAATACTTAGGATGGATTCCTTCTCTCATGTTATAACACCTTTAGCCTTTCCGGATGGTTCCAACCATCACCATATATTGTACAATATACCGATAAATCGGTGAAACTGATATGTAGCCAAATCAGTCCAAAAGCGATTATATCATAGAACAATTTGTCTGGCAAGTGATTTTCACAGAAATTTGTGTTACAGATTCGGCACCGATCCGAATCCTTTCAGCACGCCAATGGTTTCTGAATTGGAGCGGGTTTTATAGAAGGTCTTCAGCACACGTTCGGTGATTTCCTCCGGCTTCATACAATTCATCTGATTGCGGATCACTGTCATTGCTTCCTGTTCCTCCTGAGTAAGCAGAAGATCATCCCGTCTGGTTCCGGATTTCAGCAGATCGATGGCAGGGAAAATACGCTTTTCTGACAATTTGCGGTCAAGCACCAGTTCCATATTGCCTGTTCCCTTGAATTCTTCAAAAACCACATCATCCATACGGCTGCCGGTATCCACCAAAGCGGTTGCCAGAATGGTCAGGCTGCCGCCTTCCCTCATATTACGGGCAGCACCGAAGAATTTTTTGGGACTGTTTAAGGCTGCCGGATCCAGACCGCCGGAAAGGGTTCTTCCGCTGGCAGTTACGGTAAGGTTGTATGCACGGGTAAGGCGGGTAATACTGTCCAGAAGAATCATAACATCCCTGCCCTGTTCCACCAGACGCTTTGCGCGCGCCAGAACCATCTCAGACACCCGTTTGTGGTGTTCGGGAAGTTCATCAAAGGTGGAATGAATCACCTCTACATTCGAGCCCTTTACAAATTCCTTGATATCGGTTACTTCTTCCGGACGTTCATCAATGAGAAGAATAATAATATGAACTTCCGGATGATTGATTTTCACTGCATTGGCCACCTGCTTCAGCAAAGTAGTTTTTCCGGCCTTGGGCGGAGAAACGATCATGCCTCTCTGCCCTTTGCCAATGGGGGCAAACATATTCATAATACGCATGGCGATTGAACAGCCCGGTGTTTCCAGCTGCAGCCTGCTGTCCGGAAATACAGGAGTCAGATTTGCAAAATGAGGACGTCTGGGAAAATTCTCCGGTTTTTCTCCGTTGATTGATTTGATATACAATAATGCCGGAAACTTTTCATTGGACTGGGTTACCCGGATGGCGCCTTCAATAATATCACCGGTTCTCAGGTCAAATTTCCGTATCTGTGTGGGAGAGACATATACATCGTCAGTACCGGTGAGATAATTATCGCTGCGGATAAAACCATAGTTTCCTTCCGGCACATTTTCAAAAATCCCATGGGCAATACAGCCGCTGTCAAGGCTTTCCAGCTCTTCACTGATGGGTATCGGTTCCGTTCCCTGCTCAACGGTATCCGTGTCTTCACCTATTGCGGATCCATTCCGGATTCTGTACTCATCTTCCGGACTTACAGCAGGTCTGTCATTTTTGTATTCAATCGGATTTCTGCTGCCGGTTCGGCTGCCGATTCGGTTGTCAGAAATACTGAACGTCCGATTGTCTCCCCGGTTATTATAGCGACTGTCAATATTGTCAGTCCGGTTATTATAGCGATTGTCGGTATTGTCAGTCCGATTATTATAACGATTGTCGGTATTGTCAGTCCGGTTGTTATATCGATTGTCAGTATTGTCAGTCCGATTATTATAGCGATTGTTGTTTCGATTGTCAGAAGTGGAATAGGAACGACTATCATTTCGAGTCGTATATCGGTTGTCGGTTCGATTGTCCGGACGGCCGGAATATCTGCCGTCTCCGCGATTCGTCCGGTTATCGTTTCTTCCGGCCGGGCGATTTACAGATCGGGTATGCTGCTCTGTCTTTATTTCTTTTCCCTGATCGGCTGCCGGCACATTGTTTGATGTGTTCTGAGATTCTTTCTCCGGCAGATCCTGCTGAACGGTTGAAGGTTCCCCTTTCAGAACCGCGATCAGTTCGGATTTTCTGAGGGATGATATTTTCTTCACCCCCTGCTCCTTCGCCAGTTCCCGAAGCTGTATCAGTGATAATTTTTCAAAATTGTCCTGCATGAATTACTCCTTTATTCTTCAGATAAGAACAGATCCAGCACAGAATATAATTCATCCCGTCCCATTTTACTTTCTGCGGAAAACAGGATCAGCTTATCTTCTGTTCGAAGGCCGAGTCCCTTCCGGAGAACGGAAATCTGTTTCTGATACTGACTTCTCTTCAATTTATCTGCTTTTGTTGCGATTACGATCGGATAAAAACCGTTCTGCACAATCCAGTCATACATATTAACGTCATTGGCAGAGGGTTCGTGACGGGAATCTACTAAAAGAAATACTGCTTTTAAAGAAGGGGAAGTATGGAGATACTTTTCAATCATGACGCCCCATTTTGCTCTTTCTTCTCTGGATACTTTTGCATAACCGTAACCGGGAAGATCCACAAAATACATGGTGTCATTCACATTATAATAATTAATCGTCTGGGTTTTACCGGGAGAAGAAGAAGTTCTCGCATAGGATTTTCTGTTGCAGAGTGCATTGATCAATGAGGATTTGCCAACATTGGATTTGCCGGCAAATGCAAATTCCGGCATGGTGTGTACGGGAAGTGTACTGGTAATACCACAGACCGTTTCCAGATTCACGGATTTTATAACCACGTAGTTTCCTCCTGTTTAAATGAATTCAGTTCTGATTTTTGACTTTGGTGATTTACATCGGCTATTTGAATAATGACTTTACAGCATATGTATACATATCCTGGCTGCTTCTGGACCAGTTATTGCACACTGCAATGGCCTGTTCCTTGTTTGGAACCGAAATTTCCACCGCAAACAGCAGATTGCGGCCTTCCTTTACCTGACAGCGGACAATATACTCCTGACCACTTTTGTAATATTCTGCAGTGATGCCGGATTCATTACGCAGTTTTACCTGATTGTTTTTCAGAAATGTATCAATATCAAGAATAATTGCCTGTGATACAGTTGAACTGAAATAGGATAATGTTTCTTTTCCGGACTCGGTTATGCTGTAATGGGATGCGTTATGCAGAGATTCCGATGACACCAGACCTGCTGCAGCCAGTTCATTGATTGCCTGCTGGAATGTAAAATAATCCGTATATTCCTTGTCCAGAAAAAATCCAAGCATCTGTGAATTTGTCAGAGGAAACTGCACCTGATTCAACATATAGAGAATCATCAGCTTATATAATGTCAGCGGTTCTGTCATACACTCACCTCCCTGCAAAACCTTTTTGTATACACATATTTTTTCAGTTAACCTGTTTCGGCAAAACAATTCGGCTATCATTCTAACAGGAATTTTCACTGAAATCAAGTATGCAGATGGAAAAAATAGTTACTGTTCAGAGCCAACCTCGAAAACACTGTGTGTTTCCTCGGTGTGGCGTATCCGCCAAATAGATTTACAAAAAAGTGCTCATGAATGCAAGCATTCGTCACACTTTTTATGTAAATCTGCTTGGCTCTGAACAATAACAAATGAAGCTGCTGCAGTGATATGCAGCAGCTCCTTACAAATTGTTACATTGACACGGAAATCAGTCTCTCTGAATGGATTTTCTGATCTCCAGAGACTTTTCTTCACTGATCAGCAGGCGGATCAGTTCCAGTCCCAGATCGATCGCATAGCCCAGTCCCCGCGCTGTGGTAATGTTTCCATCGGTTACCACACCGTCTGTCACATGCATTGCACCATACAGACTGTTCTCCCATCCGGGATAGCATGTTGCTTTTCTGCCCTCCAGTAAATGGAGTTCACCCAGTACACTGGGTGCCGCGCAGATTGCTGCAATTCTTCTTCCATCCTTTGCAGCCTGTTTCAAAGCATCTGCAACAATGGACGATCCTTTCAGATTTGCTGTGCCGGGCATGCCGCCGGGCAGGAAAATCATATCTGCCTCCGCCCCATTTACCTGATCTGCACAGGCATCGGTACGAATACGGATTCCGTGTGAGCCTTCTACTTCACACTGTTCATGGATGGAAGTCATCACCACTTCAATTCCGGCACGTCGAAGCACATCAACCACAGCAAGGCATTCCACTTCTTCCAGCCCATTTGCCATATATGCAATTACTTTTGCCATAATTCTGTCCTTTCTGATCCCATTCCAATTCGGGTCAGAATTCATCATTCTGACCCGAATTCTCTTTTCACTCAGCCTGTTCTTCCGGAACGGTTACTGTGATTTTTTCCAGATGCCAGATATCGTCCACATAATCCTGGATGGTACGATCAGAAGAAAACTTTCCGACGTTTGCCACATTGCGGATTGCAGCTTCTGCCCACCAGTCACTGTTGCGATACGCTTTTTCTACTTTTTTCTGTGCTTCCGCATAAGAATAGAAATCTTTCAGAATAAAATAGGTATCCGCTCTGGAAGTATCCAGTGTATTTAACAGAGAGTTATACAACGGACGGAACCGATCCGGATCATCCGGTGAATAGAAGCCGTTGATCAGCTGCATCAGTACACGGCGGATTTCCATATCATTATTGAAAATATCCATGGGATCGTAGCCGCCATTCTGCTCATAGTTGATGACTTCATCTGCAGACATACCAAAAATAAATGCATTTTCCTCGCCGACTTCTTCTACAATTTCCACATTGGCACCATCCATGGTACCCAGTGTCAGGGCACCGTTCAGCATGAATTTCATGTTGCCGGTACCGGATGCTTCCTTGCTGGCAGTGGAAATCTGTTCGCTGACATCGGATGCTGCAAAAATAATTTCTGCATTGGATACACGGTAATCTTCAATAAAGACAACCTTAAGCTTACCGTTGATTGTCTTATCATTATTGATCACATCCGCCACACTGTTGATCAGTTTGATCGTCAGTTTCGCAATCCGATAACCGGCTGCTGCCTTCGCACCAAAGATAAAAGTACGGGGATAGAAATCCATATCCGGATTGCTGATCAGCTGATTATACAGATACATAACATGCAGGATATTCAACAGCTGACGTTTGTATTCATGCAGACGCTTTACCTGTACATCAAAGATGGAACGGGGATTCACATCGATTCCGTTGTGCTCCTTGATGTATTTTGCCAGACGTACCTTATTCAGATACTTGATCTGCATAAATTCCGCCTTTGCTCTGGAATCCGCTGCATAAGGTTCCAGTTTCTTCATCTGTGAAAGATCTGTGATCCATCCATCACCGATTTTTTCAGTGATCCAGTCGGATAACAGCGGATTCGCATGGAGAAGGAAGCGGCGCTGTGTAATGCCGTTGGTTTTATTGTTGAATTTTTCAGGATACATCTGATAAAAATCTTTCAGTTCCTGTTTTTTCAGAATTTCCGTATGCAGTCTGGCTACACCGTTAACAGAGAAACCTGCCACAATGGCCATATTGGCCATTTTAACCTGTCCGTCATAGATAATAGCCATTTTACGGATTTTCTCCTGACTGCAGTCCGGATATTTTTCCATAATTTCCTTACAGAAGCGACGGTTGATTTCCTCTACGATGGAATACACACGGGGAAGCAGACGGGAAAACAGTTCAATGGGCCATTTCTCCAGTGCCTCTGCCATAATGGTATGATTGGTGTATGCACAGGACTTTGTGGTAACCTCCCATGCTTCATCCCAGGTAAATTCATAATCATCCATCAGAATCCGCATCAGTTCCGGTATGGCAACGGTGGGATGAGTATCGTTCAGCTGGAAAACCACCTTCTCATGAAGTTTGTGCAGGTCCGTATGCTTCGGATTTCTGAGATACTTGTCGATGGCTGTCTGGATGGAAGCAGAAATGAAGAAATACTGCTGCTTCAGACGCAGTTCCTTTCCTGCATAATGTTCATCATTGGGATACAGAACTTCGACAATGTTTTTCGCCAGATTCTCAGATTCCACCGCTTTCCGGTAATCACCGCGGCCAAATTCCTGCAGATTAAAGGTATCCATGGGTTCTGCGTCCCAGATTCGCAGGGTATTCACCACATGATTGCCGTAGCCGACAATGGGGAGATCATAGGGTACTGCTTTTACAGCCTGATATCCTTCCACGCTGTAATGATCCCTGCCGTTTTCATCTTTTCTGGAAGAAACATAGCCGCCGAATTTGACGATTTTGGTATACTCATCACGACGAATCTCAAAAGGATTTCCATATTTTAACCAGTCATCCGGTACTTCCTTCTGATATCCATCCCGGATTTCCTGTTTGAACATACCATATTTGTAACGAATACCGCAGCCGTATGCCCGGTATCCCAGGGTTGCCAGAGAGTCCAGAAAACATGCAGCCAGACGTCCGAGGCCGCCGTTGCCCAGTGCATAATCCCGCTCGGAATCTTCAATTTCATTGAGATTCAGACCCAGTTCTTCCAGTGCCTGTTTCACCACTTCGTGTGCCTGCAGGTTGATGATATTGTTGCCGAGAGCACGGCCCATCAAAAATTCCATGGACAGATAATAGACCATTTTGGCATCCTGCTCATCAAAAGCTTTATGGGTAGCCATCCAGTCTTCCACAATAATTTCCTTTAACGCATAGGCAACTGCATTGAAAAGCTGATGGTTATCCGCTTCTTCAATGGTCTTGCGATAGAAATTTTTGAGGTATTCCTCAATATCATTTTTAAACAGTTCTTTATCCAGTTTCACCATAGGGAATAATTCCTTTCTATCGTGGCTTTTATTTGTTTACTTTTACACCGAGGGTCACCTTGTGTCCGTTGATATTCCATTCTTTTGTATAACCATCCACAGAACCGGTTACCACATCATCTGCAAGGACGTATTCTTTCACCGCTTCGGTATTGCGGTTTAACAGTCCTGCAATTTCCTCACTGCCATCTGCATATACGATGATATGATCTGTAATCTGGAAATCTGCTTCTTTACGCATGGTCTGAACCTTGCTTGCCACTTCACGAAGCAGACCCTCTTCAATCAGTTCCGGAGTCAGGTTGGTATCCAGAACAACGGTGATGTTCTTGTCCTGTTCGGATACAAAACCGGGAATCTGAGCGGTATCGATCAGCAGGTCATCCTTTGTCAGAACCACTTCATTGCCATCCACATCAAATTTCAGAGAGCCGGTTTCATTCAGTTCATCCATGGCCTTGTTTCCATCCAGATCAGCCAGGATACCCTTGATTTTACCAAGAAGTTTGCCGTACTTCGGTCCCACTGTACGCATCTGCGGTTTAAAGCTGTAGGATGTGAAGCTTCTTACATCATCTGTAAATGCAACCTTCTTCACATTCAGTTCGTCTGCAATAATGGACTGGTAGAATTCAGGAAGAACCACTTCACTCTTTACAAACATCTGGCCGATGGGCTGTCTGTTCTTGATACCGGAACCATTACGGCATGCACGGCCCATAACAACGATCTTCAGAACAGTTTCCATGTATTCTTCCAGCTCTGTGTCAATGAAATCTTCATTTACTTTCGGGAAGTCACAAAGATGTACACTTTCCGGAGCGGTCGGATCCAGAGAACAAACCAGATTTCTGTAGATCTGCTCGGTCATAAAAGGAATCATGGGAGCTGCAGCCTTTGAAATGGTAACCAGAGCGGTATACAGTGTCATGTACGCATTGATCTTGTCCTGAGGCATACCCTTTGCCCAGAAACGTTCTCTGCTTCGTCTTACATACCAGTTACTCATATCATCCACAAATTCTTCCAGAAGTCTTGCTGCTTCCGGAATTCTGTATGCAGCAAGGTTTTCATCCACACCCTTTACCACAAGATTCAGTTTGGACAGCAGCCACTTATCCATGACGGACAGTTTATCGTATTCCAGAGTATATTTTGTTGCATCAAATTCATCCAGATTTGCATACAGTACAAAGAATGCATAGGTATTCCACAGAGTACCCATGAACTTTCTCTGACCCTCTGTCACCGCACCGTCATGGAAGCGCTTGGGCAGCCAGGGTGCAGAACTGGTGTAGAAATACCAGCGGATTGCATCTGCGCCGTGCTGCTGCAGAGCTTCCATGGGATCCACCGCATTTCCTTTGGACTTGGACATCTTCTGTCCATCCTTATCCTGAACATGTCCCATAACGATAACGTTCTTAAAAGGAGCCTGGTCAAAGATCAGTGTGGAGATTGCCAGCAGGGAGTAGAACCATCCGCGGGTCTGGTCTACTGCTTCTGAAATGAAATCCGCCGGGAACTGTGCCTTGAACAGATCTTCATTCTCAAAAGGATAATGATGCTGTGCAAAAGGCATGGAACCGCTGTCATACCAGCAGTCGATTACCTCCGGTACACGATGCATCTCTTTGCCGCAGTCAGGACACTTGATGGTTACTGCATCGATATAGGGACGGTGCAGTTCGATCTCATCAGGACAGTTGTCGGACATCTCTTTCAGTTCTGCAATGCTGCCGATGGCATGTCTCTTACCGCATTCACATTCCCAGATATTGAGAGGAGTACCCCAGTAACGGTTACGGCTCAGGCCCCAGTCCTGAACATTTTCCAGCCAGTCGCCGAAACGGCCTTTACCAATGGATTCGGGAACCCAGTTGATCGTATTGTTATTGCGGATCAGCTGATCTTTTACAGCTGTCATGCGGATAAACCAGCTGTCTCTTGCATAGTAGATCAGAGGGGTATCACATCTCCAGCAGAACGGATAATCATGTTCAAATTTGGGTGCGTCAAACAGCTTGCCGGCCTTGTCCAGATCCTTGAGGATCACCGGATCGGCATCCTTTACAAACATGCCTGCGTAATCCGTTTCTTCCGTCATCTCGCCTTTGCCGTCAACCAGCTGAACAAAGGGAAGATCATAACGGCGTCCCACATTGGCATCGTCTTCACCGAATGCAGGAGCAATATGAACGATACCGGTACCATCTGACATGGTTACGTAATCATCACATGTCACGTAATGTGCTTTTAATTTCTGTTTTGCAGCAACTTTTGCCGCGCATTCGAACAGAGGTTCATATTCCTTATATTCCAGATCTGTTCCGACATATTTCTCCAGAATTTCATATGCAGGTTTTCCTTCTTCCGCCAGAGCACCCAGAACCTTGTCAAGCAGCGCTTCCGCCATATAATAGGTATATCCGTCAGCTGCTTTTACTTTACAGTAGGTTTCGGAAGGGTTCACACAAAGCGCCACATTGGAAGGCAGAGTCCAGGGAGTCGTTGTCCATGCCAGGAAATACGCATCTTCTCCAACTACTTTAAAACGTACCACTGCAGAACGTTCTTTTACCAGCTTGTATCCCTGTGCTACCTCATGACTGGACAGAGGCGTACCGCAGCGGGGACAGTAGGGTACAATCTTGAATCCCTTGTACAGCAGGCCTTTTTCCCAGATCTGCTTCAATGACCACCATTCCGATTCGATATAATCATTCTCATATGTTACATAAGGATGTTCCATATCAGCCCAGAAACCAACGATATCGGAGAATTCCTCCCACATCCCCTTATATTTCCAGACACTTTCCTTACAATGCTTGATGAACGGCTCCAGACCATATTCTTCAATCTGTTCCTTGCCGTCCAGACCAAGCATCTTTTCCACTTCCAGCTCAACCGGCAGACCATGGGTATCCCAGCCGGCTTTTCTCGGCACCATAGCGCCTTTCATAGCGTGATATCGGGGGATCATATCCTTGATTACACGTGTTTCCACATGGCCGATATGAGGCTTGCCGTTGGCTGTGGGCGGGCCGTCATAAAAGGTATAGGTCGGTCCCTCTTTACGGGAATCAATACTTTTCTGGAAAATCTTATTGTCTTCCCAGAATTTTAAGACTTCTTTTTCTCTCTCAACAAATTTCAGATCAGTCGAAACTTTCTGATACAGCATGTTTTTTACCTCCATTACCGCACATGCGCGGCATAATCAGATGGGTGACATAATGGAATCATAACAGGAAATGCGATTTCCCATTATATAGAAAAAGACTCCGCCCAAACTGGACGAAGTCATATCAATCTTCGCTATACCACCAACTCAAACAAGTTTGTTCCCTTTAACGGAGGGACTCCGGCACGGCTTGCGCATCGCACAGTATACTGTGTCCTGCTTTCTCGGCCTGCAGCTCGGGAGTGATTCTGCAGATTGAAAACCCGCCGGCTTCCACCAGTCCCGGCTCGCTGTCAGTTTCCTGCTCATCTGCACTGTCTCTGTCAACGCTTTTCCCCTTCGCAACCGGATTCCTGCCGTGAATATCTGCCGGAATCATACACACCAAATCATATCTGTCCGGAAAACATATAAGCAGATTCCATCCAGTTTACGAACTATGCCTAATTATAGCGATTCACGAAATAATTGTCAAGAGGATTGTGCATCCTCAAACAAAAGCCTCTTCCCGCTTACAGGAAAGATGTCTATGATAAACCGGAAAATGCTGTTTTTTTCTCTTTTTTATGATATACTGGAAAAAATATATTTTTACAGGAGAGTTCCATTATGATAAGAGTCATTATTGTTGCACTGCTGATCATTCTTTATCTGGTCCTGACGCTCCCTGTCATGCTCTTTTTCAAATGTACCAATGAAAAACATAAAGAGAGAAATGACCGGATTGCCAGCAGCATGGTACGGTGGATTTTCAGGGTTCTTCTGAAAGTTACCGGCAGTACCGTAACCGTAACCGGCAGGGAAAATATTCCCGATGAACCGGTTCTTTATGTAGGAAACCACCGCAGCTATTTTGATATTGTTTCCGGATATGCCGCGATTGACGGCTGCTGCGGCTTTGTTGCTAAAAAAGAGATGGAAAAGATTCCTCTTCTGGCTTCCTGGATGCGGCTGATTTCCTGCCTTTTCCTTGACCGCCAGAATGTAAAGGAAGGCCTGAAAACAATTCTTGCGGCCATCGATCTGGTTAAAAACGGTACATCCGTCTGGATTTTCCCGGAAGGAACACGGAGTCAGAACGAAGAAATGCTGGAATTCAAGGAAGGCAGTATGAAAATTGCAGAAAAATCCGGCTGTGCCATTATTCCCGTCGCTTTTAAAGGCACAGATGATGTTTTTGAAAAACATGTGCCGTTTATCCGTCCTTCTCACATTCAGATTCAGTTCGGAGAACCGGTTTATCCCAGGCAGTTAAGCCGGGAGGAAAAGAAATTCCTCGGCGCCGGAATCAGAACAAGGATTCAGAACATGCTGGATACTATGGAATAGAAAACGCCGCGGAAAGCTGCAGCTGTTTCAGACCGGTATATTGATTAAAAGGCGTGAGAACAATACTTTTGTTCAAGTATTGTTCTCACGTCTTTGTTTCTCAACACACATCTGCATTTTCTGCGTATTTTGTATTGAATCTATTTTCCCGAGGTTTCCTGATTTCCATGAGACAGATTACGCCTTCCTTTTATTTTATCAAAGAACTTTACCGGACTTCTCCCGATGCATCCGCACATATTACGGGCAATACCGATTATCCTTCTCTGACCGGTACGGTCAGTTTTTATCAGTCCCCTTACACCGGCCTGCTGATTCAGGCGGAAATCCGGGGGCTGCCTTCCGGCAGCAATACACCTTCTTCTGAAAACAATGAAAGCAGTTTTTTCGCCATGCACATACACGAATACGGCGACTGCACACCGCCTTTTGATAAAACAGGCATGCACTATAATCCCCAGAACACACTTCATCCAATGCATGCCGGTGATCTCGTTCCCCTGCTGGGAAATCACGGCTATGCCTGGTGCGTCTTCTACGATGAACGCTTCACGCTTCCTGAAATCATCGGAAGATCCGTAATTATCCACCGCAATCCCGATGATTTCCACACGCAGCCCTCCGGTAATTCCGGTGAAAAAATCGGCTGCGGTACGATTCGGTGGGTGGAGTAAACAGAATCCCGTTCCATGAGATTCTCCGCCTGCGGCGGGTCACTTCAGTGACATATTCCTTTCCGCCGCAGTGCGATCCCTGCGAAGCGTTTTTGTATAACAGGAAACTGCGTTTCCTGTTATACAAAACAGCCGGATTACACGAACCACAGGGAATCATATCCCCATGGCCGGAAATCCGGCTTCTCAAAATTATCTGCAGTATATACTATATATCCCTACTGTGTTACGAATGCATTGTCAATGACTTCATTCATATTGCCCACATAGGTGATGTTGAGGCCATCTGTAATCTCACTGGCCAGTTCGCCCACATTGGGTGTATTTTTCACAGGAACGAGCACGTTGTGAATACCGGCCATCTTGGCTGCCAGAAGTTTTTCCTTCAGGCCGCCGATAGGAAGGACACGCCCTCTCAGAGTGACTTCACCGGTCATGGCCAGATCGGCATGTACCTTTCTTCCCGTTACAGCAGAAAGAATTGCCGTTGTCATGGTAATACCGGCGCTGGGACCATCTTTGGGAACCGCACCTTCCGGAATATGTATATGAATATCGTTCTCGTCAAAATATTCTTTGCTGATACCATATTCACCTGCCACAGACTTAACATAAGTCAGGGCAATCTGCGCAGATTCCTTCATAACGTCCCCAAGCTGCCCGGTCAGCTGCAGCTTGCCGCTGCCCGGAATCAGATTCACTTCGATCTGAAGCGTATCGCCGCCTACGCTGGTCCATGCCAATCCACGGACGATACCCACCTCGTCTTCCTCATTAACGGCTTCAAAGTTAACCTTTTCCAGTCCAAGATAATGATTCAGATCCTGTTCATCCACAGTTACGGAAGTTTTTCCTTCTTCCAGAATTTCACATACCACTTTACGGCAGATATCTGCGATCCGACGTTCCAGATTCCGGACACCTGCTTCTCTTGTGTAATTATGAATAATCTTTTTTAAAGCCCCGTCCGTAATCGCCAGCTGACCTTCCTTCAGGCCGTTCTTTTCCATCTGTTTTTTGATCAGATGTTCTGTTGCGATATGATACTTTTCATTCTCTGTATAGCTACTGACCTCAATCACTTCCATACGGTCAAACAACGGTCTCGGAATACTGGAAGGATCATTGGCCGTCGCAATGAACAGTACCTGAGACAGATCGATGGGAACCTCGATAAAATGATCTCTGAAATGACTGTTCTGTTCACTGTCCAGAACCTCCAGCAGCGCTGCGGAAGTATCGCCTTTGTAATCACTGCTGACTTTATCGATCTCATCCAGCAGAATCAGCGGATTGGATGTTCCTGCCTGCCTCAGCGCTTCCGCAATCCGTCCGGGCATGGAGCCGATATAGGTTCTGCGGTGACCGCGGATCTCTGCTTCATCACGCACACCGCCCAGACATACACGAACATACTTTTTATTCAAAGCACGGGCTACAGAACGGGCAATAGATGTCTTACCTGTTCCTGGCGGGCCTGCAAGGCAGATGATAGGAGCGTCACCTTTCTTTGTGACAGCCCGGACTGCCAGATACTCTACCACACGTTTCTTGATTTCTTCCATGCCGTAGTGATCTTCGTCCAGAATCCTGCGCGCACGAAGGGTGTCATTGTTGTCACGGCTTACCTTGTTCCAGGGCAGATCAAGAAGTGCTTCAATATAATTACGCGAAACGGTTCCTTCCTGACTGCCATTGGGGATCAGACGAAAACGGCTGATTTCCTTGGCAAGCACATCTTTGACCTCTTTGGGAGCTTTCAGCTTTGCAGCACGTTTAGCATATTCATCCGCATCGTCGGAATTATTGACATCCTCCCCCAATTCCTCACGGATCACTTTCATCTGCTCCCGCAGAATGTATTCCTTCTGTGATTTATCAATATGTTCCTTTACTTTCATCTGGAACTCTTTTTTGATCTGATTGATTACAGTTTCTTCCCGGATCAGCTTCAGAACAAACATATACAGTTCTTCATATCCTGATATCTCCAGAATATGCTGTCTTGCTTCAACAGTAAACGGAAATGTGATAACGACCTGCTGCAGAAGCTCCTCCAGTGTTCTGCACTCGAGCAGATGGGGAATCGCCTGTTTTCCCAATGAGCTGTCTGCACCGTACTTTTCCAGATCCTCTTTCAGGATGCGAAGCATCGCTTCCTGCTGATTGTAATCCAGTTCTCTGTTAATATCACCCCTCGGTCTGAATTCCATCTCCCCGGTCAGATAATCTCCATCAGTATCCAGACTCATCAGTTCTACGCGTTCCAGGCCTTCAACCATAATACGCAGAACATTCCCCTGCATCTTGATGAGCTGCTTTACACGGGCCAGCGTGCCCATGGGATAAAGATCTTCAAAAACCGGATTTTCAACAGTAATATCCTTCTGGAGCACCAGAAGGACCTTCTGTCCCGAAGCCATCGCTTTCTGCGCAGCTTCTATTGACATTTGCCGGCTGGCATCAAAATGAACTACCATACCCGGAAGGACTGCCAGGCCTCTTAATGCAATAACAGGGACTTTCATGCTATTCCCCCTTCTCTCATGTTTATGCGCTCGTGGAACCGGAGCTCGTATCTACTTCATCTGTACGATAAGTCAGCTGCGGCTCTCCCTTTCCCTCTACAACTTCTCTGGTAATGCGGCACTTACCGATATTATCGTCTGACGGGATCTCATACATGACATCCTGCATGACTTTTTCCATAATTGCCCGCAAACCTCTTGCTCCCGTTTTCCGTTCCTGAGAACGCACTGCAATTTCATCAATTGCATCCGGTGCAAATTCCAGAGCCACACCATCCATCTCAAACAGTTTCTTATACTGCTTTGTAATGGCATTCTTCGGCTCTGTCAGAATCTTTTTCAGAGCTTCCTTATCCAGCAGATCCAGTGTTACCACCACAGGAACACGTCCTACAAATTCCGGAATCAGACCGAATTTCGTCAGATCCTGAGGAAGCACTTCTTTCAGCAGCTGAATGGCATCAGCATTGTTCTTCTCATGAACTTCCGCATTAAAGCCGATGGAATTGCTTCCCATACGGCCTTCAATAATCTTCTCCAGACCATCAAATGCACCGCCGCAGATAAAAAGAATATTGGTGGTATCAATCTGGTACATATCCTGATGAGGATGTTTTCTTCCCCCCTGAGGAGGAACACTTGCTACTGTTCCTTCCAGGATTTTCAATAAGGCCTGCTGTACGCCTTCGCCTGATACATCACGGGTAATAGATACATTCTCTGACTTCTTGGTAATTTTATCAATTTCATCAATATAAACAATGCCATACTCAGCTCTGCTGATATCATAATCAGCCGCCTGAATAAGCTTCAGCAGAATATTCTCAACATCTTCGCCCACATAACCGGCTTCGGTCAGAGTTGTTGCATCTGCAATTGCAAAAGGTACGTTGAGCAGTTTTGCCAGTGTCTGAGCAAGAAATGTCTTGCCTGAACCGGTAGGACCAAGCATCAGAATATTACTTTTCTGAATTTCAACTTCGTCATCGGACGGTTCCGCACTGATTCTTTTATAATGATTGTAAACGGACACAGCCAGCACTTTTTTTGCCTCGTCCTGTCCGACTACATAATCGTCAAGGTAACGTTTGATTTCTTTTGGTTTCAAAAGGTTCAGACCACTTTCGATGGTCCGGCTGTCTTCCATGTAATCCATGTATTCACTGTCGAGCAGTTCTGCACAGTCCTCAATACACTGATTACAAATATATATGCCCCTCTGAGACCCGGAAGCAAATAACTTTCTCACTTTTTCCTGCGATTTGCCGCAGAAAGAACATCTTATCTTTTCTTCATATCTGTTTGCCATTATAGCACCGCGCTTTCTAAATTGAAAATCATATTAAATGCAGCTGCTGCCGATTCTGTCCGGCCCTGAACAACTGCAGATAAATAAAATCAGAACAGCAGGTAACTGAGCCGTCTACCTGTTACGTACCGGTTTATGCGCGGAATCCCGCTCCGCTGCTATCTGAATTCCATCCACAAAAACCTGCCGGCGCCTGCAGCGGCCGCCGGCAGCATCGTTAACTTGCGGGAATCGGTATCTTATCTTCTCTCAAGAACAGCATCGATTAATCCGTACTGTTTTGCTTCTTCAGCAGACATGTAATGATCTCTCTCCGTATCGACTTCAATAACAGAAAGAGGCTGACCCGTATTAGCGGCCAGTATTTCATTTAATTTTTTACGTGTTTCGATAATACGATCTGCCACGATCTTAATATCAGTAGCCTGACCCTGTGCTCCGCCGGAAGGCTGATGAATCATAATCTCTGCATTGGGCAGCGCAAAACGCTTGCCTTTTGCTCCGCCGGAAAGCAGAAATGCTCCCATGCTGGCAGCCATACCGATGCAGATCGTAGATACATCACACTTAATGTACTGCATGGTATCATAAATTGCCATACCAGCTGTAACAGAACCGCCCGGGCTGTTAATATACAGACTGATATCTTTTGTAAGATCTTCTGATTCCAGATACAGCAGCTGTGCCACAATAATGCTTGCAGACTCGTCCGTTACCTGAGAATCCAGAAAAATGATTCTTTCCTTCAACAGTCTTGAATAAATATCACTGGATCTTTCACCATTTCTGGTGGTTTCAACTACGTAAGGAATAACCGGCATCCAAAGACCCCCTTTTTATCGTATCGATTAAACTTCCTTAGCTTCGCTTACCAGTAACTGGCTTGCTTTCTTATAGGAAATATCTTCTTTCAGATATTCCATGTTAACCATGGACTTAACCTGATCTTCTTCCATCTGGTACTGTTCTGCCATGGACTTGATTTCAGCATTGATTTCATCTTCGGAGATTTCAAAAGCTTCAGCCTTCGCAACTGCCTCCAGAACCAGTCTTGTCTGGATTCTCTTTAATGCATTGGGCTTCATCTGTTCTCTCATACCGTCCTGAGTCTGACCGAAGTACTCAAGGTACTGATCCAGTTTCAGACCCTGACGTTCCAGATTGCTTGCAAATTCTCTGATCATGTTGTTGGCTTCTGTGTTCACCATTGCTTCAGGAATATCCATCTGTGCATTCTCAACTGCTTTCTGAATAGCAGCTTCTTCCTTAGCCTGTTCAGCAGCAACTTCTTTTCTTTCCTTTTCAGCCTTTTCAACATGTGCTTTATATTCAGCCAGAGTTTCGAATTCGGAAACTTCTGCTGCGAATTCATCATCCAGTTCAGGCAGCTGTTTTTCTTCAATCTTCTTAACTGTTACTTTAAATACAGCAGCTTTGCCTTTTAATTCTTCTGCCTGATACTCTTCGGGGAAGGTTACATTCACATCAAATTCTGTTCCGATCTCATGACCGATGATCTGATCTTCAAATCCGGGAATGAAAGTATTGGAACCGATGGTTAAAGGATAGTCTTCACCCTTGCCGCCTTCAAAAGCCACACCGTCAACAAAACCTTCGAAATCGATGGTAGCGATATCTCCGGACTGTACTGCACGGCCTTCCACATTCACGTTAACAGCGTTCTTTTCCTGTTCTTTCTTAATGATAGCCAGAACATCTTCTTCTGTTACAGTCAGATCTGCCTTGGGAACTTCCACACCCTTGTATTCGCCCAGAACAACTTCGGGCTTAACTGCTACTTCTGCTGTGAATACCAGGTCCTTTTCAGGATCGGTTTCAACAAACTTGATATCAGGTTCGGAAACAACATCCAGACCGCTTTCTTCAACTGCTTTTTCGTATGCTTCAGGCATTACGGAATTAACTGCATCTTCGTAGAACAGACCCTTGCCGTACATTCTTTCCAGTACAGAACGGGACACTTTTCCTTTTCTGAAACCGGGCACGCTGTATCTGCTTCTGTTTTTCTGATATACAGCCTGCATAGCTTTTTCGATTTCATCAGCTGATACAGTGATTGTCAGCTTTGCCATGTTCTTTTCTAAAGTTTCAACTGTTACACTCATCGTGTGTATCCTCCTTAAATTGCACTGTTTCGTCTCATTTCGTACGCTTTCGTGGAAAAAAGCAGCTCGATTACCAGAAACAGAATCATTGCATTCTAAATTATACTGCAATAAGTCATTATAGCATAAATATAACTTCTTGCCAATATTTTTTTATGATAACGCCAAAAAAGCATCAATACAGCTCTCGGTCTCTTCAATGCTTCCCAGATTGTCCAGAGCTTCCAGAAGCCCTCTCAGTTTTTCACGATTCAGCTCATTGATCTGACGCCTCGTTTTAAGAATCAGAGACGGACTGACGCTGAGTTCATCCACCCCAAACAATAAAAGCAGTGGAAGAAGCTTACTGTCACCGGCAGCCTCTCCGCAGATGGAAACAGTGATCCCTTCTTTTTTGCAGCACTGAATCGTATAGCGTATGCTTCTCAGAACAGCGGGATGATAATTGGAATACAGATATGCAACCTGCTTATTGCCTCTGTCCGCTGCTATCGTATACTGCGTCAGATCGTTGGTACCGATGCTGATAAAATCTGCTTCTCTGGCAAACATGTCAGCCATCCATGCTGCTGCCGGCGTTTCTATCATAACGCCCAGCTGAATATCTCTGTCATAAGGAATCTTCAGCGTATCCAGTTCTTCTTTAATCAGAGAAATCACATTCTTCGCCCTGCGGAATTCGGCCAGCGAACACAACATGGGCAGAATAATCCTGAATTTGCCGTAAATACTGGCCCGCAGGATCGCACGGCACTGGGTTTTGAAAATATCCGGCCGTTTGAGGCTGTAGCGGATTCCTCTGCATCCCAGAAAGGGATTCTCTTCCTTCTCCTGAGCCAGATACGGAATCCGGTGGTCTCCGCCTGCATCCAGTGTTCTGATTACAATAGTCTTACCTTCCATTGCTCTGGCTGCCCGCGCATAGATTTCAAACTGTTCCTCCTCTGTCGGAAGGTTCTCCCTCTGGGCAAACAGATTCTCCGTCCGAAACAGGCCCACACCCTCGCCGCCGCTCTGTACAACTCTCTCGATATCTTCCACATCATCAACGTTGCCCATCAACGCCAGCTTGTAACCGTCCAGCGTCATGGTTTCCATCTCCGCGTAGGAATTGATTCTGCTCTGATCATTCTCCAGCTTCTGTTTGAGCTTCATGTAATGCTCGATCGTGCTGTTTCTGGGATTCACCACCAGATCGCCCTTGATTCCATCAAGAAGCACCGTATCCCCGTTTTCAATAAATTCCATACATCCCGGTACTCCGATCACTGCCGTAAGTTCCAGTTTTCGTGCCAGAATAGCCAGATGTGAATTAAATCCGCCCTTTTCTGTGACGAATCCGACAACCGGATAATTTTCCAGTTTTATAACATCCTTCACTGTAAGCTCCGGTGTTATCAGGATACTTTTTTCATCTGTGTTCTCCAGATACGTTTCCATGTCTGAAAGCTGCTCACTCTCAAGCCGGATTACTGTGCCCATGACAATCCGGCCGGCTACGCCCATACCGCTCAGCATCTGTATTTCCTCCCTGTTCACTTCTCTTTATGTTCTCTTCTCTGCTGTTTCTCTGTATATTATTGTGTATCTTTATTTCTTTCCGTATCTGTCTCCTCATATGTCGGGTTCACTGTCCCGTTCCCGTCTGCATTCAGGAATCGGATATAACAACGGTGGTTTTCTCCAGAGAAATAATCTCATAATCAGCTTCCATATCCTGTATGGAGCAGTCTGCCGTTACCTCATAAGTGCCAGCTTTCAGACCGCTCAGATTCAGAGTCAGCTGAATCTGATCCGTCTCCAGCTTCTCAAGATCCTTCTGAAGTGCCTGAACCACTACAGATACCTGTTTTGTATGAACAGCTGCCTTCAAAGATGCGGAAAGATATCTGATCTGTATATCAGAAGATGATATACTGAATGTCTTCTTTTCCAGCTTTTCAATGGTTACGGAAATCTTCAGATCATTGTCTTCCTGATCATATACGGTTACCCCTTCAGGCAGATAGTCGCTCAGACTGACCGTTTTTTCAAAAGATTCCATCTTATCATCCAGATCAATCACCTCTGCAGGTATGGAAACCGCCTCCAGAACATCCACTGTACTCTCCGGTCCGATCACTGTAATATACTCTTTATCCGCATCAATTGCGGTACAGCGATATCCTTCGCTGCATGTCCCCGTTCCCGAAGGCAGTGAAATTTTGATTTTTCTGGTAATTCCTATGGGAATTTTTACTCCTGTTTCATCTTTTTCAGGCAGAATCTGCTGTTCCTCACAGTTGATCTCCCTGTCGTTTTCTCCATAAAAGGATAATTTTACTTTACCTTCATAGTCCGCCGACCGGCCGCTGATATCAACTGCTGCACGGGCGGATTCCACCAGATCACAGGCGGATTCCGGTACGCGGACTGTTACCGTCTCATCCTCCGGTATACAGGCTCCCGCAACACAGTTATCCTCCGGATCCCCTTCTGTCTGAATTTCCACCGGAACTTCTTTTTCAATCAATTTTTCCGTCCGAACAGTAATACTTTCAGCTGATAATTTATAGTTATTTCCGATAATGGACTGATTGCCAACAATTCTTACCTTAACCGGAATCACTGTCGTCTTCTCCGTTACCTCCGACAGATCCGCTGTAATCCGGATATCATCCGGCTTAACCAGCCATCCTCTTTCCTGAATCACATTGACATGAACTCCGATGGATGCATTCTCATACACATAATAGGCCAGCCCTCTATCATGCAGGTCATCTTTATTCAGAAGTTCAACCTCGATGCTGCCCAGAGATATGTTCACCCGCGGATCATCATTCGTAATTACCATATACCATATAAGACAGGACACGATAAAAGCAACAACCAATAATACCCATTTGCCTGTCATTTTTTTGGACATTCCAAGCCTCCCTACTACTGTTGTCTCTGTCTGTTTCTTTTCCAGACACTTTTGGCAGAAGTCTGCGGTTTTTCCTCTGTACACAGGGTAAGCAGTTCCTTCTCCAGACTCTTTCGATCCAGATTGGTCTTGATTTTCCCGTCCCGCGCCACAGAAACCCGCCCTGTCTGTTCGGAAACAATCACCGTCACACTGTCTGTAATCTCACTTATTCCTGCAGCCGCATGATGTCTCGTCCCCAGCCTTGAACTGATTCCTTCCATTTCATTCAGAGGAAGAAAACACTTGGCTGAAGCAATACGGTTTCCGATAATCACAACCGCACCGTCATGAAGGGGCGTATCCTTTTCGAAAATGTTGATCAGCAGCTCGCTTCCCACAATTGCATCAATATCTGTCCCCCAGCGCTGCACATAATGAACGATAGGCATGGTATTCTGTATGACAATCAAAGCCCCCGTTTTAACGGAAGCCATGGAAAATACCGCATTCAGGATTTCCATAACCGTCTGCTTGGTAAAACGGTTTTCTTCTTCATGATTCCCTATATCGATAGGCAGCAGCCGGGCAAAAAAACCGCTTCCGTTCCCCCCTCCCATGTTGCTGCCCAGACGTTCCAGCGCCTGACGAAATTCAGGCTGGAATACGATCACAAAAACCATAATCACCACGCTCAGACAGTTATTGACCAGCCATACGATCACTGTCATATTCAGGACAGCTGCAGCTACATAAAACAACAGTAATATGAGAATCCCTTTCAGAAGATTCCATGCTTTTGTATTTCTCAGCCACAGAATCACATTGTACAAAACAATCGTAATCAGAAAAATCTGCAGTATATCAATGAACCGGATATACGGAATCATTATATTAAAGCGATTATAAATAAACTCAGCTATCAGCCGCATGCTCCCACACTTTCTTTACCGGGAAACATTATTAAGACATCTGTTCCCCGCCGTCTTTTCCTGTATCATCTTCCAGAATATTGATTTTATCATACTCTTTTTCAGCAATTCTCACTTTCGGAACCGCTTTTACAGAATAATAGTATTCATCATCTTCAAACTGGGCAAAATCCGTGCGTTTATAATCAACTGCAAAAACCATGAACTGCAGAACAAATGCAATCAGACCGGACACAATGGAGCTGATGATTACAAATGCCGCTGTCATGGCCGATGGATCTGATTCCGATACAGATGATACTCCAAAAATCACCAGTACCAGATTGGTCACCATACCTGCCGCCACAGCGATTGCCCATGCGTAATCGATGGACAGTCTGCGAATCACATAAACCAGTACAAGCGTAATAATAAATGCAGCTGCAACGATCAGAAAAACACGATTGTTCTTCAGACCGTCAATCAGCTGGATAAAACGTGCCGACATTCCCGCTGCTTCCGTTGCATCAGCCAGTACGCCCGCTGTACTGCTGACATAATTCATCAGATAATACAACATAATGCCGAACAGCATGGGAACCAGCGATGAAACCGGAGCCAGAAGTCCCAGAACCAGAGGCAGCAGAAACGGAATTTTCAGAAAAAACAGCATAGGTACAAAAAAGACCACTGACTGGCATCCTGGTGAAAAAATCAGATTGATCAGAACCATGCTGATCATAGGAACCAGAGCCACCAATGCGACAATAAATGATACTTCCATAAAATGAAGCAGCAGAAGCACACACATGATTCCTGTAATCATCCCCCAGGGAAGTACACAGCAGACAACGGCAATCGCAATGGTAACCGGCAGCGAAACCAGTATGGTCATATACCCGGCCATCTGATTGATCGTCGTAAGCATCAGAAATGCTGTCACGAATTTCAGAAGCATTCCGATCCCCCACGAATGTCTGGCATATATCTGCCTCATTTTTTCTCTGAATTCATAAATTGATGTAATTGGAGATTCCACAGTAAATCCTGCCTTTCTTACTTTCTTTGTAACAATACAGCCGGCTGTTTTAAAGAAAACGCCGGGCTGCGCTGGTGTGACCCACACTAATCAGCTGACTGCTTTGTTTCTTCATTATTGTAATAAGCATTCAGCTGTTTCAAATTCATAATATAATCTTTTATCTTTCTTCTGTACCTCCGGTACTGAAACCAGTACACAATATATGATACGATCATGGAAGGAATCAACAACAGAAAAAAACTCAGAATGATCCATCTGCCCGCATGAATCAGAGCAGTCAGATCAATGGCTGTCAGCAATTCTTCCCAGTTATACAGAAAGATCACTGCAAGCACCAGCAGAAACAGAACCATATAAGCCAGTAAAGACCGGATCAGATGAAGTCCCAGATAATCCTTCTGAAAATAACGGTTTGCCTTCAGAGCATCCTTTTCATGATTCTCAAAGACCTGAATCTTTGTCATCAGTCTCACCTTATCGTTGTTTATCACATTCCATCCCCCCTTCTTTTACTATTCAATAATCCATTTTGTATTATAACATGAATATATAAAAAAAACGATAACTTATTTAAATTTAATAAGTCATCGCTTTTTTTTAATAATTTTTACAGATTCATTAACAGGAAAATTATATTTTCTTAAGAATATAGTCGAGAATTCGTCAGTTGGAACTGTCATGGTAAAATATGAAAGAATTGCCATTCCGGACAGAATGTAGTATGATAATACCCGTTACAACTATAATGTGAACAGGAAAGGAATTTAATATGACAATCAGAATTGGTATTTTAGGATACGGAAATCTGGGCAAGGGCGTGGAATGTGCAATCAAACACAATCCCGACACTGAACTGACCGCTATTTTTACCAGAAGAGATCCCGGATCTCTTAAGATTCTGACCGAAGGTGCCAGAGTTTGCTCCGTAAATGATGCTCCTGCCATGAGGGACGAAATCGATGTAATGATTCTCTGCGGAGGAAGTGCTACCGATCTTCCCGTACAGACCCCCGAAATGGCAAAATATTTCAATGTAATCGACAGTTTCGATACCCACGCAAAAATCCCCGAACATTTTGCTGCCGTTGATCAGGCTGCAAAAGAACACGGACACGTCGGCATCATCTCCGTCGGCTGGGATCCGGGCATGTTCTCCCTGAATCGTCTTTACGCGAATGCCATCCTTCCCGGAGGCAGCGACTACACCTTCTGGGGCAAGGGCGTAAGCCAGGGCCATTCCGACGCCATCCGCCGGATTCCCGGTGTTAAGGACTCAAGACAGTACACCATTCCCGTTGAAAGCGCATTGGAAGCGGTCAGAAGCGGCTCCAATCCCGAACTGACCACAAGGCAGAAACATACCAGAGAGTGTTTTATCGTTGCAGAAGAGGACGCTGATCTGAAAGCAATTGAAGAAGCCATCGTCACCATGCCCAATTACTTTGCAGATTACGACACCACCGTACATTTTATCAGCGAAGAAGAACTGCAGCGCGACCATGCAGGCATTCCTCACGGCGGATTTGTGATCCGTACCGGAAAAACAGGCTGGAACGATGAAAACAGCCATGTGATCGAATACAGCCTGAAGCTGGATTCCAATCCGGAATTCACCTCCTCCGTGCTGGTTGCCTATGCAAGAGCTGCATACCGTCTCAGCAAAGAAGGACAGTCCGGCTGCAAAACCGTATTTGACATTGCTCCGGCATACCTGAGCGCCGAAGATGGAGCAGAACTGAGAAAACATCTGCTGTAAGACAGTATATTTCAGCCAAAACAGCCATTTTTATGGAAGAAACATGCAGCGGCAGAAAACAGCAGAAATAGTATGCGCCGTCAGACGCACCATGAAATACAGGGCAGCATCCGCCTTTACCACGGGTAGTGCCCTGTCTGCTTTTAATCTTTCTCGCCATATATTTTCCCCTTTATTTTTTCAGCAGGTTCCTGTACTGCCGGAACTGCCAGCCGTACCATATAAAAAGAAACAGGTACAAGACAAACAGCACCACAAAAGCACCTGTAAGAACCATGCTGACAATCCCTTCATTATGACTCTGCACAAACAGCTGCGGTATAATAATACAGAAAAATATGACGATCAGCGGCACCATGCGTCCTCTGAATACCCGTTTCATCATATCAATTCTGGAATCGTCATCACAGAAGATTTCTTCCGTTTCCTCTCCGCCCATGGCTGAAACCGGCTTTCTGAAATAACTGTAGCCTACAAAATCCAGTATATACTCCCAGCCGCAGTCCTGAAACATCTGAATGTACTCTGTTTTATGAGCCGTTCCTTCCTGATTGTAATCCAGCTGATAAACCACATCCTCCGGCTCGCATCTTTCAAAATGATAAAATCCGGGCAGGGTCACCCCCGTAAATCTCCATCCTTCACGGTGTTTCTCCTGCAGATATTTTTCTTCTTTCTTCCACTCCGGAATGGTAAAAAAACGCAGTTCCGTTTTCTTCATTCTGTCTTTCATCTTATTCACTCTGCTTTTTGTCACCTTCCACATCCGTCTTCTCCTCACTTTCACCGCCGCGTGCTTCCATCATATTGCGATACAGACGTTCGATCCGTTTCATCTCCAGATCCAGCACCTGCTGCCCCAGCTCCGTAATTACATAAAGCTTTCTTTTATCCTCTTCCCTGACAAACCGGATCAGCCCGTCCTTCTCCATCTTGGACAAACTGCCGTACATGGTCCCCGGACTGAGTCTGACTGCCCCGTCCGTCATAGCTTCTACCCTCTGCACAATGCTGTATCCATGAGCTTCCTCTCTGAGACACAGAAGAATGTAAAAGCCGGTCTCCGTCATGGGAACATACACTTTTTTAATATGCGAATCCAAACAAGTACCTCCGTTTCAGGAAATATCTCCCTGATATATTCCGGTACGATATATCGTACATCGATATAAATATATATAGCACTGCGATACACATTTGTCAAGGAATATCCGGAAAAAATAATTATTGACATTTCCCCGAAAAATCACTATACTGTTGCCTGTAATCAAATTTAAATTGAATATGGCACTTTTTAAGGACAGTTTTCAGAACAGCCTTTAAAAGCAACTTTGAGATTGAACAGGAGTTCATGAAGGGGTACACCACCGCGGGTGTATTTCTTTGTGGACTCCTTTTTTATTTCCGGAAAGGAGGAAAAACCATGATTACTGTAAACGGAAAGGAATTTACCCCCGATCAGCCGGTTACCGTTGCCGAATATCTGGAAGTACATCAGTACCAGATCAACCGGATCGCCGTGGAACTGAATTACGAGATTCTGCCCAAAGGCGCTTACGCTTCCACAGTGCTGAAAGACGGTGACATACTGGAGATCGTAAGTTTTGTGGGAGGCGGCTGATCAATGGAATTACGGAAAGAAATTTTGAATACCGAGGCAGCAGATGTACCGGAAAAAAGTCACATTACCAAAGAGCAGATCGATCAGGCCCTGATAGAACGCCATTCTGCAGAAACCCAGAAACTGCTGAACCGGGGGCGGGTGGCAGTGGCCGGACTTGGCGGTCTGGGCTCCAACGTTGCATTTGCGCTGACGCGCATCGGCGTGGGGCATCTGCATCTGATCGACTTTGACCGTGTTGACCTGACCAATTTAAACCGGCAGCAGTATTTTCTGGAACATGTGGGCATGTACAAAACCGATGCACTCCGGTCCCAGCTGCTGAAAATCAATCCCTGGCTTGATATTGTCACCGACTGTGTCAAAGTAACAGAAGAGAATCTTCAGGAATTATTCTGCAGCGAAGACATCATCTGCGAAGCTTTTGATGATCCGGAAGCAAAATCGACCCTTGTATGCGGGATTCTGGAACATTTTCCGGAAAAAAAGCTGGTATCTGCTTCGGGACTTGCCGGTTATGAAAGCAGCAATAGTATACGCACCCGGCGAGTTTCCCGCAATTTTTATTTATGCGGAGACGAAACCACCGAAGCCGTTTACGGCAAAGGACTGATGGCCCCCCGCGCCGCCCTCTGCGCCGCCCACGAAGCCAACATGATCACCCGGCTTCTCATGGGTGAGGAGGATGTTTAAAACAAACAGAAAGAAGGACATATTTATGAATCAGACAGATGACAAATTTATTCTTGGCGGACACGAATTCACTTCCCGTTTTATCCTTGGTTCCGGAAAATTCTCTCTGGAACTGGTGAAAGCCTGCATTGAAAAGGCAGAAGCACAGATCATCACACTGGCCCTGCGCCGTGCCAATGAGGGAGGCCTTGCCAACATCCTTGATTATATTCCCGACAGTGTAACACTGCTGCCCAACACCTCCGGTGCCAGAAATGCCGAGGAGGCTGTGCGGATCGCCAGACTTTCCCGCGAAGTGGGCTGCGGTGATTTCGTCAAGGTGGAAGTGATCCGCGACTCCAAATACCTGCTTCCCGATAATTACGAAACAATCAAGGCCACTGAAATTCTGGCCAAAGAAGGCTTTGTTGTCATGCCCTACATGTACCCCGATCTGAACGCTGCCAGAGATCTGGTCAATGCCGGCGCGGCCTGCATCATGCCTCTGGGTGCCCCCATCGGTTCCAATAAAGGCCTCTGCACAAAGGATTTTATCCAGATCCTTATCGATGAAATCGATCTTCCCATCATTGTAGACGCCGGAATCGGACGTCCTTCTCAGGCCTGCGAAGCAATGGAAATGGGCGCAGCCGCTGTCATGGCCAATACCGCCATTGCCACAGCCGGAGACGTTCCCGCCATGGCGGAAGCCTTCAAAAAAGCAATCGAAGCAGGCAGAAGCGCTTACCTGTCCGGACTGGGCAGAACGCTGAACAAAGGCGCCAGCGCATCCTCGCCGCTGACCGGATTTTTAAAGGATCAGGAGGTTTAAACCATGAGCAGCACAAACAACACAATCGGACAGTCTGCAGAACAGATTTCCGCCGAGTCAAAATCCGCTGAACAGCATTCCGCAGACCAGCATCTGAACGAAAGCATTTTAAGCAAAGAAATTCTGGAGGATCAGAAAAAGAACCGCATTGACCACATGACCTACCTGCCCGGTATGGAGGTTCTGGAATCTGATATCATGGATCAGGTAGTAGCTGCCATGAACGATTACGACTATGACCGCTATACCGAAAATGATGTGCGCCGCGCGCTGGCCCACGATAACCGGACACCGGAAGATTTTGCAGCCCTGCTTTCACCGGCTGCCCTCCCTCTGCTGGAAGACATTGCGCAGGCAGCCAGAAAAGAAACCCGGAAGCATTTCGGAAACAGTATCTGTATGTTCACACCTCTCTACATTGCCAATTATTGTGAAAATTACTGCATTTACTGTGGTTTCAACTGCCACAACAAGATCAACCGCGCCATTCTGAACGATGAGCAGATTGAAAAGGAAATGGCTGCCATCGCAGAAACAGGTCTTCAGGAAATCCTGATCCTTACCGGTGAAAGCCGTAAAAAATCCGATGTAAAATACATCGGAAATGCCTGCAGAATTGCCCGGAAATATTTTAAGGTCATCGGTCTGGAGGTCTATCCCATGAATTCCGATGAATACGCCTACCTCCATCAGTGCGGTGCCGACTATGTAACTGTATTTCAGGAAACCTATAATTCGGATAAATATGAAACCCTCCATCTGGCCGGCCATAAAAGAATCTATCCCTACCGCGTCAACGCACAGGAACGGGCCATCCGAGGCGGCATGCGCGGCGTAGGCTTCGGCGCACTGCTGGGTCTTGATGACTTCCGCAAAGATGCATTTGCCACCGGATACCATGCATACCTGCTGCAGCGCAAATATCCCCATGCGGAAATCGCATTCTCCTGCCCGAGACTGCGTCCCATTATCAACAATGACCGGATCAATCCCAGAGATGTCCACGAAGCACAGCTGCTTCAGGTGGTCTGCGCTTACCGCCTGTTCATGCCCTTCGCAAGCATCACCGTCTCCACCAGAGAATGTGCACGAGTACGCGATAATCTGGTCAATATCTGCGCCACCAAAATCTCCGCAGGCGTCAGCACCGGCATCGGCAGCCACGCAGACGATATTGAAGCCAAAGGAGACGACCAGTTTGAAATCTCCGACGACAGAACCGTGGACGAAGTTTACAACGATCTGCTGAAAAATGACCTGCAGCCGGTCATGAACGATTATGTGTATCTGCAGTAACCGACCGGATCATAAGATGTCGGACGTCATCGCCGTCACCAACCGCCGCCTGTGCAGCCGTCCCCTGACGGAACAGATAGAACGAATCTGCAGACTTTCTCCCAAAGCCATAATTCTGCGTGAAAAAGACCTGCCGGAATCGGAATATGCCCTTTTAGCCGAAGAAATCATGAAAATCTGCAGCCGGTACGGCGTTCCCTGCATCCTCCACACATTCGTGGAAACAGCAGAAAAACTGAACTGCCGGGCAATTCACCTGCCCCTTCCACTGCTGCGCAGATATGCGGCAGCGGAAAGGTGTGGAGAAAGGAAAGTAATTGGAACCTCCGTTCATTCTGTTGAAGAGGCAGTAGAAGCAGAAAAGCTGGGTGCCACCTACATCACCGCCGGTCATGTCTATGCCACCGACTGCAAAAAAGGACTGCCGCCCCGGGGGCTCCCTTTCCTGCAGGCCGTCTGCGAAAGTATATCCATACCGGTATACGCCATCGGCGGAATCCAGATGGATGGAAAACAGATCAACCAGAAGCAGATGGACGAAATCCTGTCATGCGGTGCCGCGGGCGGATGCGTTATGTCGGGGATGATGAAGATATGAAACGCATTTTTCGAAAACATTGTAAAAACATCTTATTCCATTAAACATAATACCGGAATCGAAAAAGGAACTGACCCCCTTTCGATTCCGGTACTTTTTATCCATGTAAACATATCTTTCATTACCACATCTGACCGATCTGACTAAAATCAATGTACAGATCCTCATAAATGCCTGCTTTGACAGAATCGGAAAATGTACAATCCAGCAGTGTATTCTGTTCGAAATTATATACAAGAATTCGATCTTTTTCATGATCAACGATCCAGTATTCGCGTACTCCGGCATTGCTGTATTTCGACAGATTGATCATATAATCCATATTCTTACTGCCGGGCGATACCACCTCAATCACCCAGTCCGGCGCTCCATGGCATCCTTTATCATCCAGTTTATTTACACCGCAGATTACGCTGATATCCGGTTCTACATAAGTTTTATCATCGCAATTCAGAAAAACCGCAATCTGTCCATCGATCAATTCCGCCCGCTTCCCATCGGGAAGTGCATATATATCATCAATCGTATACAAATCTTTAACTGATAATGCGAACAGCTCCTTTCCTTATATACATCATATTAACAGATATATCCCTCTTGGCTGAATTCCATTTACACTGGAATTGGTTGGAGACCATTTGAGGAGAAATTGAAGGGTGTCAATGCCCTGTCGGGCTAATTTCCATTTACACATCAGAACTGCTTGCCCAAGCCCCGAAACTATCGAGCGTGTGTCAATGCCCTGTCGGGCTAATTTCCATTTACACCCCTACCCTTCAGAAGCCCTTAATTTATAAGGCTTTTTGAGGCCTTTTTTGCAGGTATTTTTCAGAATATTCTGATAAATAGCCTTTTTCGGGGTGTTTTTATGTCTTGGGAAAATTTTTCATGTATTTCAACAGTTTTGTGTCATATTTCAATTTGACTTGAAATACCTTTTTTCTCTGCCTTCTCGCTGTTATTATTATAATTTTTTCTTTCTGCAGCGTCAAGCAGAGATTTTTTAAGAATTCCGTTCCGCGAAATTCTCATTACGTTTCAGACTTCCGCCGCTTCATTTCATCCTTTTCAGATAAAATAAAGCTCTGAGCAGTACATAGGAAGGAGACATGCAAAATAACATACTATTGTTATCTGTTTCTCTCCCCATACTGTTCAGAGCTTCATTTTGCCGGGGTGATGTAACCTGCGGCGGCAGAAGTCTAAACAGTCCCCCAAAACTTTCACATCTTCTACCAGATCCCTTTCATCCCCCACACTTCGATCCGCGTAAATTCCTCAGGCCGTTCTGCTTTCAGTTCGAACATTCCGTTTTTTCCTGAACCGTAATACAGCCTCGTTCCTGCTTCTTCTCCATGATTCAGATACACCTCCACCGTTCTCCGGTCCACAAAAATCTCCACATAGCGGACATTTTTTGTAACCGCCGGGAAAGTTCTGATTGTTTCTTCTGCCCTGACTCCATTTCTGCTGTTCTCTCCGGTCCGTATAGCTGTTACGCCGTCTTCCCGGATCAGTTCAATAGAACTTTCTCCGTCCCTTCCCAGTGTCAGGCAGAAGTTGGAATCGCCGGTCAGTTCCAGTTTTGCCAGATAACTGTTGCCGTGGATTCCTGAAAGTGACACCTCTTTCTGACTTTCCAGACAGATCAATTCATCCTGCAGGCTGTAGATTTCTGATACGGGGTTCATGCACAGACGGTTTTCCCTTACATGCAGTTCTCTTGGAATGGTCATGCTGCCGTAAGCACCGTTTTTCACTTTGACATGTTCTTCATAGAAATCGGAAATCCATCCGATACAGATCCGTCTGCCGTCGTGTTCAAAGCTCTGCATGGCGTAACAGCTGCTGCCAAAGTCATACCAACCGGAATTCTGAATTTCGTAAAAGCCATTTTCGCAGGAAGCACCTTCTTCTGTCCTGCTTACTTTGCTTCCCGTATTCCTTTGTCCGTATTCCCAGTCTCCTACATAATAACGGCACGGCTGCTTCCGTCCGTATTCATCCACATAACACATCCACGCGCCCACGGCTACATATTTTCCATCCAGTTCGTAAAAATCGGGGCATTCAAAACAGCGGACTCCTTCCGTTTCTTCGATCAGAAGCGGTGCATAATAGGTCCAGTGCTCCATGTCCTCGGACCGGTACAGGAGAATGGCTGCTTTTCCGTGAAGGGCGCTGCCCAGTACCATGTACCATGTATCGCCGATTTTCAGCAGCTTCGGATCTCTGAAATCGTCGCTCACACCTTCGGGTCTCTGCCCCGCAGCGCTCTTATCGATTACAGTTTTCTCCGCTTCAAACCGGAGCAGATCACGGCTTTTCGTCATGCACTGAGTTTCCGTCACCTTCGTTTCATCGGGCAGTTCTGCCAGATGCCGGGTCAAATACAGCAGTACTTCATCCTCCAGAACCACTGCGCTGCCGGAAAATGCTCCGCCTATGTACCGGTCTGCATGCTCCAGAATCATTTCCTGCGGCTCAAATACTATCGGCAAATGGGTCCAGTGAACCAGATCCCGGCTTACCGCGTGCCCCCAGTACATGTTGTTCCACTGCTGAGAATGAGGATTCTGCTGATAAAACATATGGTACCTGCCCTGATACCAGCACAATCCGTTGGGATCGTTGATCCAGTTGACAAACGGAACAAAATGATACTGCTCCCGATAGGATGTGTCATAATGTTCCTTCAAAGCGTCCCCTTTTACCGCCCGAAAATCAGCCGCTCCCGGCACCCTGGACTCATCGGACAGATAACAGATTCCTTCATCCAGTATGTTGTCATTACCACTCAGATAAGCAAACGACACATGAGCATCCACCGGAATGATTTCGTATTCCGTATCCTTCTTCAGCGGAAAGCAAAGCTTCTTATAATAAGAAGTGCCTGCCTGCTGTTCCATCACTTCGCAGTCTGCCGCTTCATATTCTGTCATTTCACAGTTTGCCGCTTTACATTCTGCCGCTCCACAATTTGCCTTTTTGCAGTCTCCCGCCTTCCAGTCTGCTTCACCTGCTTTGCTGCCTCTGCATTTTACAATAACTTTTCCATTACCAGCGGTTTTACATGTCCCTGCAGCTTTGCTTTTCTCTACGCTTTCGCTTCCATTCCCGATTTCGCAGCATTTTTCAGCGGCTTCCCCTGAAACCGCAAAAATCTCCAGTTGTGTATACTGACAGGAATTAAACATTTTCTTCCGTCTCCCTTCACGTGATATTCCTGTTACTGTCTCCGGTTCTCAAAATAAATAAACCGGTCAATTGCTTCCAGAATGTCCTTAAAGTCATCTCTTGGCGCCAGATCGATATATCTGCGCAGAAGCTTCGTTTCCTGATTCTTATATCTTCCATAAAAGATGTCATACAGGTTATGGCCCCGCATATGGATTTTGATCTCCTCCATATGCTGCTTGACATCCTCCACCGTTTCCAGATTTTTCCCCAGAACCTCCTGCAGCCGCTGCCCGCTCTTGATTTTATGAAGATATTCCTTCCATTTTTCCAGAAAAATCTCGTAAAATTCCTCAGGAGAATGAATAATATGAAGCTGCGCCATAATTTCCGGATTCAGAAAATAATTCTCAAATGAGTAATATTTCAGAATCAGTACATTTTTCTCCGTTACCCGCGGCAGATGATCCACATCCTGAAGATTCCGTTCCTCATAATAACGGCACAGCTGGCGCTTCAGCATCCGGCTGTCCTTGCCGTCGCCGTCCCGGATCATCAGAAAATTATCCTTCAGATAGACCTGATTCATATATTTCAGATTGGCATATGTTTTGATATTGGTACAGCTGTTGGTGGTAATAATGGCTGCCCGGGAAAGATTCCCGTTTTCATCGTACATTTCGGAATAATATTTCTGCAGAAGCAGGGGAAGGCGGCTCTTATCCTGCTTTCCCTCCACAATAAATACAAAATCCACATTCATCAGGTCGTTGGCGCTGTATCCCAGATCATCCAGGATCACACTGATATTCGTATTCCTGCGCACTGTGGAACAGCCATTGTCATCCAGCACCACCTGACGGATCTGCCTGCTGTTGAAATTGGAAAGCAGGTTGGGCGAGTGGGTGGAGAAAATTACCTGATTTTTCCGGGAAAGACGATACAGAATCTCTCCCGATATCTTCTGCAGTTTCGGATGCAGGAAAAGCTCCGGTTCTTCCACGATGATAATGCCCGGGCTCTGCCCTTCTCCCTCCGCATACGTTTCCAGCAGAGACAGCATGTAAATACTCCGCATGCCTTTGCCCAGCTGTTCCACCGGGCGCGGATTTTTCTTTCCCTCACTGTAAATCTCCGCCGTCACCGACAGCATCCGCTCAATATCCCGGTTCATGGAATACACGATCCGGTCCTGCCCGCCGTTTCGCCGGTAATTTTCATTGACCTTCTTTGAAAATTCATCCAGATTCAGCTGATAAAGCTTGTAATCCAGCAGTTTTGCCGTCTCAAAAGCATCCAGCTCCTCCGGCTTTTTCTGATTGATCAGACCGATACAGGAAAAACAGTGGTCACAGAGCTTTGCCTGATTAAAAAGGCAGCAGCCGGAACGCATACGTTTCAGCAGCTCATCCTCCTGCAGCAGAAGTACATCCTCCTGAAACTGCTTCAGATTTCTCTGAGAATCCATATAGTAAATAGTCGGAAACAGCTTCGGAATACAGCTGTTATTCTTCTGAACACCATCATTGTACCGAACCTTCCCATCACGATTGGCCGTAAACGTAAATGTCAGATGCCCGTCTGTTTCTGCATTCATATTTTCCTTATAAGAAGGCAGCTTTCTGCAGAAATCCCGGTACCATGCATCATACCTGCGATAAGAACTGACAGCACCTTTACTGTGAAGTCCCCGCAGATCTTCCTGTGTGATCAGAAGCTCCACATGGATTTCAATATTGGCATAGTCCTCCTGAAAATCCTCCGGCTGTATCTCATAAACACCGCTGACTGCCCGAATCGCATCCAGCACTGCCGTTTTTCCGGTGTTATTCTTCCCCACCAGGATCAAAGCATTTTCCACATTGGAAATCTTCATTCTGCCGATGGATTTAAAATTGCGAATCTCCAACTCTGTAATCTGCATGCCTGCCGCCTCCAATCAATACCTGTTTCCCGTTTGATCCGCCTGATTCCGCGCTTTCATTTCTGTACCTATTTTAACACACAACTCACCGTTTATCCATCCCAATCCGCAGGAATCTCCCTCTTCTTCCGTCTGACTCCGAACAGTAACTGCTGTATTCCAACCATTATTCCAATCGCTCAGCCGTATGTTAAATCTGCACAAAATTCTCCTCCGGAATATCTTTCACATTATAAAACTTACAAATACCATATAAAAGAAAATTAAAGTGATTTTTTATATAAAACACAAAACAAATAAGTAATTATTTGACAAAATTTGGTTATTATGTTATATTGATGTCAGTTAGTTTATTTTCGTATTGTTTAATCTGTTTTTGTTAAATACAAATATTTCCAAACCGTTCTGATCTAAAGCATACGCCATGATTGACGGCCTGTTTTTTAGTTTTGAGGGCATTCAAAGCCTTCACATATATTCAGAGAGAACAGCTGCCGCAGCATATTTTCCTGCTGCCCGCTGCAGCTGCTGCTCTCACGACCAACAAGGAGGGAAAGTATGAAACAAAAGAAATTATTTTCACTGGTAATGATTTTAGGACTGATTCTGACTCTGCTGTGCAGCTGCGGCAGCAATGATTCAGCCAAACCGGCGGCAGATACCGCCGAACAGACAGAAGCGGTACCATCCGAAACGGAATCTGTACAGACAGAAGCAGAAACAAAATCTGATCTGTCCGGTCAGACACTGATGATCTACTGCGGAGCCGGTATGCAGAAACCTTTTCAGGAAATTGCAGATGCTTTCCAGCAGGAAACCGGGTGTACTATGAATGTCACCTACGCTAATGCGGCACAGATTCAGACCCAGATCAAAGAATCACAGGAAGGTGATTATTTTATTGCCGGTTCTGAAGAAGAAACAAAACCTGTCGCTGATTTTGTAAAAACCAGCACGCCGCTGGTAAAGCATATTCCGGTACTGGCTGTTGCAGAAGGCAATCCCAAAGGAATCAAGTCATTATCTGATCTGGCTTCTTCAGATATCGTAACCGTTATCGGGGATCCCCAGTCAACACCTATCGGCAAAATCGCCGTTAAAGCTTTTGAAGATTATAAAATCAGTGATTCCGTCAATCTGGGTGCTACCACAACAACCGCACCTCAGCTGGCAACCGTCATCTCCGTTGGCGAAGCTGATGCTGCCATTATCTGGAAAGAAAACTGCAATGCAGACGGTGTTGAAATCTGTGACACAACCGATATGGATGCTTACATCAAAACGGTTCCTGCTGCCCGCCTGACATTCTGTACGGCTTCAGACGCTGCAAACAGCATCTGGCAGGCTTACGGCTACGAACTGGCACAATGAAAAAAAGAAAAATCTATATTTTTCACCTGATCTGCGGGGCACTCACTTTGTGTGCCCTGCTGTTGATCGGCAGCAACATTGGTGTTATCATCATACGCGGAACAAAAAGCTTTCCCGAATGTATCTCCCGTCCCGAAACGCTGTTTGCTTTTGGACTGAGTGTCAGAACCGCATGCATTTCCACTCTTCTTTGTTTTCTGCTGGCGGTTCCTACTTCTTACCTTCTCACACAAACGTCCTTTCCTGGATGTCGTATTATGGAGATCCTTCTTGAACTGACCATTTCTTTGCCATACATTGTGCTGGGACTGAGTCTTCTGATACTCTTTTCTTCCCCCACCGGTAAATGGCTGAAATCTGCCGGACTTCCTGTTGTTTTCAGTCAGAATGGCATTATCATAGCACAATTGACAGTTAACCTGCCATTTGCTGTAAAACTCATCTCTTCCGCATTCCGGGACGTGGATCCAAAACTCAGCTATGTGGCCGGACTGCTGGGTGCCGGTCCATTTCAGCGTTTTTTAACCATCATGCTCCCCCTCAGCAGAAATGCACTGGTCAGTGCTTTTATTCTTCTCTGGTCACGGGCTCTGGGAGAATTTGGTGCCACATTAATGCTGGTCGGTATAACACGTATGAAAACTGAAACCCTTCCCGGCAGTATCTATCTGGCCGTCAGTACCAATGACCTGAATGCAGCTCTTGCAAATGCCTTTCTTTTGCTGCTTCTCTCATTTCTTTCTCTGGCACTGGCCGGTCGATTTGGCAAAAATAAAGGGAAATGGAGGCAATATGAGTAATGAATTACTCCTGTTCCGGGAACTTTCCGTCCGGCGCGGTGATTTTCTTCTTGACCGGATCAGCTTTTCAGTCAACCGAAGCGAAATTACTGCCATTATAGGAAAGAGCGGTTCCGGAAAAACGGTTCTTCTGGAGACAGCTGCAGGTTTCTTCCGTCCCTGCAGCGGCGGTGTCTATCTGAATTCCATCCCTGTATGCGACATCCCCGTCGAACAAAGGAAAATCGGCTATCTTTATCAGGATTACGGACTTTTTCCCCATATGACTGCCGGTGCAAACATCGGCTACAGTCTGAAACTGAAGCACATATCTGATTCTGAAATCAGAAAACAGGTAGAATTCATGGCACAGCGTTTCGGCATCGCTCACAGGCTGAATCAGTACCCCGGTACTCTGAGCGGCGGCGAACAGCAGCGGGTGGCTCTGGCACGGGCATTGATGACACGCGTTCCTCTTCTGCTTCTGGATGAACCATTTTCTGCTCTGGATCCTGTTACAAAAAAAGAACTTTACCGCCTCATCCGTGAAATCCGGGAGGAATTCCAATGTGCAGTTTTATTTGTTACCCATGATTTCGAAGAAGCCATCCAGCTGGCCGACCGTATTGGTGTACTGATCGACGGAAAACTGCATGGAATTGTTCCCGCATCGGAACTGTTTACTGCAGACTGGGATGAAGATGTGAACCGTTTTCTCGGCATTACGAAATAATCATCATCTACGGCTCTGTCAAAAACTGCAGTCTGCATATTTTTATTTGTGAAATGAGGTATCCCGTTATGAATATTGAAATATTTTATCAGACTCTGAAACAACGATTTGAACAACTTCTGGATGAAAATGGAATCAGAAATGAAACTGTAAAAATTACCTGCCGTTCACTGTCACCCGAGGAAGCCATCGGAAAAACAAAACGCCGTGACTTCCCTATCCTGACAGGAAAAGATGTTATGATCCAGGCAGAATTCCGGGGCAGCCGCGGACAGGCATTTACAGAAGCTCCTCTGGAATTTCAGGGAGATCTGACAGATATCCTGTCCGCAGATCTTGTAAATGATCCCTATGCCCGCGGATTATATATTGCCGCACTCAATGCTGTCATGGCTTTTCTTGGGAAATGCAGGGGAACGGTACACTGCCGCACCGATGGTCCTGAATCCTGTGCCGTGGACATGTACCGCTGGCTGCATCAAAATTATCCTGATATCCAACACATCACACTTGTGGGGTATCAGCCTGCTCTTCTGGAAATGCTTTCCGGCAGCAAATATGAGGTTCGGGTACTGGATCTGAATCCTGCCAATATCGGTTCCACACGCTTCAAAATCACGGTGGAAGATGGTAAAAAAGACCGCGAAGATGCCGTTAACTGGGCAGATCTGATTCTCTGTACCGGCAGCACGGTATGCAACGGTACGATTACAGATTATATGGATCTGCAGACGGAAGTCGTATTTTTCGGAACAACCCTTTCCGGATGCGCTGAGCTGATGGGATTGAAACGTATCTGTTTTGCAGATCGTTACACAGAATAACCAGCCTGCTTTTCATCCCTCAATTGCAGCGGGGAATCTCATCCTTCAGATTTCCCGCTTTTCATACACCTTCACGGATATCATCCACGATATACCAAAAACAATCGCTCCAGCCGCGCAAAGCAGCAGCGGAACCAGATTGCCCTGCACATTAACGGAAATCTGAAGTTTTTCAAGGATCTGGGGAAAGGCAACCCCGCTGCCGCATACAACGGCAATGGTGATATAATATGCCATTCTGCCTTTTTCCACTCCGTATTTGAACATAACCGGCAGGATCACAGCGGAAGAAACCAGTCCCAGCAAAAGCAGAATCGACAGGATCCATGCCAGTTCCTCTCTTGCAGCTCCCACACCTGCGGCGGCACGGATTCCCTGAATTGCAGCTGCAATGATCCATACAACGGCAATCAGCGCAGCCGCTATGAGATATTTGACTGAAACCATCTGTGCCCGGGAACAGGGCAGCGTACAGCTGTAAATATTCCATCCGCTTTTTTCATCGTAGGACAGCAGCGTAGTAGGAATAATACTCGCAACCATCATGGGATAAATCGTAAAGAACAGATTATCATCCTCCGCTGCGGAAACTGCCAGAAACATAATCATCAGAAAAAAAACTGCACGGCAGTATCTGCTCATCATATAACAATCCTTCAGAAAAAGCCCCTTCATATCTGTTACGCCTCCTTCACCATAAATACAAATAATTCTTCGATGCTTACCGGACTGATGCTGATTCCATCCGGTACCGCGTCCCGCAGCACCAGTGCTTCTACCCCGTAGGGAGACTCTTTTCTGCCTTTCACCGCTGAAGGTGTGATTCCATCCAGCATCTCACGGGTGCAGTGGATCAGACCGTATTTCTCCAGAAGAATATCCTTTTCCTCACACAACAGCAGTTTCCCTTTATGGATAAATGCAATGTAATCACAGAGTTTTTCCAGATCGCTTACGATGTGGGAAGACATGAGAATGGAGTGATTCTCGTCTCTGGTAAACTCACTGAACATCTCCACCACTTCATCGCGGACAACCGGATCAAGACCGCTGGTGGCTTCATCCAGAATCAGCAGCTTTGCATCATGAGAAAGCGCCGCTGCAATACCCAGCTTCATCTTCATGCCCCGCGAAAAATCCTTAAACGCCTTTTTCTCCGGAACAGAAAGCTTTTTCAGATAATCAAAGAAAACATCTTCCTTCCAGTTTTTATAGGTATATTTCATGATGCGGTTGACCTGGCCGGCGTTGAGGCACTCCGGAAAGCCCACCTCATCCAGCACCACGCCGATATCCTCCTTCGTCGCATTCAGTTTTTCCTGATTATCTCTCCCAAGAAGAGTAATCGTACCGGCATCCCGCCTGATCATATCAAGAATCAGCCTGATCGTCGTACTTTTCCCTGCGCCGTTCTCCCCGATCAATCCCATAATACAGCCGCAGGGCAGCGTCAGGTTCAGATGATCCAGTGTAAAATCCGGATAGGATTTGCATAAATCTTTTATTTCAATGGCATTCCTGTTTGTTCCTGCTGCATTTGCTGCTGAAGCCACGCTCATTGTTCCTGCTGCATTCATTACGTCTCCTCCTCATTGATGATGTAAAACATATCGATAATATCCTGTCTGCTCAGATTGCATGAAACAGCAAGCTTCGCAATCTCCATCAGATGTTCCTCGATCTTCTTCAGGTTCTCCTCCCGCAGCCATTCCACATTCTTCGGGGCTACAAAGCACCCCTTGGCTGCAATCGTGTAAATAAATCCTTCCTTCTCCAGTTCATCATAGGCCCTTTTCGTGGTAACCACGCTGATGCGCAGATCCTTGGCCAGATTGCGGATGGAAGGAAGCGCCTCGTCCGCCTGCAGCGTTCCGTTGATGATCTGATTCTTGATCTGTGTATAAATCTGATCATAAATCGGCGCGCCGCTTTTGTTGTCAATGAATATATTCACGTTTTCACCTCATTAATCGACTCTGAACAGTTACCATTATTTTATTTGCCTATAGCAAAATAAAAATTTCAGTAACTGTTTACTTCATATGCCGACTGTATATACTGTTTATCTGTATATGTACAGTATATACAGTCGATACAGTATTGTCAAGATGTTTTCGAAAATTCTGTTCACCGCAGTGTGATCACCTCGGAGTGTTTTTGTATAATAGGAAACGCAGTTTCCTATTATACAAAAAACCGGCCGGTTTCTCTGTTCTCTGCAGAAAAACCGGCCGGTTTTGCTATCGGGTTTATATATAGCGGCAGTATGCATCAGTTATTTTCCGAAAACCACCTTGCTGTAATTGTCAATTGCTTCTGTTGTTGCTTCATAAACGCCTTCAAAAGTACTCATTGCAAGCCCCTGAGAAGCGCTGGGGATGAAATACAGTTTGCCGCATTCATCACATGCACGTTTTACTTCTTTTGCTACCACCTCAGGAGTCCATCCTTCGTAATCGATCTTGGCACTGTCAATACCGCCCATGAAGGAGATCTTTCCGCCGTATTTCTTGATCAATTCGGGAATATTGTTGGTCGTCATGACACCCTGCCAGATATCAATGCCCATATCGATCATATAGGGAACCAGTGTAGCCGCATAGGAATCGCTGTGGTGAACGATCAGTTCAACGCCGTTTTCCTTGTAGCATCCATAAATATCCTTGTATGCGGGCAGCAGGAATTCTTCAAACATATCAGGAGAAATAAACGTAGATGTCTGGCTGCCCCAGTCATCATGATGGAATAATCCGTCGGGTTTCAGGTGTTTGCAGATTTCTTCCGCCTGTTTTACTTCCCATTCTGTCAGGAATTTGATCAGATCCTTCAGATCATCGGGTTCTTCATAGAAATTGATCAGTGTATTCTGGATCTCACACAGATGATGGCACTGTTCAAAAATACCGGGTGCAACGAAAGGTGTTACAAAATATTCGTTTCTGTCGATTGCTTCTGCCTGTGCAATGAACGGTTCCCATGCAGCATCGGGCAGACTGGTAGCCGGTGCTTTCACATAATCTCTCCAGTGTGTGATATCCTTTACAACAATCTTCTCAGGTGTATGAACCGGAAAAGAACCGGGCGTACCGATCGGCCATGAATTGGTAACACCCCATGCGTTCACCACATTCTCCTCTCCGTACTGAGGCATCGCACTCTGTGTCATGATCGGATGAAATACCATGGCAAATGCTTCATACTGATTTACGAAACGATCCGGATTACCGCCATGAATAGTCTCCAGTAAATTCTGTTTTTTTGTTAACATCACATCAACCTCCATGCTGTTTTACACGGTTCAAAGCCGGCTTTATGAAACCTTCAGCATCTGAAAACCGGCTCCGAACCTCTTTTATGTCTCATGTCTTCTGTCAACAGTGTATCACAACTTCCACGTGATATACCAGAGAATCTCCGTACAAAAATAGAAAAAAACAATATGGAAATTTGTATTCCGGATACTAATCACCTTTCCTCCGGGCACAGATACCGGCGTTTCCCCAGCGTTTTCTTTCCATATTCGATGGATTCCTCCGGACAGCTGCAGATGCAGGCCATACAGTGGGTACAGTCGCCGCCCCATTCCGGCTTTCCGTTTTTCAACCGGATATTGTGAAGCGGACAGACTTTTACCCATTTTCCGCAGCCGACACAGCCCGATGCGGCATAAAATTGTCTGTCACTGACACATACCCCGTAAAACAGCCGGTTGACAGGTCCGCTTTTGATCCGGTCGGATATGCAGATCTTTTTCTTCGGAAACACTGCACCCTTTTTGATCAGGACGGCGCACCGGCGGATCCGGCCCTCCGCCTGACGGATGATCCTTCCGGCCTCCTGACGGGAGGGCGCGCAAAACATGGCAATATAATTTTCCGGCATTACGATTTCCATGCATCCCATGTACATAAAATGTTTTTTATAACAGAGTTTTCCCGCATATTTTGCCGCATTCCCATTATCTTCCCCGCAGGTCATGACAAAATAAGCGCTCCTGCTGCCTGTAAAACCGGTCTTCCCTATCCATTCTTTTACTTTTTCAGGCATTCTCCATGCATATACAGGTGTTACAAATACCAGCGGTTTTTCCGAATGAACTTTTGTATAGTCCTCATTTTTGATCCGCTCATTCAGATCGAGCACCTCATCCCCGGTCAGCGCTGCAATTTTCTTCGCCGCAAAGGCACTGTTCCCCGTTCCTGAAAAATATAATATCATCCTTCTCCCCCTCTAAGTACCATCAGTCGTTGGTCAGCTGGAATTTATCCAGAATGTAGAATACCAGACTCAGAACCATGCCGACTACGCAGGCAAGAACCATACCGGTCAGCTGTACATCACCGATATTTACCGCAATGCCTGAAAGACCGATGACGAAAATAACCGATGTCAGCGTCAAATTTCTTGATTTGCCGTAATCCACCTGATTGTCTACCAGAATCCGCAGGCCGGAGGTACCGATCATACCGTACAGCAGGATGGAAATACCGCCGATAACCGGGCCGGGGATAGTGCTGATCAGCGTGGAAAGCTTTCCGCAGAAGGAAGCCAGGATAGAAAGCACGGCTGCGCCTCCGATGACACGCACGCTGTATACTCCGGTGATCGCCATAACACCGATATTTTCCCCGTATGTTGTGGTAGGAACAGAACCGATCAGACCGGAAATAGCCGTAGAAAAATTATCTGCAAAAATGGAGCGGTGCAGGCCGGGATCCTTCAGCAGGTCTCTTCCGACGATCTTACCGGTTACGATCTGATGTCCGATATGCTCGGAAGTAATAACCAGAAGCACGGGAAGAATGGTCAGGATCGCCTGTGATTTGAATTTGGCCAGATGGAAATCAGGGACAGCGAACCAGGAAGCCTCTGCCACTGCAGCAAAATCCAGCATGCCGCAGCAGGCTGCCGCAATATATCCTGCAATGATGGCGATCAGAATAGGAATAACTGACAGGAATCCTCTGAACAGAACCTGTCCGAAAATAGCTACACCCAGCGTTACCAGAAAAACAATTACATTTTTCATATCCACCTTGTCCACGCCGGTAAGACCCGCCGTGGATGCTGCGGAGCCGGCAAGTTCCAGACCGATCAGAGCCACAACCGGTCCCATGGCTGCCGGCGGAAGAACCACATCGATCCAGTCAGTACCGAATTTGTAAATGATCAGCGCCAGCACACAGCCGCAGAGACCAACTACCACGAAACCGCCCTGCGCATACTCAAATCCGTATTTGGTGATAACAATCCCCGCCGGCGCCAGAAATGCAAAACTGGAGCCCAGATAAGCAGGGGCTTTTCCTTTTGTGATGAGGATGAACAGCAGCGTACCCACACCGTTCATAAACAGAACGATGGCCGGGTTGATGCCGAAAATAAACGGCACCAGAACCGTTGCGCCGAACATGGCAAACATATGCTGGATACTCAGGGGTATCAGCAGACTTACCGGAACCTTCTCTTCGACCTGAATAATCTTTTTTTCCATAGACTACCTCTCTTTCTTAAATATCTGTAAGTGTATCTTTGACAATATCCGTCCAAACCGCTCAAAAGCAGACAGCACTGTCTTTCCCCATTATACACAAATCCCCCGCATCATGAAAGATGCAGGGGATATTTTCCACATATTTTTTACTTTATCCTTTCAGTTCCTCCTCAATCTCCGCAAACATCATCTCACAGTATTCCGGATGCATTTCTGCCAGCTTCATAAAGGTTTCAAAATCATCGATCCGCGCACTGATCATCATACATTTTCTGAAAAGCTCCGGCGTCATCAGCTCCGGATCAAGCACGGCATCCCACTCTTCGTCTTCAAAGGCAATGAGGCGCCTGACCGCCAGACCCGCTTTTTTACGCTTCTCCTCTTTGGCGGCATCAGCCTGTCCTGCTTTTCCATCTGTCACTTTTCCGTCTGTTACTTTTTCATCTGTTACTTTTTCATCTTTTCTTTTTTTCTCTTCATACCGTTTTAATCTGTCGAATCCTGTCATACTCCACCTCTGACTTTCCTTTCCCTTCCGCACCCGGATTACTGTGTTTATGAATAACCACGTTTACGGATTGCCGTTTTGTGTATTGCCGTGCTTATGGATTACCGTTTTTATGGATTACCATGTTTATAAATTGCCGTTTTTATGGGTTACCATGTTTATAGCTTATCGTTTTTGTAGATTGCCATGTTTATAGATTATCATTTTTGTAGATTGCCATGTTTATGGATTACTGTATTTATGGATACTTTTTTCAGTATATTCAGATATGTTTTTACCCAGAATAATATGGTAACCGTTCAAAGTCAACTGTATTTTCAACTGTTCGGACGGTTCGATCATACTGTGATTACTGCTCAGAGCCAGCCTCCAAAAATCTGCCTGACTCTGAACAGTGTTATACTGTGGATAGAAAACAGACAACATAAGTGAGCAGTGACAGCTGCCCCGGAGCGTTTTATATAGTAGGAAACGCAGTTTCCTATTATACAAAAAACTGCCCGGCTCGGAAAGCAGCAGATTATGAAACACAACGGATTGCAAAAAATGCAGAATGTTCCTGACATTTTCCTCATACCTGAATAACTGACATTCGAATTTTTCTCATTATACCACTGATTCTCCAGTAAATCCACTATTTTAGTTTTCTATTCCACCATATTGGTACACATTTCAGGTAAACTGAGAGTAGATTGAGGTGATAACATAGTGGACTTTGGTGACAGACTAAAAGCATTGCGCACCCAGTCCGGACTGACCCAGCAGGAGCTGGCCGACCGGATCGGTGCAACCAAATCAATGATCTCATACTACGAACTGCAGGAACGTCAGCCTTCATCTGTCTCCCTGAGGAAGCTGTCAGAGGTATTTCACGTAAGTACCGATTATCTGCTGGGACTGGAAAAAGGCGAAAGCATCGACGTATCCGGACTCGACGAAGAAGACATCCGGGTTGTACGGCAGATGGTCAGCCTGCTAAGAAAGAAGAATACGGCCAGATAACGTACAGGCTTGAAGGAACGGGTGAACAGATCAGATGGGCGGCAGAAAAACAGCAGCCGGCTTCTTTGCAAAAAACGGCTGCTGTTATTATACGATCTTCACTTTTTATAAAAACTTCTTATGCAGTTAAGAACAAACCCAGATAGAATAAGACTATCACCGCGGCAATAATTATTACTGCAGATAAATCATGAATCTTTAAAGGAGGCCCCTGTCTGGTGCCTCCTGTTTTTTGAGTTTATCAAATATTTTGTATAAGTTTTTTGCCTTTTTCTATCCCAGTGGAAGTCCATGAATCTCCTGAAAGGGGTCATTGCAAACGCCGGTTCTTAGTGATCGGACTTCCTGAAAGGAAGTTCGAGAGCTTAGAATCCGCTGCGTTTTGCACCTGAGCGAGAGCGGGCCCCGGAAGGAGATTTATGGACTGAAACGGGAACTGGACAAAAAACAGGCTTGTTCCCCCTATTTCTTCTCCAGATTCACTGTTTTTTTCATAGCCACCGCGCAGGCCAGGTCACCCAGTACGTTGCAGCAGGTTGCTCCCATGTCGCACAGCGTATTGATGCTGATGTAAACGCCCATGATACCGGAAGGCAGTCCCGCAATGGATGCAAGGGCTGCAAAGCTTGCGATTGCGCCTCCGGGTACGCCGGGGGTTCCGATGGACAGCAGAGTGTTGGAGAGCATGACAATGATCATCATACCCAGACTCACTTCCACACCGCAGGCATTGGCAAAGAAAACGATCATGAAGGACATTAGTATGGATACTGCGTCCATGTTCACGGTTGCTCCCAGGGGCAGCGCCATGGATGATATTTCATTGGGAACGCCCAGTTCATCGGCACACCGTTTGGAGATGGGAAGTGTTGCAGAACTGGAGCAGGTTCCGAATGCATTCAGAGCCGCAGGCATCACCACTGCAAAGAATTCGCGGACGCTGCATTTGCCGATCAGTTTTACCATGCCGCCGTAAACGACCAGTACATAAAGAATATAGGTAACATAAAGTGCGATCAGCACTGTGCCCAGCGCAACGATGGTGTCGGTGCCGTTGGCATATACAACTGAGGCAATGGAGCAGAATACACCGATGGATGTAACATACATAACAACCGATACGATTTTTACGGAAATTTCATTCACTGCTTCGCAGACTTTTACAAAAGGCTCCGCCTTTTTGCCGATAGAAAGACAGGTGATGCCGATAATAATGGCAAATACCAGTACCTGCAGCATATCTCCATTGGAAAAACTTGCAAAGGGATTGGAGGGAATCAGATTTTTCACTGTATCCAGCAGGCTTGTGAACTGTGTTGCTTCCACCTCAACATCGGACATGGTAATGGACACCCCTTTGCCCATACCCAGCGCCCGCGGCAGAAATACCCCCAGCAGGCTGGCAAAAAAAGTAGTTCCGCAAAAATACAGAATCGACTGCAGGCCGATGCGGCCGGTGGTCGATACGCTGCCGATTCCCTGAATACCGACGATCAGGGAACAGAATACCAGCGGATAGATCATCATACGCAGTGCATTCATATACAGGGAACTGATCAATTCCACCAGAGGCAGCACGCCTTCATATCTGCCCGGCATAAAAAGGCCGAACAGGATTCCCAGTACCAGACCGGCAAAAATAGCCGTAGTAATGTTGAATGATTTCTTTTTTGTTTTCTCTTTTGACATATTTCTCTCCTTTTCACATTTTACATTTTCTCCACAATTGATGTAATTTGGTTATTATATTTATTTTTGCATGGAAAGTCAATCATTTTTTGTTTAATCTGCAATACATTTTTCTGATATCCTGTTATAGTTTTTATCTATCTCCCACTGTGATCATTATTCCTGCCCGGCAGACTGTGAAAAAGAAATCCGAATAAACGCTTCCTGATCATACAAAAAAAGCCATATCACAAACCGTACTTCAAAGTCAGTCAGTGATATGGCTCCTTTTTGTAATTTCGTAAATCTATTCAGTACTGAACAATTGTCTTCTTTTCTCCAAAACTTATGCCAGTGCTTCTACAGATGCCTTGATGATCTCATAAGCCTTGTCGCAGTCTTCTTCTGTGATGATCAGCGGAGGAATCATACGGATCATATGGGCACCGATGGCGGTAATCAGCAGATGGCGGTGCAGACATTCATGTTTTACATCTACGCCGGAGATGGTGTCGTCAAATTCCACACCAACCAGCAGACCCTGACCTCTGACTTCTTTTACATGGGGCAGATCTTTTAATTTGTTCATGAAGTAATCACCCATCTTCTTTGCATTATCTGCCAGATTGCGGTCCAGAAGTTCGTTGATTTCTGCCAGTGCTGCTGCACAGCTTACAGGATGTCCGCCGAAAGTAGTTCCATGAGAACCGGGGGTAAATGCTTTGGATACTTCTTCTGTTGCACAGATTGCACCGATGGGCATACCGCCGCCCATTGCTTTTGCCATGGATACGATATCGGGTTTGATGCCATAGTTCATGAAGGACATCACCTTACCGGTTCTGCACCAGCCGGTCTGTACCTCATCGATCAGCAGCAGCATATCTTTTTCATCACAGAAATCACGAAGTCCCTGCATGAATTCCTGTGTTGCGGGATGTACGCCGCCTTCACCCTGTACAGGCTCGATCATGATGGCGATGGTGTCTTCTGTACATGCATCCTTAAATGCCTGCAGATTGTTGTATTCTGCATAGGTGAAACCATCTGTCATGGGACCGAAACCGATCTGGCAGCCATTGTCAGGCTGACCGGTAGCGGACATGGCACCGAATGTTCTGCCGTGGAAGCCCATGGAAGCGGTTACGATATTGTATCTCTTAGGACCGTATTTTTCAACACCGTATTTTCTTGCCATCTTGATCATGGCTTCATTGGCCTCGGTACCGGAATTCTGGAAAAAGATCTTGTCCATACCGATAGTTGTACAGATCTTCTCGGCCAGCAGCGCCTGAGGAATGGTGTAAGGATAGTTGAATGTATGCATAATGTCGGAAACCTGATCCTTAACGGCTGCTACAACCTTATCATTGCAGTTTCCGGCCGAGTTTACAGCAATACCGGCATAGAAATCCAGATATGCTTCGCCGTTTTCATCGTACATGTACTGATCTTTTGCTGTTTCTGCAATAAAATCAAAACGTTCATAGGTTTCGATCATGTACTTGCTTACTTTGTCCTTAATGTCCTGAGCTGTTAACCCTGTGTCTTTTAATCTCATAGTGATACTCCTTCCATGCAGCTTATCATATGCGGCTTTAAAACCGTATTACTGTTCCTGATATAAGGCAGCTGTTCCCATTTTTCTGCTTTCCACATCTGTCTGCTCTGAACAGCAGCCAAAAAAAGAACAAAGTCCATCCCTTTCGGAACGCCTTTGTTCTTTCTGTAATGAATATACCATCTGTGCGTTATATTGTCAATAGGTTTGTTCGTTTTTTTTATTTTTATCTATTTTAACAATTATTTCTGATCTAATCGTGCGTATTCCAATTTATAAGTGCGTTATAACGCATCCCATTTCAGTATGGTTCTTCCTGACTGTATACTTGTGTTCCGGTGCCGGAGCCCTTTTCGGTGCTGCCCTCCGTCCAATTATGCTTTGGGAAGGAACGCAAATACACTGACCAGGCGCACTCTTTCGTCTGTTTCATTTTTGTAGCTGTGTTCCCTGTCCGACTGAAACAAAAGCGCATCCTCCGGCTCCACAATATAGCTTTCGTCCTTCAGTTCCAGTGTCAGAGTTCCCTCTATGCCGATAATATACTCCATTGTTTTTTCCCCGTGAGAGCCGCTGTAATAGATTCCATGGGGTTCCAGTTCTATGATGTAGATTTCAAAGTTCCGTTTTTTCTCAAAAGGAAAATACGTATACACCGTATACTGGCCCGGCACTTCTTTGGAAGGGATCAGGTCCCTGTGATTCACCTTGTAGGCCTCCACCTCCGGTTCCCGTATCAGGTCATCAAATTCCACCCGCAGTCCGCTGACGATCTTGCCCAGCACACCGATGGTCGGATTCGATTCGCCCCGCTCGATCTGTCCCAGCATACTTTTGCTGACACCGGTCTGCTCCGAAAGCTCATCCAGACTCATCTTCTTGGCCAGTCTGATTTTCTTCAGATTGACTGCCACATTGTGAACCAGAAAATCCGTTTTTCTATTTTCCTTTTTATTCATGCTTTTCCCACCTTTTCCTGAAAAAGGTCCGCAGGATATCCGCTGCAGGATATTGTCTGCAGCAGCTGCAGCATGCTATACCACCAGCGATTTCAGGTACAGAGGAAGTAAATGCCTGCTGCGTTCCTTCAGATTGTAATTTCCGCCCTGCACACACCAGTCATAGATCATGCCGCGCTCCAGAGATGCATAATCCGCAGCAAGATTTTCCGATGTATCGGACGTGATAAACTCACCTGTTTTCTGTCCTTCTTCAATAATCTGTGGTATCAGTTTATAATAAAAACGATCCCGATTCAACAGATTCTGTCGTTCTTTTCCCATATTTACATAAAGATGGCTGACCAGATTGAAAGGAACCTTCTCCTCAATCAGCCCGAACAGCTCCTGATTCAGATACAGAAGCCTGTCATAATGGCTCAGCTTCGGATCCATGGAAACCATCAGTTCCGCATATTTCTGGTCAAATAAATCACCCAGCGTATCCTCCAGATCTTCCTTGGCTGAAAAATTGTCATAAAAATCTTCCATGGACACCTGTGCCTTTTTCACCACATCCTGAATCGTCGTTTCCGAAAATCCCTGTCTGCGGAAAAGATCCCATGCAGCCCGGACAATGCGGCTGCGCTTGCTTTCTTTTTCCTTTTCTTTTTTGGAACCCAGAAGGAAGCCGTATTCCAGCGGATCTTTCTCATCCAGCACCCACGTATTGATGCCGGTAATATAGGCGCTGCCGGTAATCTGAGGAATAATGCCCCGGCGTCCCCCGATTTCCACTTCCGTCGTCACCATACCCTTAAACAGGGAACCGGTGATACTCTCATAGATAAATTCCTGATTCAGGCCCAGCTCACCTCTGGCGTATAGGGCCGCCATCTTGGCGCTGGTCCCGGTACCGCAGGGGCAGCGATCCGCCTGCGCATTGCCGAAAATAACACAATTCTTCATATCAGCCTTCGGATTGTCCGTGTGACTGTAAAATTCCACCAGATCCACCGTTGTGATATCGAGATAGGGGTGCTTCACCTTGATGGTGCGGTTGATCCGCTCCAGAAGCTCCATGCCAAGAGAAGTGATGGCCTCGATATTTTCCGCATCCAGTGAAAGATGAATTGCTTCCGCATCCACCAGAGCGAAAAAAGAACCGCCGAAAGAAATATCAAAGGGAATTCTTCCCTTTCCGGGAACATCAATTTCCAGACCTTCCTGATAAAGGAAAGAGGGCACATTGAGAATGCTGACTTCGACCGCCCTTCCGTTTACCACATGGACCCGGGTACGGATGATGCCGGAAGGTGCGTCAAGAACCACTTCCGTATAGGGTTCCTTCACTTCCACCATGCCCATTTCCACCAGTGTATAGGCTGTACCGATGCTTCCATGGCCGCACATATTCAGACATCCGCCGCTGTCCATGAAAATAACACCCACATCAGCTTCTTCATGAACCGGTTCCGTCAGCAGTGCGCCAAACATATCCCGGTGTCCCCGGGGCTCCAGCATCAGCGCAGAGCGCAGAAAATCATAATGCTCCATAAGATATTTTTTCTTATCCATCATGGTATCTCCCAAAAGTTCGGGAAATCCATCATAAACGATCCGGGTCGGTTCCCCGATCGTATGGGAATCTATTGTTTTGATCTGATAGGCATAGGGGATTCTCCCCATCTGAATCTTCATTTTTTCCATCCTTTCCCCCGCTTTTTTTTACAGCTGCAGAATCTGACCGTATTTTTTTCTGGTCTGACCTGTTCCGAATTTAATCTCCGCCACAGCCGCCAGTGCCTGCGCGGTACCTTCCACGCCCAGCAGGGAGCTGTTGATGATCAGATCCTTGTGCTGCGGATCCTCCTGCGAATATTTTGCGAAGTGCTTATGATACGAATTTCTCGCCTTATCCACACGGGCGATCATTTTCTTTGCCTCATCCTTTTTCATACCCAGAGGTCCTGTGCAGTTTGCCAGACGATCTTCATAGGGAGCATAAATATATACATGAATGGCATTTGGATGATCCGCCAGAATATAATCGGCACAGCGTCCTACAATAATGCAGGATTCTCTGGCCGCCAGCCTGCTGATAATGTCGCACTGCACATCAAACAGCTTTTTCTGCCGTTCTGCCGTCTCAGTACCAAGTGGGAAAATCATCTCAAAAAAGCCTGACTTGCGCTCTTCGGCATCACTGATGACCGGCACAGGCAGATTCATCCGCTTCGCCGTTTCATCCACGATATCCCTGTCATAATATTCTATCCCCAGCAGTTCGGAAAGCCGTCTGGCAATAGGTCTCCCCAGACTTCCGAACTCCCTCGAAATTGTAATCACATATTTGTCCATCTGCTGACCCGCCTTTCACAATTTATGAAGCAAGAAATCTTGAAAGAAATGTTCTGGTGCGTTCCTCTCTGGGATTACCGAATACTTCTTCCGGTGTTCCTTCTTCCACAACATATCCGTCCGCCATGAAAATCACACGGTCCGCCACATCTCTTGCAAATGCCATTTCATGGGTTACCACCACCATGGTCATACCGTCATCCGCAAGACTTCTCATAACATTAAGCACTTCACCCACCAGCTCGGGATCCAGTGCAGAAGTCGGTTCATCAAACAAAAGTGCAGTAGGATCCATGGCCAGCGCTCTGGCAATGGCCACACGCTGCTGCTGCCCGCCTGACAGCATGGAAGGCTTTGCGGAAGCTTTACTCTCCAGACCCACCTTTCCCAGAAGCTCCATGGCATAAGCCTCCGCTTCTTTTTTATTCTTATGCTTTGTCAGAACCGGTGCCAAAGTTACGTTTCCAAGAACCGTGCGCAGCGGAAACAGGTTGAATTTCTGAAATACCATGCCCACTTCCTCACGGAATCTGCGGATATCTGCTTTTTTATCGCAGAGATTTTCCCCTTTATAGTAAATTTCACCGCCGGTGGGCACTTCCAGCTGATTGATGCAGCGCAGAAATGTACTTTTCCCGGATCCGGAGGGACCGATAATACATACCACTTCTCCCTCATGAATATCTACATTAATATCACGGAGTACTTCCAGATCCCCGAACGATTTCATTAAATGACTGACTTTGATTAACGGTTCGCTCATATTCATCCCTCCTGATTTATTTGTTGATTTTAACCTCTACCACTTTCTGCAGGATCATCAGCACCGACAGCAGCACCAGATAAAACAGAGCGCATACCGTATAGGCCGGAATCGTATTCAGTGTACGTGTGGCATAATTCTGTGTCTGCCTTGTAATCTCATTGACAGAGATCATGGAAAGCAGCGCCGTGTCCTTCAGGGAAATAATAAACTGGTTGAATAAGCCTGGAATCATGGACTTAAAGGCCGGCGGAATGACGATATGAGTCATGATCTGTGCCTTTGTCAGCCCCAGAGAACTTCCCGCTTCCTTCTGCCCTGCATCAACGCCCTCCAGAGCCCCCTTTACCAGCGCTGAAATAAATGCGCCTGCATTCAGGGTAATGACGATGATACCTGCCAGCGTACTGTCAAGAATAAAGGTTTCCCCTTTAATTTTCGTAATGATTGCCGGAACCACAAAGTAAACATACAGCGCCTGTACCACCAGGGGCGTACCGCGGATAATCCAGATATAAACATTGGCAATCACCTTTGCGATTCTGCTGCTGCTCTGCAGCGCATAACCGGTAATTGCTCCCAGAACAAAACCCAGTAAAATACCGACCACAGCCACCTCCATGGTAACCTTCAGTCCACGGAACAGCATGGGGATAATCACCTGTAAAAATTCCAAATCCATCGTATCTCTCCTTTCATTTTCTGTTTGCGGCAGATACAATATACGGGAGAAGGCAGCCGCCTCTCCCGCATGCAATGCCGGTTCAGATAAATGATTTCTTCATATCATCAATTGACTGACATCAGAACCTGTTTTATTCACACCACTTTGCTTTGATCTCGTCAATTTTTCCGGTTTCTGTCAGATAATCGATGGCATCATTGAAGTTGTCAACAATGTCGGGATATTTATCACAGATATTAAAGGATAATGCAATCGCATAAGGCGCCTGGCCGTTATAGAATTCATCACCCACGATCTTCAGTTTTACTTCACCGGACTTGATCGCATAGGAAGTACCGGGTGCATCATAAATCGTTGCATCTGCCTGACCGCCTTCTACTGCTTTGTAAGCCAGAGTCTGTGCATCATAGGTCTGCAGACAGGATTCAGGCAGATTTGCTGCTGCATATTCATAGGCAATGGTACCTGTCTGTACAGCTACCGTATATTCACCACTCTCCAGATCTTCCACAGAGGTGATGCTGTCGTTATCCTCAGCAACTGCTACGATGATACCTGCATCGTAGTAGGTTTCGGTAAAGTTCATATTTTTCTTTCTTTCATCAGTTGCACACAATGCTGCGGCGCCGATATCCAGCTGATTGGATGTCAGTGATGTGGTCAGCGGGCCGTAATCCATATCGGAAATGGTACCTCCGTTGATTTCAAATCCCAGAACGTCCTGCAGTGCATACAGGAAATCCACATCGAAGCCCTGCAGTGTAACACCGTCTTCCGCAAAATAGGAGAACGGTGCATAAGTGCCGGAAGTTCCGATATTCAGTACAACGCCTTTCAGTGCATCCTTGCATGCCGGTCCTTCCGCATCGGATGTGTCCGTGTCTGCTGCAGCAGCAGTTGTTGTCGGTTCTTTTGTTTCTTCCTTACTTTCTGAACTGCTTCCACCGCATCCTGTCAGTACAGATGCTGCCATAAGACCTGCAAGTACAGCTGAAACCAATCTTTTTTTCATATCCTTTTTCCTCCTGTCCAATAATTCACGTCTGAATGAAAAATGAAAATAGTATAAATTCCAGTTAAACAGCTGCAGCAATTTTGTTTTGACCATGTTCCGTTTAAAAATACCGGACAAACAAAAAAACGACAGGCCGGTCACTGATAAAGCGCCTTTGCCTGTCGTTTCTGCAAATATTTGTGTTCAATTGAAATTTACCTGCATTATAAACACATTCTTCCATTTCGTAAAGAAACTCTTTTCCATGTCAGTCATAAAAGATTCTTATGAACAGCTGCAGCTGTTTCTTTCCATGTCGGTCATAAAAGATTCTTATGAGCAGCTGCAGATATCTCCTTCTATGTCGGTCATAAGAAATCCGAATGACGCTCTTCTGTTTTCAGCCATTGCCAAATGACTGATTATTGTATATAATCTGAAAAACGCAAAAAATATTGTAACTGTTAAGAGCCAACCTCGAAAACACGGTGTGTTTCCCCGGTGCGGCGTATCCGGTTTACGATAATGCAGCAGACAAAATTACCAATGGAGGTATGGACCCTAAGGGAAACCATACCTCTTTACTTTTTTAAAGGATGATACAGCATGAATATCAACAAATACGCTCTTTTTGTAGATGTGGCCGACACAAAGAACTTTACCAGAAGCGGAGAACGCATGGGATATACCCAGCCGGGAGTCAGTCATATATTAAAGGTTATGGAAACAGAACTTGGCTTTTCCCTGTTTCAGCGGACAAAACAGGGAGTGGTACTCACCCCCAATGCAGAAATCATTCTGCCGCTGGTACGCAACCTTCTTGCAGTGAATGAGCAGCTGGAGCAGACGATCAGTTCCATCAACGGTCTGAAAACCGGTCACCTGACCATTGCTTCTTTTGCAAGTATTGCCAGAAACTGGCTGCCGGCCATCATCTATACCTTTCAGCAGGAATATCCGGGCATCGAAATCGAACTGCTGGAAGGCGGTACAGACGATATCGTGGACTGGGTGAAAAACAATCAGGCCGATTTCGGCCTGCTGAGCCATAAAAATGCCCACTCCCTGAAATGGATCCCGCTCTATGAAGACCCTCTGGTAGCCATTATTCCAAAGGATTATGAAACACCGGAAAACGGCGTATTTCCCATTGAAAAGCTGTCGGATTACCCCTTTATCATATCGGCTGCAGGTGTTGACTATGATATCCATCAATATCTGAAAGAAATGGGAATTACACCTGATATCCGTTTTTCTTCCAAAGGTGATCTGGCCATCGTCTCCATGGTTGCCAACCATCTGGGGATCAGCATCCTTCCCAAGCTGATCATCGAAAGCTGCAAAAATGATATTCAGGCGCTTCCTCTGGAGCCTTTTGCCTCCCGGGAACTGGGCATCGGCATCCATTCCTCCAGCAGTCTTTCACCGGCAGCCGGATATTTTATTGAAACCATCCAGAAAGTACTGCCGGACCTGATCTGAACTTCCCGTTCATCATTGTTCTGCTCATCATATATCATGAAACATAGGTTTTCAAGAACATGAAACGAAAAGAAATCCGCTGGTATCATATCATATATGGAAGCTCCTCATCAGGATCCGGCCATTATATAAGGAGAATATTCTATGAAATATACATTATTACTGAAGCAGCATATCGGAGCCCCCTGCAGTCCGGTGCTTCCTGTGGGTTCCCGGGTTTGTAAAGGAACCCTGCTGGCTGTTCCCACAGGACTCGGCGCACCCCTCCACTCCTCTGTGGACGGCATTCTGACAGAAATTACAGACACCGCACTTATTATAGAAGCTTCGGAGTCCCAGTCCGATACATTTCTTTCTCTGGAACCCGGTTCCGATGAAGAACTGCTGAAGGCCTCCGGACTCGTCGGCATGGGAGGAGCAGGATTTCCCACTTCTGTAAAATGCCATATTGATCTGAAGGGCGGTTTTATTCTGGTCAATGCAGCCGAATGTGAACCGCTGCTGGAGCACAACATCCATCAGCTGGAACAAAATGCCGAAAAAACCATGGACGGCCTGAAACGGATCATGAAGCTGTGCAATGCCCGCAAAGGTATTTTTGCCATCAAGGAAAAACACGCAGGAGCAGTCGGCATTTTAAAAAAGCTCTGTGAAAACGAGCCCGACATTTCCTTCCATCTTCTGCCGGACCTGTACCCCATGGGAGAAGAACGGGCCGTGGTCCGTGAAGTTCTGGGCCCCCTGTTAAAACCCACAGAACTTCCTTCTGCAGCAGACGCCGTGGTCATCAACGTGGAAACGGTGCTCCGTGCAGCTGAAGCAATGATCGACCGCCGTCCCTATATTTCAAAAAATGTTTCCGTGGCAGGGAAACTGAAAGGCGGCACGCATACCCGCGTATTCTTTGATGTGCCTTTGGGAACAACCGTCGGACATCTGATCGAACAGGCCGGCGGCATAGACGGCGAATACGGCGAAATCATTATGGGCGGTCCCTTTACAGGCCATGCGGTTTCCCTCGATACCCCCATTACAAAAACTACCGGCGGTATCATCGTTACAGCCCCCTTTGAGAATCTGAATCACGCAAAAACAGGCCTTCTTCTCTGTGCATGCGGCGGAAATCAGGCCCGTATGGAAGACATTGCAGCAAAAATGAACGGTGATGTGGTACTCATCCAGAAATGCAAACAGGCAGCCGATATAAAAGGTACCCTGAAATGCGAAAACCCCGGCAACTGTCCCGGACAGGCCCAGAAATGCCTGAACTTCAAAAAAGCAGGCTGTACCGATATTATTATCGGAAACTGCAGCGACTGCACCAACACCGTCATGGGCTCCGCGCCCAAACTGGGACTCAGGGTACATCACCAGACCGACCATGTATTCGACACGGTTTCCAAAGAAAGAATGCGTTATCTGACCACCTCAAAAACCTGCGGTACAACACAGGATGAGCAGGAAAAAGCTGGTATGAAGGATATGCCGAAACCAGTCAAAATGCATAAAACAAATGATATACAGAATCAGGCTGAAGCGCAAAATTCAGCTGATATGCCAAAAACGGCTGATACACAAAAGACGGCTGAAGTACAGGATCCGGCTAATATCACGATAGAAAATAATGTACTGCGGATCGATATTGAGGAAGGCCGTGATATCCATATTGAATTTCCGGTATTCTTCTGAATCCGGTTTTATATCGAATCAGTTTTTTCAGGCTGTTTTACAGTCTATTTCTATAAAACTTATTTACAGCTGTTTTCCGGGCTGTTCCCAATAGATGGTCTGAACCGGAAACGCTGCTGCAGATTGGAGATATGTTATGTCAATCAGTGAACAAACCGCAAAAGAACATGCAAATGACCCGGCAGTTCTCTGCTGCCGTGCCGAAAAAGGTATTACATTAACCTCACATAATCTGGAGGATCCTGCTATTTTCGAGGATCTTGTGGATTCCGGACTACTGAATCTGGACGGCTGCCTGAAAATCAGCCAGGTTCTGGGTGCCGTACTGACCAAAACCTGTGATTCCCTGACCCCCCTGACAGCTGATGTGATTGATCACATCGTGGATTTTTCAGAGGAAGAAGAAAACAAAGAAGAAGGAAATCAGAAAGAAAGCAATCAAGAAAATCAAAAAGCAGCACCTGATCAGAAAAAAAATCCGGCAGCAAAAGAAACAGCGAAAGCAGAGAAAGCTCCAGATTCAGCTGCCCAGCCGGTACCTCCCGCTTTCATGAAAGCCCCCGTCCCGTTTCCCGCAGGTACCCTGAAAATATCCATCGGAGAAGGAAAAAATATCCATATCGAACTTCCCATGGGTATGGTTCCCCCAGGTGCCGCAGGGATGGAATCCGGTCTGATGCCTGCTGAAAGAAACGCAAACAGCGAAACGACTTCCCGTGAAGGCGTGTCTGCTGAATCTGTTCCTGCTGATTCCTCTCCTGCTGATTCTGTTTCAGCCGCTCCCGATCCGGAGCCGAAGCTTATACGTTCTCTGACCCGCCACCATTACAAAATCACAGAAGTGCGGCGCGGACCAAAGACGAAAATTGAAGGAACCGTTCTTTATATCCGTGAAGGAATCGAACAGGAAGCCATTGACAGTCAGGAACTGGTTCATGATCTTAAGATCGACATTATCACACCCGATGCATACCATACTTATTCTGAAACGATCATGGATGTGCAGCCCATTGCGGTAAAAGACGGTGAATCCGAACTGGGATCCGGTATCACACGTGTACTGGATGGCGTGATCATGATGGTAACCGGAACCGATGACAACGGTGTACAGATCGGCGAATTTGGTTCCTCTGAAGGCATGCTGGATGAAAATATCATGTGGAATCGTCCCGGCGCTCCCGATAAAGGAGAAATTTTCATCAAAACTCAGGTTACTATTAAAGCCGGAACCAACATGGAGCGTCCCGGTCCTCTGGCCGCTCACTCCGCTACCGATGTCATTACCCATGAAATCCGTCAGGCTTTAAAGGAACTGGACGACGAATCACTGATCGTTGATAAGGAAACCTTCCATCAGTACCGCCGGCCCGGAAAGAAAAAAGTTGTCATTGTCAAAGAAATTATGGGGCAGGGAGCCATGCACGATAATCTGCTTCTTCCTCAGGAGCCGGTGGGAGTGCTCGGTGCCAGACCCAATGTGGATCTTGGCAATGTACCGGTTATGGTATCACCGCTGGAAGTGCTGGACGGATGTATCCACGCACTGACCTGTATCGGCCCCGCATCAAAGGAAATGTCCCGTCATTACTGGAGAGAGCCGCTCGTACTGGAAACCCTTTTCGATCCGGAACTTGATCTGTGCGGTGTCCTGCTGGTAGGCAGCCCCCAGATCAACGCTGAGAAATTTTATGTATCCAAACGTGTAGGTATGACCTGTGAGGCACTGGATGTGGATGGCGCTTTTGTTACCACAGAAGGCTTCGGCAACAATCATATTGATTTTGCCAGCCACATTGAACAGATCGGCATGCGCGGCATCGCCGTAGTAGGTATGTCTTTCTGTGCCAATCAGGGAGCGCTTGTAGTTGGCAACAAATACATGACCCACATGGTTGACAACAATAAATCAGAAGCAGGCATTGAAAATGAAGTCCTTGCCAACAATACCCTCTGCCCTGAAGATGCAATCCGTGCAATCTATATGCTGAAAGCCCAGATGAACGGCACGAAAGTAAAAGCCCCCGAGCGCAAATGGAACCCTCATGTAAAAGAAAACAATATGGATCTGATTTCCAACGTTACCGGAAAACCCATTACCCCGGTGCTGAATGAAACCTCTCTTCCCATGAGTCAGAAACGCAGAGAAAAATATTCATAGAAGGAACATATTTGTAATTATGAAAAAATCATTACAGTATGGAGATAAGATCATATATATGGAAGGCATCATCGTGGATGTAAGCGATGGTGCCGTTGGAATTGACCTGAAAGGCCGTCTGGGATATCTGAAAATTCCAAAACGGATGCTGATCTCCGATTATGAGATCAGACCGGGTCAGGAAGTAGGATTCAACATGAGCTTTATTGAGCAGTTAACTGATGAACCAAATGAAGCTTATGTCAGTAATCAGATAAATCACAGTCCCCGATCGGGGTGCTGATCATATCCGGCTGCCGCCAATACCTGATGCGGCCGGCCGGGAAAGGAGAGAAAATGAGCAGTTTAACAGTCATTGACGGTCTGCAGTCTGAGATTTTTGTGCCGGTTACTCCGCCCCCTGTATGGACCCCCGTTACCAAACCTCTCAGTGAAATGAAGGTTGCCATTGCAACCGCAGCAGGCGTACACCATAAAAAGGATAAAAGATTCAATCTTTCCGGTGATTTTACATTCCGCAGAGTCACCGACGATATGCCTTCTGATGAATTGATGGTTTCCCATGGAGGATATGATAACAGCGATGTCAATAAAGATATCAATTGTATGTTCCCCATCGATCCTCTTCACCAGCTGGCAAAAGACGGCGTCATCGGCAGCGTTTCCGACATCCACATCGGATTCATGGGCGGCGGCGGAAATCAGGAAAAATTCAAAAATGAAACGGGTCCCGAAATCGCCCGCATCTTAAAGGAGCATGAGGTTGACGCTGTCATCCTCACCGCCGGATGAGGGACCTGTCACCGCTCTGCAGTACTGGTGCAGAGAGCAATTGAGCAGGCTGGTATCCCTACAGTGATCATTGCCGCTCTTCCGCCTGTTGTAAAACAGACCGGAACCCCTCGTGCTGTAGCTCCGCTGGTACCCATGGGTGCCAATGCAGGCGCTCCCCACGATTTTGAAATGCAGTACAACATCGTAAAATCCGCGCTGGAACAGCTGGAAATACTGGACTCTCCAGGCAAAGTCGTACCGCTTCCTTTTGAATATAACGCAAAAGTATAATTCAAAAAGTAATTCAAAAAATGTGCATCACGTCAGAACTTTTTTCTGTCGGATGCACATTTGTACTATAAACAAGCAGGAAATCAGCATCAAATTAACGGTTACAGTACATCAATAACAAACAGCAATCCAATATCAACAGGAGGTCTGATTATGACACAGTTCAATCATACATCTCAAACATCCATGCCGGCTGTCGATTCCTCCCGTACCGAACAAAGAGCATCAACCCCTGAACGCATCATGCGCCAGCTGATCATACGCAGCTTCCATGTATCAGAATTATGCACCGGTACTTCCTTTTCATTGATAAAAAATCCATCCGCATGGAGCCTTACCATTCCTTCAGATGACGGAAATTATGCAGAACAGCTGTGCCTGTCTGATCCATTGATTCAAAAAATCCGTATTTTGCCCATCTCACCAGCCTACAGACATATTCCCATCCACTCCATCATGGATATTATACCGATTTCCGTAAAAGCTGCAGGAAAAATCGGCGAGGGAATCACCCACACCCTTACGGGTGTTTATATTGTATTGACCGGGGTCGATGAAGAAGGAACTCCCGTATGTGCATTCGGCAGTTCCGCCGGTATGCTGGATGAACAGATTTCTTTCAACAAAGCAGGAACTCCCGGTGATCAGGATTTTATCATTCTGTTTGATGTTACCCTGAGAGCAAAGGCAGGCCTTTCCCGCCACGGCCCCAATGCCGCACACCACGCCTGCGACCTTTTCTGTCAGGAAATCCGTTCTCTTCTGAAAGCAAAAAGCGGCCGCGAATGTACGGAAAGTCACTGTTATCAGGATGTGATCCGCCCTGATAAGAAAAAAGTTGCAATTGTGAAACTGGTATCCGGTCAGGGGGCCATGTATGATACCCACTTTCTCGGGAATGAACCCTCTTCTTACGAAGGAAGTCATTCCATCATCGATATCACGGGCGCCCCCATCCTGCTCTCCCCCAACGAATACCGGGACGGAGCAATCCGTGCCATGTACTGACAGAAAGGAAAATAAAATATGGGAATCGGACCTTCTACAAAAGAAACAACCCTGCATCATTTCCGCGATCCTCTTCTTGAAATTATATCCGGAGACGAAGATTTTGACTGTACCGGTGTAATCATCGCCGGTATTCCGCAGGATAATAAAAACAAATATTTTACAGGGGAACGGGTTGGAGCCTGGCTGGAAGCCATGCGCGCCGATGGATGCATCGTCAGTGCCGACAGCTGGGGCAACAGCAACATCGACTTTGCCAACACAATAGAACAGATCGGCAGCCGCGGCATTCCCGTTGTCGGCGTCAGTTTCGTAGGCACACAGGGAGCTTTTGTCGTTACCAACGAATATATGGATACTATTGTGGACATCAATAAAAGCGAAGAAGGGATTGAGACCAACGTGGTAGGGGAAAATTCTCTCACCAGGCTGGATGCAAAAAAAGCCGCCGCACTTCTGAAACTGAAAATGCGGCGGAAATGATAGTACGGTTTACTTATAGTATTGTTTACCTAATAGTATTATTTACTTTATGATGTTATAACTGTTCAAATCTGCCTGGATCTGAACAGTTTTATAATGCTTTGTGATACAGTGCTTCGATATCCTTCTGTGTGGAGCTTCTGGGATTTACAGCAATGTTGCCGCTCTTCATGGCATCAACTGCCATGGCTGAAATCTTATCTTCTGTTACTCCCACTGCGCTGAGACAGGAAGGAATTCCCAGAGATTCATTCAGATCCTTCAGTTCCTCTACCAGCATCTCCGGTACAAACTCATCCTCATATGCAGGTATTTTAGCAATATAATTGTAAATGGCTCTGTACTTTCCATGGTCTGCCAGTGCGTTGTACTCTACAATGGTCGGCAACAGAATCGCATTAGCAACACCGTGGGGCACATTGAAATATGCACTTACCGGATGGCTCATGGCATGCACATTGCCGAGGCGTGCCCATGAAAAAGCAATACCTGCAAACAGGGAACCGACCAGCATGGCAGAAGCCGCCTCTTCATCACCGCGGTTTGCCACATATCTGCGCAGATTTGCTCCGATGAGTTCCATTGCTTTTTCTGCCATGGCATCTGAAAAAGGCGATGCAGCAGTGGAAATGTACGCTTCCAGCGCATGAACCAGCGCATCAATACCACAGGCAGCTGCAACCGACACAGGCGCTGTCATCACCAGTTCCGGATCAAGCACCGCATATGTCGGAATCAGCTTGTAGCTGAATACAGTCAGCTTATAATTTCTGCTGTGATCTGTGATTACGGAAAAAGCAGTTACCTCAGAACCGGTACCGGCTGTCGTGGGAACTGCAATCAGCGGAACGATATCTCCCGGAACTTTTCCGCCGCCTTCATACTCGGTAATACTTCCGCCGTATCTGGCCAGAACGCCGACAGCTTTTGCCACATCCATAGGCGAACCGCCGCCCAGTGCGATAATGCAGTCTGCTCCGCTCTCTTTGAATGCCGCAGTCGCCTTATCTACCGTATCTACTGAAGGATTTCCTTCTGTCTCTGTAAATGCATCAGCCTTCATACCTGCTGCTTCAATCTGATCCGCACACTTTCCCACAATCCCCATCTTATTCAGATGCGGCCCGGAAATAATAAACGCATGACTGCACCCCATCTCTTTCACCAGTTCCGGCAGTCTTGAAATACTTCCCTTTCCGAAAATAATATTCTGCGGTACTGAAAACGTAAAATTATCCATAATTACATCTTCCTTTCTTCTATGTATAAATAAGTGATGTTGCAGGGCAAAAGAATTTGAACCCATGATACTATCAGATTTTTTCGCATTTCATGTACTTGAAATCCTGCCCCTTGTATCATATAAATGGAAAAGGACAGAAAGTCCCTCATACGAACCTCTCTGTCCCTCTGTTCAGAGTATAACATCGGTGCGTTATATTGTCAATCACATATTATTTTTTCATAGAATGAATATCTCTCAGAAATTTCAAAACCGTCAATTAGTGCTTTATTTATCCTGTTTTTTCTTCTGCATGATTTATTTTTTAATTTGCAGCTATAGAATTTCTGGCTGATTTTCAGATATTTTTGTGCGTTATAACATATATTACATGTCATATATCACGATCGAACTTGATCCTTGAAAACGCTGCCTGAATCTCATCTTTTTCCTGTGCGATCAGAACAGGGCTGTCCATGGCAGGATTTTCCGCCGGATAATCGGTGCGGCAGTGCGCCCCTCTGCTTTCCTTTCTGAGAAGTGCTGCCTTCAGGATACTTTCAGCCGTACCAAGCTGTCCCTGAAGAAGACGCATCTGTGCAGCCGCTTTAACTGTTTCTGAAGTTACATGATTCAAAGGCACGGTTTCTGCTGCCATACGTTCCTTCAAACTGTACACCTGATCCAGTGCGGAAGACAAACCACTTTCATCTCTCAGAATCATGGCATTCCGTGTCATGGTATCCTGAAGCATCTTTCTCGCCTCCCGGCAGGAATCCTTATCCCATATCCTGGCTTCAAAATGGCACTTCTTCGGTCGGCACACTTCCCGCCCTGCTGCTTCCTCAGAAGCTTCTGCCGCCGATAAACCGGCTTTTCCGCCAAAAACCAGTCCGTTGGCAGTTGACAGTCCTCCGATCCGGTCGGCTCCATGCATCCCGCCTGTTACTTCTCCTGCAGCAAAAAGCCCGTCAACACCGGCAGACGTATCCGGCGCTGTTTTGATTCCTCCATTGGCCGCATGAGCAAAGATACCAATATGAACCGTATCCTCCATGGTAATTCCCCGTGCTTCCTTCAGCCAGTCAAAATATACCTTCACAAATTCCGGTGTATTCCGGCGCATTGCATCAGTGTAGGATACAGAAACCCCTCTTTCATCCTCCATAAAAGCACGAAACAAGGCAAAATCAATTGTTCTGGATTCCAGTCTCGAAGTAAACGGACCATGGGTGGACCGCAGTATCAGCTGTTCCTTTTCTTCGGATGAAAGCAGTTCTGATCCATCCCCCCGACGCATATCCGTAAACCGGAATGTCTTTTCATTGAAAATGGTTTTATACGCCGGTGATATATAACCGGGCATCATCTGCATAAATTCCATATTCACCAGCCGGCAGCCGGCCTGAAGTGCCAGATACTGCCCCATGCCTGTAATATCCTCCGTACACAAATGATAACGGAAGATACTGCCATATCCTCCTGTAGCCAGTACAAGCGCCCCGCAGCTCAGGAAAAGTATCTGATCTTGTCTGGAAAATACCGCTCCGCAGACACGGTCCGAACCATCAGCCTTGATCAATTCCAACAGCTGGCATCCCGGCAGCACCTTTACCTTCAATTCCGTCAGACGACGCAGAAAAATCTCTCCCGCACTGTCAAATTCAATCCCGTTCCAGTCCCGGTGTTTATGGTCAAAGCATGGAATATACTCTTTTTCTCCCCCGTGACCGGCTCTGCGCAGCTTCACACCCATGGAGCGCAGCCTGTCCACCGCCGGAGAAATCCCCGAAACAAATGTGCGAACCATCTCAGGATCCGCCATGCCGCATCCTACCTGCTCAATCGAAGCAGCCAGGTCTTCTTCATCAGCCTTATCTTCCGGACCGATCAGCCCAAGCCCCCATGTTCCGGGATAAAAACTGGAACCGGAAAACAGTTTGCCGTAGCAGGCCAGAATCACACGCCTGCCGGCCTCAGCGGCAGACAGCGCTGCTGAAATCCCCGCAATCCCCGATCCAACTACCAGCACATCACAATCTTCCGTCCGTTCCAGCAGCATGGTCTATTCTTCCTCCATGCAGTATTCAGGCCGGAAAGAAGCATTGATCTCCGCAATCTCACGCTTTCCTTTAATATAGTCATCATACATCTCCCAGAGATCGATATCACATCCATCCATCACTTCATCCTCCGGAATCCATGAACGGATCAACTCGATCCGTTCCGCCTGAGTGGTATCTTTAATTAATGTACTTTTCATCTTATTCACCTGTTCTTTCACAATTTATCTGCCTATACTGTATTTCTGCATTTAGTACGCCTTCTGTATCCTGCCGATTCTGCTGTTACTCACTTTTCACACATGTCCGTATAATCTCCGCAAACTGTTCTGCCAGAATCCTGTGTGCTTCCGGCATCAGATGCAGTGAATCAGCCTCCGACGGCCCGACAAACTCCGCAGCGTCAAAAAACACACAGTTTTTTTCCTGTGCAATGGCCCGGTAATACTTTGAAAACTCACCGGAACGGACTGCCGCACTGCTGTCAAAAGACCCCTGAAAAGAAGAGTCCGCAATACGGGAACCGATCAAAGGAGGCGACACCAGCACGATAACCGGTTCAAATCCCTGCTTTTCCAGCATAAATGAGTGGATGACATCCACCAGCTGCCCGACTCCGTCTGCCACTTCCTTCACGGAAGCATGAAACATGGTCTTCAGATCATTGGTTCCCAGCATCATAATCACCGCATCCAGCGGTTTCTGCGAATTCAGGCAGGGTTTCAGGCAGTACATGCCGTTCTTCCACTCTTCTTCCGGATCCGTAAAGTATGCCGTCCTGCCGTTGCAGCCTTCCTCCACCACACAATAATCTTCTCCAAGAAGCTGCTGCAGTCTCCCAGTCCATCGAATCTGCGGCTCATAACGCTCTCCCGTCACCGGATCAAAACCAAACGTATTGGAATCACCATAACATAATATTCTTTTCCTGACCATCTTTTATATTCCCTCCAGTACCATGCCGCTGTGAAGCTGAATCAGCTTCTCTCCCATAATGGGCTTCATCGTATCAAAAGCAAACTGCCCCGTACAGTGTCCTGTATAGAAAACCGTATCCAGCTTCCTTAGTTCTTCTGCCGTCTCCTGTATATTCCGGATATCCTGCCACTCAAAATGTGTTTAAACATACTTAACACATCGAGAAATTGAAACCCTCACGGATACTTCTTACTGTTTCATGGTGTATGCTTTGGCGGTTACAGGTAACACGCTACTCACAGGTTCATGTACACTCCACAGTCGTAAATTCCCGAAATAGCCTTCGGTACATACTTACGTTTGCCTGATCATGCAATTTCGTAAGTCACAGCATCTCTTAGATTAAGACTTGCATTAAGATCTCTGTCTTCAACATAACCACATGTACATCTGTAGACCCTGTCAGAAAGTTTTATATCTTTCCTGATCCGACCACAGCAATGACATAATTTGGAAGATGGATAAAATCTGTCAACAACTCTTAATTCAATGCCTTTATCATCACATTTCGCTTTCAGCCTGCTCCTGAATTCATAGAACTTCTGTGATGCAGCGGCTTTTGAAAGATGCCTGTTCTTCATCATGCCTGATACATTCAGATCTTCAATAGTTATATAAGATGGTTTGGTTTTCACGATCTCAGCTATCGTCTTATTGATATAGTCAGTGCGGATATTGCCTATCCTGTGATGAAGTTTCTGTACTTTAAGCTTTTGTTTCCGTATATTTGCTCTCTGAGTGGCCTCTCCTTTCTTTAAATTCTCATATTTACGAGAGAGACATCTCTGTTCTCTGCATAATTGTTTTTCTAATTTCTTTAATCCTGCTGACTTATTGATGTTCTTATAGGTATTACCGTTAGAAACAACTGCCAGGTCTTTGATCCCCAGGTCTATGCCGATACCATCATTGTTATCATTGTTATTATGAACAACCGGAGTATCCGGGACCTCTACCAGAACGGATACATAGTATCTGCCCGCTTTCATAGAAACGGTACCGCTTTTAATCTTCCCTCTGTCTTTCACAGCAGGAATATAGCCTTTTTCTTTCAGTCTTACCCATCCCAATGTGGGGATTTTGATCCTGTGTCTTTCGCAGGCACAATCCTTTGGATTATTCTTTACAAAATACATCTTCACATCGGACCTGCCTTTCTTCTTGAAATTCGGAAAAGCACTCTGATGTTTAAAAAATCTTGTGAATGCAGTACATCCATCCTCAATAGACTTCTTTACTGCTTTTGAGTACACATCCTTTATCCATGCTTTATCAGGATTATTCGGAATATATTCATTATTCAGCCAGACACTGAAGCTTTTACCTGTCATGAACTTTTCGCCATTTTCGTGCCGTTCTTTGTTGTGGGCCAGATAAAAGTTATAAACATATCTGCAGGTGCCGATTGTTCTGTTAATCCGGGATTTTTGTTCCTGTGTCGGATCCAGTTCTGTTTTGAAGCTCTTCAGCAATTTCCTGATCCTCCTTTATCTGTTTTTTATACTTACGGAGTCCATACAACCTGCAGGAGAAAACATGAAGAGTTCCTTCCCTATCCCAACGCTGTAGAGTTTTGACAGAAACGCCTATTAACTCAGCAAAATCTTTTGGCTTGTAATTTGTGATATTTGATGTGTTCATAAATACACCTCCATAGGTATATTTAAACATATTTAATCATTATTATCAATATTTTTAACTACTTAAAATATCCTCCTGCGTATACTCATCTTTTTTTGTCATATGGAATCCTCTGATCAATGCCGATATACCGGTCACCATGATAATACCCGTCCGCAGCAGTTTTCTTCATATAAATCCGTGCATGAGGATTGATCCCGGTAAAAGGCAGAATTCCCCCGGCATGATCATAATGCCCGTGGCTGAGCACCACACAATCCACCTGGCACAGATCGATGCCCAGAACCCGGGCATTGTGAAGAATTGCGCCGGTCGCACCGGTATCAACAAGAAGCCTGTGCCTGTCCGTCTCTGCATAAATACAGAGCCCGTGTTCATACCTGCAGTCCTCCCTGCCGCAGGTATCCTCGATTACTGTAATGATCCTCATCCGTATCAGCCACCTTTCCTTTATGCTACTGTAACTGTTCAGAGCCAGCCTCGAAAACACTGTGTGTCTCCTTCGTTCTGCCGTTTCGAAGAAATACATATTGCCTCTCTGATGACATTTCTTCTGAAAAAGCATAGCCCAGTACATCAAAATCCTTCATCTCTTCCGGATCTTCAACGGCATGTACAGCCATGTAGCGTACCATCTCTCCCCGGGCCATCTTGGCATAAACGCCCTTCTGAACACACTTTCCGCGTTCCATCTCTCCAAAAACACAGGTAATACAGGTATCTTCCGGCTTCAGATACCGCTCAACGCATTTAGAATACTCCTTTGATGCCAGATTAATGATCACACGGCTTTCATCCAGAATCTCACGGTAGAGCCGGTCTCCCCAGTATTCATACAGATTCCGGGCACCGGCCACCGCAGCTTTGGCCTGCATCTCCAGACGATAGGGCGTCACCCCGTCCAGCGGCTTTAATACACCGTAAAACCCGGACAGGATCCGAAGATGTTCCTGCACATAATCAAACTGACCGTACTCAAATACATCAGGAGCCATATACTGATAAGCAATTCCTTCATAAGAAAGAATCGCAGGAGTCAGATTACGGTACAAATCCATATGCATCAGCCGCTCATAATTAAGAGCGGCAATTTCATCGCTGCAGGACCACAATTTCTTCGCCTGTTCATAAGACAACTGCTTCATCCATGCCAGGATCTCTTCTGTATCCCGGATCAATACCGGCATTCCCTCACATGCAGCGGAATCCGTATTCACCCTCATCTTTTTCGCCGGTGACAAAATAATCCGCATCTGCTTTCACTCCCTCCCATGACATCCGCAATCTGTATCATTTACCGCTTTCTTCCCATGACATCCGTCATCTGCACCATTAGTATCCTCCCACAGCTAAAACCGTGAATTTTACCATCCTGATTAATTGCTATCTGTAAATTACCTGTATTTTATCACAAGTCAATTTGTTTTGCAAGCTTTTTCGAACATTTGTTTTTATTATTTTCTGTAATACAAATTACACCAGCCCTGCTTTTCTCAGCAGTTCCTGAAGAGATGCCGCATCTTCACTGCAGGCCTTGATATCCTGTCCGGCAAAGGCGGAAGCTTCCTCTGTATTCACGGTCAGCGTATGCATCGTTCCGTCCACCGTATATTCAAAAGATATCTCCCCCAGATTATCGGTAACAGCCAGAATTACATAAGCATACGATTTCATCAGCTTCTCTTTTTCAGCCCGCTGCGATCCTGCAATCTCATTTTCCAGCGTCATGGTCCATCCATAGGGTTCCTTCGACGTCTGCAGCTGATTTTTGAAATTGCCCAGCCTGCTTACCAGATTCAGAGCAATCACAGTCCGTCCGTTTGCCGGCATATCACCTACATAGGGGTGCCTGCTGTTATACACCGCCGAGGTCAGTGCCGATATCTGCTCGCCCTGCGACCAGATGATGCGGCTGTCAAGCTGCACCTGCGTAATTTCCTGCGAAGCCTCATATTCAGCCTGAAACTCCCGCTTGTGAAATGGACTTTTATTAACCGCTTTAAAGTAAATCGTAACCACACCATCCTTCTCCTCATATTCAATAGAAGAAATGCCAAGTCCCGCATCAGCAGCAGCACCGCTTAAGGATAAATGTTTCCCATCCACCTCCGCCTGACAGATCATATTTTCGCCGTATATAAAACTGCCGATAAAATATATTTTCCCGATCAGCACAGCTGCAATGATCAGAACAGAAGCAATGGCCATCCCAAGGATCATTTTTCTTGTCTTTTTTCTTGTTTTCTTCAGAAAATCGATCTCCCCCTGCTCTTCCATGCTGCCGGTTCCCTGCAAAACAGACGGCTCTTTCATTGCTTCCAGAATTTCCCTGCAGCTGTCACACTCCGACACATGTTCCTCTACAAGCCCGTTTGTCACATCACTGGTAAGCCCGTCGATATAGGACGGAAACAGGTCTCTGATCAGTTCGCACGGTAATTTATGATTCATCATTCACCAGATCCTTTCTCAGTTTTTCTTTCCCTCTGTAATAAGTTACTCTTGCCCAGTTTTCCGTGTGCTCCATGATCTCACCGATTTCCTTAAACGACAGATCGCCGAAAATCCGAAGATACATCACTTCACGATAAGGCTCCGGGCATAAATGCAGCTTTTTCATCAATTCCACCCTGGCGAGTGCACCAAACACATCCTGTTCTGCCGATGCCGCCGTCTGCTCATGACCTTCCGGATTCTCAAAAAACGGGTGCTTTCGCTGCCAGGAACGCAGCTGATTTTTCGCAATGGCGCAGAGCCAGGTTGATATCCGGCAGGACCCGTCAAACCGGTCGATATTCTTCACTGCCTGATAAAACGTCTCCTGCGTCAGTTCCTCCGCCACATCCTGACTATGCACCAGCGACAGCAGATACCGATATACCATCTGAGCGTATTTCTGATAAATTTCATCCATCGGCTGCATGATTTTTCCTCCTTTCATGCGTTCTGTCTGTTAATGCGGATATTCCGCAATTCGTTACAAAATCTGTAACTGTTCACATCGTAACTGTTCAGAGCCCACCTCGAAAACACTGTGTGTTTCCTCGGTGTGGCGTATCCGCCAAATAGATTTGTACGAAAAAGTGCTCATGAATGCAAGCATTCGTCGCACTTTTTGTACAAATCTGCCTGGCTCTGAACAGTTACTTCATATCATCATTTTGCTGAAAAATCAATATGCCGCAG